>CANOET010000202.1 GCA_947564835.1 uncultured Eubacterium sp. | reverse complement strand
ATGCAGAATGTCTAGGGATTCTTAACATTCTGGAATAGGAGCAGGAAGCCAGGCCATTTCCCCCTCACCCGGCGTCCGCACAACCAGTAAAAAGCACAACACAATGTCAATTCTGTCGCCCAGAATCAAAATTTTGCCATTTTGCGCAAAAAATCATTTATAAGTGGCCTAATTAGAAAAAATGAAACAGCTGGATATATTTCGTACAATCCGATACAGAATACCTTTCATTAAACGGTATAAACCCATTTTTTTCATTCTGGTAGAAATTCAACAGTTACGGCTTGTCCTCGCACTCCAGAAAAACAACGCCACCGCCAATCTCATGCTGGACTCTCTCCAGGACTTCAAATGCCAAATCCATTAGTTCATTTCCACTTAATCTTTTATCTGCGTCCAATGCGTAATTTTTTCCAAACTGTGCAATCAGGAATGCTGAAACAGTATAACAGCCTGTCTGAGAATCCAAAACAGCATATCTGCTTATTTTTTTGCGTTTTGACTGAGACAGATTTGCATCCCCAATCTCCACTACCTTATGCGCCAATGTAAAAATTGCGGCTATGTAATTATCTTCATTTATGACTAAATAGGTAACTGATAACTTTTTCCTTGCAAAGTCATATGCATTTGCCCGCACAAACTGTTGAATCTCTTCATTCCTCGGACAGAAAAAATCGGAGAGAAGCTCTTTTAAATTTGTCTCTCCGATTGCCTCTGCCATATCCAAAATATTAAATACTTTGCATTCGTTCATTATCCGGAAAACCTCTTTGTCATAAATTTTTTAATTTCGTTTATGTCTGTTACCGGTGGATGAACTGGTATCGACGGTTTTCTTTTCGGCTTGTTCTCAGATGCTTCAAGTGCATCAATAAAAGCCTCTGCCCGCTTGGGATCATCTATTCTGACTTTCGCAAAAATGCTAGATGTAGCCATAAAAACACCCCCTCGCTTTACTTATCTCCCTTTTAGTATATGCCAACACTCTGCAAAACCATCCTTTATCTTCATACACCTTCTTAATTTATATTTTACTGTAAATTATGACTGCGGTCAACAGCCAAAATAAAACAGTGTCCGAACCAGAAAAAAGAAATGGCACGGACACATCCGAAAAGCTAGCTGCGGTAATCCGCATTGATCTTCACATAATCATACGTCAGATCGCATCCCCACGCTTTAGCCTCCGCACTCCCCTGGTTCAGATCCACCAAAATCTGAATCTCATCTGCCGAAAGTACACGCGCCGCATCTTCCTCCGAAAACGCAAGCCCGTTCCCGCCGCCGCATACTTGTACGCTCCCCTGATCCGAAGCCAGGCTGACGTCGATCCTGCTAACATCCAGCGCCACGCCTGCATATCCAAGCGCACATAAAATACGCCCGCAGTTTGCATCCGCCCCAAACATGGCGCTTTTTACAAGCGAAGAGCTGACCACGCTTTTTGCTGCCGTTATCGCCGTATCCAAATCCGGCGCCCCGGCGCAGGTGCATTCGATCAGCTTCGTCGCGCCTTCCCCGTCTTTGGCAAGCATTTTTGTCAGATGCAAAAGCACCAGGTAAAGTGCTTTTAGAAATACCTCGTAATCCGGCCCTTCTGCCGTAACCTCCTCATTTCCTGCAAGTCCGTTGGCAAGGATGCATACCATATCATTGGTGGAAGTGTCCCCGTCTACGCTCAGGCAGTTATATGTGACTTTGACGGTATCGTTCAGCGCTTTTTGGAGCATTTGCGGTGAAATGGCTGCGTCCGTCGTTACAAAGTTCAGCGTGGTTGCCATGTTTGGATGAATCATCCCGCTGCCTTTTGCCATACCGCCCAGACGGCAGGTTTTGCCGTTTAACGAAAATGAAACAGCGACTTCTTTTTTCACTGTATCCGTCGTCATAATTGCTGCGGCTGCTTTGTCATGATGCTGCGGCGACATGCCGGATACAAGCTCTTCCATATGTGCAGCGATCGGTTCTATCGGAAGCGTCTGGCCGATTACGCCTGTAGATGCCACGATGACCTCTTCCGGCGTGATTTTTAACTGCTGCGCGGCCAGCTCGCACATATTCCAGGCTTTTTCTTCACCGTCTGCATTGCAGGTATTTGCGTTTTTGCTGTTGACAATGACGGCCCTTGCCTTGCCTCTGGTTGCTTCCAGGTTTTTGCGGGTCACTAAGATCGGCGCGCCCTTGACCAGATTGGTCGTATATACGGCCGCTGCGTTGCAGAGTCTTTCACTGCAGATGATGCCAAGGTCGTTCTTCTCCGGCCTCGGATCCAGCCCGCAGTGGCAGCCGTTGGCCATAAAGCCCGCTGACGCGCAGACGCCCCCTTCGATGTATTCGTATCCTGCTTCCTGTTGTAACTGCATGGTATCCTCCTTATACGTATGTTTTGCATGTCTTAGAAATGGTCTGGATCATGGCTGACCCTTGTTATCTGCGTATTATAGCCCGTACCCGCCTAAAATTCAATAGCCAGGAAATTTTCCAAAAATATTTGTATATTTTTTCTAATTTGCGCCATACTTGGTAAAGACATTATGTTATATTGCATTGCGCAGCGAAATACCCGTATGCAGGGCATGGCCGCCAGGATTCTTTGGCCATCCCTTCAGACTGCCGCTGCCGGAAAGGAGGTTGCTATGACAAATCCGGATGAAATCATCTGCAGCTGTCTGGACATTACCAAAGGCATGATCCAGGAAGCTGTCAATAACGGCGCAAAAACACTGGAAGAAGTACAGGAAATCAACAGCGTCGGCACCATCTGCGGTTCCTGCATTGAAGATGTGGAAAATCTGATCGCAGAGCTGACAGGCAAGTAACACCAGCGAAAGAAAATCCCCCTTTCGGATGCATCCAGCCCATAAGCCATCCAATTTTGGCAAAAGGCTGGATGCCCTTATATACTTAGCTTTGAAGCATCCGAAGTCATCGTCTGATTTTTACATAAAACCAGAATCGGCCGCAAATGTGCGGCAGCCCCCATTTTCAGCCTGCGTACCGGCTGCCGCTAAAGCCTGATCTTCGCAAAAGCGCTCGCAAAGGCATTATTCAAAGGCTCCTGCGCCTCCTGCTTCATCTTATGCATATATTTGGACACATCCTTTTTCGAAACGCCTCCCCCGCTTTCCTTTTTGCGCTTTTCAAACGCAGACAATTTTTCCCGGTAACCGCAGGCGCAGATAAATTTCTGGTTCTCCCCGTCCCCGACCAGCTCCATCTTTTTATGGCACTGCGGGCAGCGGGCGTTGGTGTTTCTGGACAGTGTCTTGCGGTAGCCGCACTCCCTGTCCTGGCACACCAGCATCCGTCCGTTTTTGTGGCTGACCTCTAACAGCAGCTTTCCGCATTCCGGGCATTTTTTTCCGGTTAGGTTGTCATGGCGGTAAGTCTTGGAGGAAGCCGCGATATCTTTGACCAGGTCCGCGGTATAGGCCCGGATTTCCGCTTCAAAGTCCTTTTTCCTGGATTTTCCTTTTGCGATATCCGAAAGCTGCTGCTCCCATCTGGCTGTCAGCTCCGGGGAAGTCAGCCCCTGCGGGGCCAGCTCCAGTACCTGCCTGCCTTTGGACGTCAGATGGATGTACGGATCTTTCTTTTCGATCATAAAGCTGTTGAACAGTTTTTCGATGATATCCGCGCGGGTTGCGACGGTCCCTAAGCCTCCGGTTTCGCCCAGTGTCTTTTTCAGCGACTGGTCGCTGCTTTCCATGTATTTTACAGGGTTTTCCATCGCCGCCAGAAGCGTGGCCTCGGTAAACGGCAGCGGCGGCTTCGTTTTTCCTTCTGTAATCTTTGCTTCTGTAAAAAGGATCTTCTGGCCTTTCGTAAAGTCCGCAAGGCTGCCTTGCGTAAAACCGGTTCCGTCTGTATGGCTGCTGTCCGGTTCTTCCTCGGGCAGGATGCCGGCTTCCTCCTGTACTTTGCGGATTTCCTGCCATCCGGCCTTGCGGATGATTTTTCCTTTTACGGTAAACCGTTCCCCTTCGCAAACCGCTGTTACTTCTGTCTGCTCATACTCGCAGGGCGGCAGCAGCACGGCAAGGAAACGGGAAATGACCAGCTCGTATATTTTACGCTCGCCGTACGCTAACTCCCGCAGGCTGACCCCCTGTTCGGTCGGGATAATTGCGTGGTGGTCGGAGACTTTTTTGTCGTTGACAAAGGAAGCATTCCCTTTGACCGGGGTTTTGAGCAGCTGGCCGCAGATCTGGCTGTAGCCGCCGAAGCGGCAGGCGCGGATCCGTTCCGGCAGTGTGGCTACCAGGTCTGCGGTGAGGTATCTGGAATCGGTTCTTGGATACGTAACCGCTTTATAATGTTCGTACAGGCGCTGCATATAATCCAGCGTCTGTTTGGCGGAAAATCCGAACATGCGGTTGGCATCCTGCTGCAGGGAAGTCAAATCATACAGCTGCGGCGCATAGGATTTTTGCTGTTTCTTTTTGACCTCTTCTATCACTGCCGTGCTGCCCGTGACCTTTTCCTGGATGCCGCGGATCGTTTCCGATGAAAAAACCGAGACACTGTTGTCTTTATTTTTCCATGTCCAGGCCACGCCGCCGCTGTTTACTTTTAGTCCATAGTAGGATTTTGGCTGAAACGCTTTGATCTGCGCCTCACGCTTGGCGATCATCGCCAGGGTAGGGGTCTGCACCCTGCCGCAGGACAGCTGCGCATTGTGCCGCACCGTCAGGGCGCGGGTCGCGTTCAGGCCGACGAGCCAGTCCGCTTCGGCTCTCGCTACGGCTGCTTCATAGAGCTTTTGGTATTCTTTCGCGTCCTTTAAGTGTGCAAATCCCTGGCGGATCGCCTGGTCTGTGACTGAAGAAATCCACAGCCGCTTCATCGGCTTGTGTACCCCGGCCTTTTGAATGATCCAGCGTGCGACCAGCTCGCCTTCCCGCCCTGCGTCGGTTGCGATAATAATCATGCCGATATCTTTGCGGTACATTTGCGCCTTTACGGTCTGGTACTGCTTGCCAGTCTTTGGAATGACCTGGATTTCCAGCTTTTCCGGCAGCATGGGAAGCGTTTCCATCTTCCAGGTCTTCCACTGGTCTCCATAGCTTTCCGGGTCAGACAGCTCCACCAGATGCCCCAACGCCCAGGTAACGACATACTCGCTGCCTTCTAAAAATCCGTTTCCGCCCTTGCCGCATCCGAGCACCCTGGCGATATCCCTGCCCACGCTGGGCTTTTCTGCAATCACTAATGATTTCATATCATTTCCACTCTTTCTTGTTATAATGTAACGGCCAGGCCGATCCGGTATACCAAAAAGGTAACCACCCATGCCACAGCCAGTTGGAATACTGTAACAAAACCGGTCCAGCCCCAGCTGTCCGATTCCTTATGTATCGTCGCCAATGTCGCCGCGCAAGGCACATACAGCAGACAAAAGACCATCAGGCAGAAGGCATTTAACGGCCCGAATCCGATCCCCCGAAGCACCTCGGAAAACCTCGCCATGCCGGAGGCGGAATTGGCATTGACAATGCCGAATAAAACCGCGCAGCTGGATACGACGACTTCCTTTGCAGAGATCCCGGCGATCAGTGCAACGGCAATCTGCCAAAAGCCCAGGCCGACCGGCGCAAAAACAGGAACCAGCCATTTACCGATCATCGCGCCGAATCCTTCGGACAAATCCGGCGCATATCCATGCGGACCGAAATTCAGCAAAAACCAGATCAGCAGCGTCGCGATAAAAATCGTCGTGCCTGCCTTGCCCAGATAATCCTTCACCTTATCCCAGACATAAATACCTACCGTGCGCGCGTCCGGCAGCTTATATTCCGGCAGCTCGATCAGCAGATAGTTCGCGCTTTCCTCCCGGTCAAGCAAATGCAGGGCACAAGAAACAAGCATGGCCACGGCAATACCGATCAGATACATCGAATAAGCGGCAAGCATCGCATTTTTCCCGAAAAACATTTCCGCAAACAAGATGTAAATCGTCAGGCGGGCGTTGCAGCTCATAAACGGCGTCACAAGCATAACTTTATAGCGGTCCCGCTTGTTCTCCAGCGCACGGGAAGCCATAATCGCCGGAACCGTACAGCCAAACCCAAGCAGCATCGGGATAAACGCCTTGCCGGAAAGCCCAAGCCTGCTCATCAATCCTTCCATAATATAGGCAACGCGCGCCATATAGCCGCTGTCTTCCAAAAACGCAAGCGCCAAAAACAGGATAAAAATATTCGGCAAAAAAGTAATAATCGTGCCTACCCCTCCGATGATCCCTTCCACAACCAGAGATTCCACCACCTCATGGGTATGCATCGCACGCAGTCCGTCCACAGCCAGCCCGGAAACCCAATCAATCGCCGTCTCAAAATACCCCTTAATCCAGTCCCCGACCGCGAAGGTCAGAAAAAATACGACCGCCATAATCCCAAGGAAAATCGGAATGCCGAAAATCCGGTGCGTCAGCGCCTGGTCGACCCGTTCCGTAAACTGATCCTGCCGCTTTTTATGCAGCAGCACCTCATCGATGATTTCTTCAATAAAATCATACTTTTCATTGATCATCTGCGATTCATAATTTTTATCCAGCACATCCGGCAGGTCCAGCGGGTATTTTTCCCAAACCTCGGTGTCATGTTCCAGCAGCTTAATTGCATGCCAGCGATAGTTGGAAATGTCCGGATATGCCTCCCGCAATGCCGCGATCAGCAGGTCAATCTTATCTTCCAGCAGATCCGAATAAACCATCGCAAATTCCTTATGGTGGTCATGGACATGATGTCCGGTTTCCTTATGATGATGGATCAGGCTGTCCGGATCAGGCTGCCCCTTATGGTGGGCCGCCGCATGCAGCAGGGAATCAAGGCCCGTACGCTTACGGGCAGATACCGGAATCACTGGGATCCCAAGCATTTCCGGCAGGCGGTGCAGATCGATCTCCATCCCGCGCTTTTCGACAATATCCATCATATTCAGCGCCAGCACAACCGGCTTGCCAAGCTCCAGGATCTGCAGAGTCAGATATAGGTTGCGTTCAAGCGTTGAAGCATCCGCCACATTAATAACGACGTCCACTTCATCGCTCAAAATAAATTGCCGGGAGACCGTTTCTTCCATTGTATACGAAGTCAGGCTGTAAGTGCCGGGCAGGTCGACGAGCCGGATATTCAGGTCATGGTCACGGATGGCACTTTCGACCTTTTCCACCGTAACACCGGGCCAGTTGGCCACTTTCAGATTCGCACCTGTGTAGGCATTAAACAGTGTCGTTTTGCCGCAGTTCGGGTTGCCGATAAATCCTATCGTCAGATTTTCTTTCAAGTATATCACCTCGTTTCACGTACTGTTATATGCCTCGTCATGTTATATCCCAATGCAAACCGGGTGCCGCGCAGTTTGATGATCATAATGCCTTTGCCTTTGCGGTTTAAAACGGAAATCACAGATTCTTTTGTCATTCCAAGGGCTTCCAGCCGCCGTTCCATCTGGAAAGGAAGGTCGATGTGTTCGACGATGCAGCTTTGGCCTGTATGCACGTCTTTTAAAAACATGTACAGATACCTCCTTGTCTGGTTTAGTTATTTTGTTAGTGGTGCGTGCTAAGTATAACATGAGTTGGGGGAAAATAGAATAGGGACTTAAAAATGATTTTCTGTACAGAGTGGGAAACGTTTGATTGTGGGCGGGAATATTGATATTGTGTTGCGTTTTTTGATTGGTTGGGTGAAAGATATTGGTTGGGCAGGGGGGGATGTGGATGGCCGCGCGAATATTGAGAGAACTCTCGGAAACTCATGAAAATATAGTGAATTTGCACATACAAATAAAATA
>CANOET010000201.1 GCA_947564835.1 uncultured Eubacterium sp. | reverse complement strand
GATTAGTTCACCGCAGCGTTGCCCCAGTCCGCCCAAGGTGTGTCTCCCAGCGTATCCCCTGGCCACAGCCCGCAGAGTCGTCCGGTGAGCCACATCCCCTGGCCAACCAGGATCTTTCCGCTTAGCCACATCCCCCAGCCAACCAGGATCTTTCCGCTTAGCCACATCCCCTGGCCAACCAAGATCTTCCCAACTAGCACATCCCCTGGCCAGCCAAGATCTTTCCATCCTCCGGACCTCTCATTCATCCTCCGGCCTTCTAGCCGAAATATTCACCCACTCCCCGTCAAAATTCGTCTCCAACACCTCAAACCCCGCCCTCTCCAAAGCCTCCCGCACCTGCCGCTCTTTAAAATCAATAATCCCGGACGTAATCAAAACCCCGCCCTTTTTCAAACAAGGCAGCAAAAACGGCGCCATCGGAATAATCACATCCGCAAGGATATTGGCCACCGCAAGATCATACGTTTCCTCCCCCAGCCGCTGCCGGACGGCTTCCTCTTCGATCAGATTACCGGAAAAAAACTCCCATAACTGTCCATCCAGATGGTTCACCTTCATATTTTCCTGCGCAGATCCGATACAGTTATCATCAATATCAATCCCTGTCACACTCCCTGCGCCCAGCTTTAACGCCACAACAGACAAGATCCCGCTGCCGCAGCCGACGTCCAGCACCCGGCACCCTTCCTTGCCCTGCATATATTTCTGCAGCTGCAGAATACATAACCGCGTCGTCTCATGCTTGCCTGTCCCAAAGGAAATGCCGGGATCGATTTCGATCAGGATCTTGTCCTGGTCTTTGGATTGCTGCTCTTCCCAGGTCGGCTTGATCAGGATATCGCCGATTGTAAAGGACTGGAAAAACTGCTTCCAGTTATTCATCCAATCCGCGTCTTCGGTCTGCTCTTTTGTAATCCTGCCGGAACCGATATCCAGATATTGTTTTTCTTCTTCCAGCGCCGTGTATACCCGTCTAAGCAGTTCTTCCTGCTCCTGTCCGGGATCCAGATAGAAGCTTACCTTGCTTGTGCCGTCGTCCGGCGGCAGCTCTAACGGAAAGTCTATAAACATGCTGCCTGTCTCTTCTTCTGTCAGCGGCACATGATTTTCAATCTCGATCCCTTCTATGCCAAGCTCTCCTAAAATGGCGCTGATGACATCTTCTGCAGCGGTTGTCGTCTCAATTGTATATTTGTCCCATTTCATTATTATATGCCCTTTCCGAATTATATACAGTTTCCAAATTATATGCCCTTTCCGAATTAGATACAGTTCCCGAATGATATGCCCTTTCAAAGTTATATTCAGTTCCCGAATGATATACCCTTTCCGATTGGTTATTATGGATCCTGTAATCTTCTGAGTGCCTTTCAACGGTTACGTATCCGGCTATGCAGGCGTTATCCCTGCAATTTTGCCAGTAAGCGCTGATATTCCCGGTTGATTTCCTGGATCGCGTCTGTATCCCCGCACTTATTGTCCGGATGGTAGATCTTGAGCAGGTCTTTATAGCGTTTTTTTAAGGAACCAAGGCTGTTTACGCCTGCAAAAAACATAGTACCCTGGATGGAAGCCGGCTTTGTGCGGATATCGTCTTTCTGATAAGCTTCTACCTGGTCGTAAAAGCTTTTTTTCTGCTCAAACTGCTTTTTTTCTTCCGCCAGCTTGTACAATTCCCCTTCCAGGATCTGGCGTTTCATTTCCAGCAGGTGTTCTTCGTGTTTCTTTTTGGTTTCCTGAAATTCCTGCTGGCGGTAAAAATGTGCTTTGTCTATGTTCAGCTGGATGCGTTCCTGCTCCATCTGATGCGTCTGCCTGCGGAGGTTTTGTCTCTTTGCTTCCAGACGTTCTGTCTCCTGCATGCGCCACATTTCAAATTCATGCTGTTTTTGTATGATTCGTTCCGATGCCCGGTCCGATGGACTTTTTAAGGGCTGCTGTTCATCCTGCTTCTTTTGCTGCTGCACGGTTGTAAAAGTGGGATTCAGCGGATGGACCGGCTTGCGCGTCATGCTCCCATTCTCCGAACGGACTACTGGTATCTGCTTTGTCATTCCATTCCTCTCCTGTTTCTGCCCAGGGCGAAACAATCCATGCTATGTGTATTCGGCTCTGTCATTTATTTTCGCTAATCTTTCCGTAAAATACAAGTGTTTCTGTTAGGAAAATTATTTTTTCTACATATTTCACAATTGCCTGGCCTTTTCGTCCCTGGTTTTCTGTACGCAATGGCAAAAAAGGGCAGAAAAATCCTTTTCTGCCCTTCCTATCAAACGCCTGCTGATAGAAGATCATCGTTTGGCCCGATATCTTCAAATATTTTCCTGTCGTTTGATCAGATATCTTCAAATGCATCCTTGACTTTATCCATAAATGATTTGCGTCCGCTCTTTTTCCCGCTGCCTGCCGCTCCGTTTTGGTTCTTCAACGAGTTGCCGCTGACCTCGTCATATTTGCGCAGCGCCTCTTTGGCGTCCGCGCTCAGGCTGGTCGGCACCTGCACAACAAGCGTGACATATTGGTCGCCCCGTATATTTTTATTCCGCAGGGACGGTACGCCTTTGCCTTTTAACCGGATTCTGGTATCGGTCTGCGTCCCTGGCTTTACGGTGTACAGCACATCGCCGTCGATCGTGCTGATGCGTATTTCGCCGCCAAGCGCTGCCTGTGCAAATGAAATCGGCGCTGTGGAGTAGATATTCATATCCTGGCGCTGGAAAATCGGATGGCTGGTAATCAGCACTTCTACTAATAAGTCGCCTCTCGGCCCGCCGTTGGTGCCTGGTTCGCCTTTTTCGCGGATACGCACGCTCTGTCCGTTGTCAATGCCCGGCGGAATGCTGACCGAGATTTTTTTCTTATTGGAGACGTAGCCGTTTCCATGGCAGTGCGGACATTTGTCCTTGACTACCTTTCCGGTCCCGCGGCAGTCCGGACATGTCTGCACATTCTGCACCATGCCAAACAACGACTGCTGCGTAAACATGACCTTGCCCTTGCCGCCGCACTTGGTACAGGTCTCAGGCGAAGTGCCGGGCTTTGCACCGGTTCCGTGGCAATCCGGGCAGTCGTCTTTTAATACCAGCTCCAATTCCTTCTCGCAGCCGAAGACGGCTTCTTCAAAGGTTATCCGCACGCTGGCGCGTACATTGGCCCCCTTCATTGGGCCGTTGCTGCTGCGCCTGCTGGTGCCGCCGCCGAAAAAGTCGCCGAAAATATCGCCGAAAATATCACCGAAATCCATACCGGAGAAGTCAAACCCTCCGGCACCGCCGCCTCCGCCTTCAAAAGCCGCATGGCCGAACTGGTCGTACTGCCTGCGCTTTTCCGGATCGCTCAAAATCGCATAGGCTTCGGAAGCTTCTTTGAATTTTTTCTCCGCTTCTTTATCACCGGGATTCATGTCCGGGTGGTATTTTTTTGCAAGGACACGGTATGCCTTTTTAATTTCCCCGTCCCCGGCATTTTTAGCTACCCCCAGGACCTCGTAATAATCTCTTTTCTGCTCTGCCATAACTTTTCCTCTGACGTAACAACACAGACAGGCTGCAAAACTAAACCTGTCTGGCTGTTACCTTAAATTATACTTCTTTAAAATCCGCGTCTACCACATCATCATCCGCTGCGCCAGCGTTATTTGCCGCGCCTGAAAAATCAGACGGATTCGGGCCTGCACCTGCCGCGCCCTGCGCTGCCTGTGCATTTTCATACATTTTCGCAAATACCTTCTGCGCACTTTCCGTCAGCTTTTCTTTTGCTGCCTTGATCTCGTCTACCTGTGATTCGGTCAGGTTTTCCGCCTGCGGATTTGCCTCTAACAGCGATTTTAACGCGTTCAGATCCGCTTCTACCGAAGCCTTGTCAGACGGGTCTAAGCTTGCGCCTACTTCCTCAAGCGCCTTCTCGGTCTGGAAAACAAAGGCATCCGCGTCATTTCTTGCGTCAATCGCTTCCTTGCGCTTGCGGTCCTGTGCTTCATATTCAGCAGCTTCTTTCACCGCGCGGTCGATCTCATCGTCTGACATATTCGAGCCTGCGGTAATGGTGATATGCTGCTCCTTGCCGGTGCCAAGGTCTTTGGCAGATACGTTCACAATACCGTTTGCATCGATATCAAAGGTCACCTCAATCTGCGGAACACCGCGGCGTGCAGGCGGAATACCGTCCAGACGGAACTGGCCCAGAGATTTATTATCCCTTGCAAACTGCCTTTCACCCTGAACGACATTGATATCCACAGCTGTCTGGTTATCCGCTGCCGTAGAGAAGATCTGGCTCTTCTTGGTCGGGATAGTTGTATTGCGTTCGATCAGCCTGGTAGCTACACCGCCCATCGTTTCAATTGATAAAGACAGCGGGGTAACGTCCAGCAAGAGGATCTCGCCTGCACCTGCGTCCCCGGCCAGCTTGCCGCCCTGGATGGAAGCGCCGATTGCTACGCATTCGTCCGGATTCAGGCTCTTGTTCGGTTCTTTGCCGGTCAGCTGTTTTACCTTTTCCTGTACCGCCGGGATACGTGTGGAACCGCCTACGAGCAGCACCTTTGCAATATCCCCGTTGTTCAGCCCGGCATCCTTTAACGCGTTCTGCACCGGAATGGCCGTGCGTTCTACCAGGTCCCTGGTCAGCTCGTCGAATTTTGCCCTTGTCAGGTTCATGTCAAAATGCTTCGGGCCTTCCGGCGTCGCTGTAATAAACGGCAGGTTGATGTTGGTTGTCGTCGCAGAAGACAATTCCTTCTTTGCCTTTTCCGCCGCTTCTTTTAAACGCTGCAGCGCCATCTTGTCATTGGACAAATCCACGCCTTCCGCTTTCTTAAATTCAGCGATCATCCAGTCCGTTACCTTCTGGTCAAAATCATCGCCGCCAAGCCTCGTATCGCCGTTGGTCGACAATACTTCAATCACCCCGTCGCCGATTTCAATAATGGACACATCGAACGTACCGCCGCCAAGGTCATAGACCATAATCTTCTGCTCGCTCTCATTATCCAGGCCATATGCCAGAGCAGCTGCCGTCGGCTCGTTAATAATACGCTTTACTTCCAGGCCCGCAATCTTGCCCGCGTCCTTTGTCGCCTGCCTCTGTGCGTCATTAAAGTAAGCAGGCACCGTAATCACCGCATCCGTCACTTTCTCGCCCAGATAGCTTTCCGCATCTGCTTTCAGTTTCTGCAAAATCATTGCGGAAATCTGCTGCGGAGAATACTTTTTATCATCAATGGTACGGCCATGATCGGTACCCATATCCCTCTTAATGGAAATAATCGTCTTTTCCGCATTGGTAACCGCCTGACGCTTTGCCGGTTCTCCGACTAAGCGTTCGCCTGTTTTTGTAAAAGCTACGATCGAAGGTGTTGTCCTTGCGCCTTCCTGGTTTGCGATTACAGTCGGTTTCCCGCCTTCCATAACAGCTACACAACTGTTTGTTGTTCCTAAGTCAATACCTATAATCTTACTCATGGTTCGTTCCTCCTAAATATTCTATACAATAAATCATTAATTAGTTCTCAACATACACATAACGGCGCGCGTCTTAGCTTACAACCGCCACCATGCTGTGCCTTACCACACTGTCGCGGTAAGTATAGCCCTTTTGCAGCTCCTGTGCGACAATCCCGGATTCATACTCTTCGCTTTCCGTCTGCATCACAGCATTGTGCAGGTTCGGGTCAAATTCCTTCCCGACGGCTTCAATCGGCTTTACATCCGCCTCTTCCAGCATCGTCATCAGCTGTTTATAAATCTTATTCATGCCGTCTACAAATGCGTCATCCTTTAACTCCTCCGGCACCGCCGCAAGCCCGCGTTCAAAATTATCCACAATCGGAAGTATTTTTTCAATCATACTTTTTGCCCCGATTTCATACATCTGTGTCTTTTCCTTTTCGGTACGTTTGCGGAAGTTATCAAATTCTGCCATCTGACGCTTTACCTGGTCGGTCAGCTCTTCGATTTTTTCATCCTTTTTATCCTTTTTGTCTTTTTTCTTATTTTTTTTGAAAAATCCTTTTTTTTCACCAGACTGGGCGGCATCGCCGTCGGCAGGTTCATCCTGGAAATCCTCCTCCAGGCTGTCATCATCCGCCGGGCCGTCCTCTGCCCCGCGGCCTGCTGCAGATGCATCGGCATTTCCTTCTGTATCCTGCGTCTGTGTATCGTGCAGGTCTTTTTCCTCTGCTGTCTGGTTTTCTTGATTTTGATTTTTCTGATTTTGATTTTCCTGGTTCTTCTCCATCTGATCATTCTCCATCTGATTCATCTGCACCTGATCGGTCTGTATTTCCTGATCCTGGTCTGCTTGATTCTCCACGCGCCCTGCTCCTTTCTCTGTTTCCACCCTAATCTATTTTAACCACCTGCCGGTTTTTCATCCTTGTGATAAATACCATCCAGTTGTTTTTTTAAATGTTTCAGATTATTTAATACCCTTTCATAATCCATCCGTTTCGGTCCGATAATCCCGATCGTCCCGGTTATGCCTTCTCCCAGTTCATAAGTCGCTGTCACAACACTGCAGTCCTTCATCGTCTTAATCGGGCTTTCGTCGCCGATATACACCTGAATCCCTGTCCCCGGCTCATGCTCTGCGAGTTTATCCGTAATCATATTTGCAAGCACCTGTTTTTCTTCAAAGGCTGAGATAAACTCACTTGCCTTTTCAGAATTACATAACTCCGGATATTTAAAAATATTCGTAGCCCCGCTTGTATAGATCTGCAGGTCCTCATCTTCTCCGACCGCCTCCGCCACAGCGTCCAGCACATCTCCCACAATTTTGCTGTGGATCCCTGCCTGGTCTTTCAGCGCGGATATCGTGCCAAGGTTAATCTGCTCAATCGACAGCCCGTTGAGGCTTGTATTTAACAGGATATTCAGCTTAAGCATCTGCTCGTCGGTCAGCTCTTCCTCGACGGAAAGCATTTTATTTTTGACGATATTGCCTTCCAGTACAATCACGCAAAGCAGCTGTCCGGCATCTACCCTGGAAAGCTGGATAAACTTCAGCTTGCTGCGGTGGTACTGCGGCCCGGTGATCATTGCTGCATACTCCGTATTATTTGCCAACAGCTTTGCCACCTTTTTCAATACCTTTTCCATCCGTTCGGTATGCTCGATCACCAGGCTTTGCATATCGTTGATTTCCTGATTTTTTTCTGCGATCAGGTTATCCACGTAAAACCGGTAGCCCTTATCCGAAGGGATACGGCCTGCTGATGTATGCGGCTGGAGGATGTAGCCTAATTCCTCTAAGTCTGACATTTCGTTGCGGATAGTCGCGGAACTTAAATGCAGGTCTGTGTACTTTGAGATCGTCCTCGAACCGACCGGTTCGCCGGTGTCCAGATAATTTTTTATGATGGCTCTTAAGATCTTGGTCTTTCTTTCATCAAGTCCCTCCATAAAAAGTACACTCACAGCCTTTCTTGTTTTTTGTTAGCACTCGATGAATTAGAGTGCTAATATCGATATGACTAAGATAACACTCCCTATTTTCTTTGTCAACCTGTTTTTGCAATTTCTTTTCAAAGTTTTTGTGAATATTTTATAAACTATCTATAAACAAATAATAAACAGGTGGGATTTTTTCGGTATTTCTGTGTGTTCTTCGGTACTTGGGGATGGATTTGTGTGGACAATTCTTGCGGGCAAAGGGGGAATGGCTTTGCGGATGGTTCTGGGCAGCGGGTAGGGAAAGTGGCTTTGCGGATGGTTCTGGGCAGCGGGTAGGGAAAGTGGCTTTGCGGACGGTTCTGGGCAGCGGGTAGGGAAAGTGGCTTTGCGGACGGTTCTGCGGGCAGCGGGCAGGGGATGCGCCGGGAGACACACCTTGGGCGGACTGGGGC
>CANOET010000200.1 GCA_947564835.1 uncultured Eubacterium sp. | reverse complement strand
CCAGGGCGAACTAGGCGGCGCGCCCGGACGGTGCCACTGTGTAAACGCAGAATACCTAGGGATTCTTAACATTCTGGAATAGGAGCAGGAAGCCAGGCCCTTTCCCCCTCCTCCGGCGTCCGCATCCCCAAAAACCCCAGCCCAAAAAAATCAGCCCATTTCCTCCTCACCCGCCTTATGAAACAACGCATTCACAAACTCCCCCGCATCAAACTTCTGCAGATCATCTATCGACTCCCCAACCCCGATATATTTCACCGGAATCCCAAGCTCCGACTGAATCGCCACAGCAATACCCCCCTTCGCCGTACCATCCATTTTCGTCAGCACAATCCCGGTCAGATCCGCCACCTCCGCAAACTGCTTCGCCTGATTCAAAGCATTCTGCCCGGTCGTCGCGTCCAGCACAACAAGCGTCTCCCGGTACGCCTGGGCATATTCGCGCTCCAGGATGCGGTTGATCTTTTTCAGCTCTTCCATCAGGTTCTTTTTATTATGCAGCCGCCCGGCCGTATCGCATAATAAGACATCAGCATTCCGCGCCTTCGCCGCCGCTACCGCATCATAGACAACGGAAGCCGGATCCGCGCCTTCCTGTCCGCCGATCATCTCCACGCCTGCGCGGTTTGCCCATTCGGCTAATTGGCCGCCTGCGGCGGCACGGAACGTATCTGCCGCGCCAAGTACGACTTTTCTGCCCTGTGCTTTTAATTTACCCGCCAGCTTTCCAACTGTCGTCGTCTTCCCGACGCCGTTGACCCCGATGACAAGCACGACGGACTGCTCTTCTTCAAAGCGGTAAGCTGTTTCGCCGACTTCCATCTGTTCCTTGATGCTGCTGATTAACAGTTCTTTGCATGCAGCCGGGTCTTTGATGTGCTGTTCTTTTACTTTCAGCTTCAGGTTTTCGATAATGGCTCCGGTTGCTTTCATACCCAGGTCGCCCATAACGAGGATTTCTTCGATTTCTTCGTAAAAATCGTCGTCGATTTTGGAAAATCCGCTGAATACGGCATCGATTCCTGCCGTGATATGATCCCTTGTCTTGGTCAGCCCTTCGACAAGGCGTTTGAAAAATCCTTTTTTTTCTGCCATTTTATTCCTCCGTTTAATTCAGGTCGTTTTCGATCAGGCTGACAGACACGAGCGTCGATACGCCTTTTTCCTGCATGGTAATCCCGTACAGGCGGTCTGCGGCTGTCATCGTGCCGCGCCTGTGGGTGATCACGATAAACTGTGTATGTTTTGTCAGTTTATGCAGATACTGGGCAAAGCGGCTGACGTTGCTGTCGTCTAAGGCTGCTTCAATCTCGTCAAGCAGGCAGAACGGGGACGGTTTTAAGTTCTGGATGGCGAACAAAAGCGCGATGGCGGTCAGCGCTTTTTCCCCGCCGGACAGCTGCATCATGTTCTGGAGCTTTTTGCCGGGCGGGTGGGCGATAATGCGGATGCCGCATTCTAAGATTTCCTCGCCTTCTGCCAGCTCCAGTGTTCCCTTTCCGCCGCCGAACAGCTGCTTGAAGGCTTTGTCAAATTCGCGCTGGATCTCGGCGAATTTTTCGCTGAACTGCCTGCGCATGCCGGTATCCAGCTCTTCGATAATGCCAAGCAATGTCTGTTCTGCCTGGATGAGGTCGTCGTGCTGGGTTTTTAAAAACTGGTAGCGCTCCGATACTTCTTTGTATTCTTCGATCGCATTGACATTGACGTCGCCGAGCTTTCGGATCTCTTCCTTGGTCTGGCGGATCTGGTTTTTTGTTTTGACCGGGTCGCTGTACTGCTCGTCCCGCAGCCGCATGGCATGGTGCGGTGTCAGCTCGTATTCGTTCCACATGTAGTTGGTCTGCGTCTCCCTTGTTTCCTCCAGCTTTTCTTTCTGGCTGTTTAAGCGGAAGATTTCTTTATCCAGGATTGTTTTCCGCTCGGAGAGCTCTTCCCGTTTTTGGAAAAACCCTTTCTGCTCCGCCGCCATGTCTTCCTTTTTCGCCAGCTTTTCTTCCAGCTGTTTTTCGTGTTCTGTATTCGCAAGAACGGATTGTTTGATTTCCGCCTGCAGTGCCTGGATCTGTTGTTCTTTTTCGGATACGTCCGCATCTGCGGATTTTGCGCCGTTTTCCAGCTGCTGCAGTTCTTCCTTCAGCTTTGCCAGCTCTGCATCGGTGCGCTTGATATTTTCCCGGATAAACCCGGCCTGCTGGCCGAACCCGGCCTCTTCCATGCGGATTTGAGACAAGGCGTCCCGGGCGTCCTGTTCGGCCTTTTCATGCTCCCCAAGCTCCTGCTGCGCGGCCAGTGTTTCCTGCTGCAGCTGCTGTTCTTTTGCGGTCACTTCGGCAAGTTTAGCATCCGTCTCGCTGCGCTGGGCTAAGACCTGCTGCTTTTGCTGCTCCAGCTCTTTCGTCTCGGCCGCCAGTGCCGCCGCGGCTTTTTCGCTTTCATATTTCTGCTCCAGGGAACGCTCCAGATTGACTTTTGCGGTGTTTTGTTCCAAATACGCCTGCTGGCTGACGGATTTATTTTCTTCCTGCTCTTTGCGCAGCAGCTCCCGGCGCTCCTGCAGGTCGCGGATACGGTCCTGCAGGCTTGTCCGCTCGTCGCTTAGCTGCTTTACCTGTGCCTTAAGCTCCTCCAGCTCCCGCCTGCGTCCGAGCAGGTTGCTGCTGTTTTTAAAGGCGCCGCCGGAGATCGAACCGCCCGGCATCAGGTGTTCGCCTTCGAGGGTGACCATATTTAAGGAATAATGAAATTCCCTGGCCAGCGCCACGGCATGGTCAATCTCGTCCACCACATAAATGCGGCCCAGCAGATAAGACACAATGCCCTGATAGAGCGGCTCGGCAAGAACCAGCGTATCCGCTGTTCCGATCACGCCGTTTGCGGCCAGCGCGCGTTCGTTGCGCTTTTGATTTTTGCCGTTGACACTCGTTAACGGTAAAAAAGTTGCCCGTCCGTATTTGTTCTCTTTTAAAAAACGGACCATTTTTTTGGCCGTCTGTTCGTCTTCGGTTACGATATTCTGGATACTGCCGCCAAGCGCTGTCTCGATCGCTGTTTCGTATTTTTTGTCCACTTTGATCAGGTCCGCCACAACGCCGTGAATGCCGGGTTCTTTTGGCTTTTGCTCCATCACGCGGCGGATGCTGCTGCCGTAGCCGTCGTAGCGTTCGGAAATATTGCGCACCGTTTCCAGGCGGGACTGCGTCTTGTGAAACTCTGCCGCTGCCTGGTCCAGCCTCGTGCGTGCTTCGTTCAGCAGGCGGTTTGTTTCCTGCTGGCGGTCCTTGTATTCTTTTTCCGCCTCCTGCATCTGCGCAATCCGTGTACTGAGCTGGTCTAACGTCTCCCTGTGGCGGACAATTACGGCGTCTAAGTCTGCTTCCTCGCTCTTGCGGCGCAGCTTGCGCTGATTAAGCTGCGCATTGCGGATGCTGAACTGCTCCAGCATCAGGTCATACCGCTGCTGCTGCCCTTTGACGGCCCCTTTTTGATTCAGCAGCTCGATAATTTCATTTTTTCCATGCGTAATGACCTCATTGCACGCATGGACGCGCTGCCTGACCTGATCGAGGCGTTCCTGCGCCGCTTTGCTTTTTTCTGCCGTTTGCGCCATTTCCGCATCCAGGGCGGATTGCTGCGCGGCGTATTCCTGCCTGCTTGTTTCGCGCTGGGTACGTTCCGTTTCAATGGCTTCCCTGCGGTTTAAATAATGCTCCTGCGACATTTGCGCCGTATGGATCTGTTCGAGCAGGACGTTGACCTCTCCCTCCAGCTTGCCCTTTTGCACGGCAGATGCGCTGATCTGGCCGCGCAGGTCCGTGATTTCCGCTTCGGCCTGTTCCAGCCGCTGCGTCAGGCTGTCGTATCCGGTCCGGGTCTTTGTAAACTCCGCTTCCGTTTCCTTAAGCTGTGCATCCGCAATCCGGAATTTTTCCTCTACCTCTTTGCACTGCACCTGGATACGCTCCAGATCCAGCAAAAATAAGTTCACTTCATAAATTTTCAGCTCGTCCTTCTTTTTCAGGAAAATCCTGGCCTTTTCCGCCTGCTTTTCCAACGGGGCGACCTGGCGTTCCAGCTCGGTCAAAATATCGTGGATACGCACCATATTATCGCGCTCCTGCTCCAGCTTTTTCTGTGTGGCCGCTTTGCGCCGCTTGAATTTGACGATTCCGGCCGCCTCGTCGAACAATTCCCGCCGCTCTTCCGGCTTGCCGCTTAAGATCCGCTCGATCTGGCCCTGTCCGATAATGGAATAGCCCTCCTTGCCGATCCCGGTGTCGTAAAACAGCTCCGCTACATCTTTGAGCCTGCAGGCATTGCCGTTTAACAGATATTCGCTTTCCCCGGAACGGTAAACACGCCTTGCAACCGTTACCTCTTCGTATTCGACGGGCAGTACATGGTCCGTATTATCCAGCGTAATCGCCACATAGGCATAGCTGACCGGCCTGCGGTTCTCTGTCCCGGCAAAAATAACATCCTGCATGCTGGCGCCGCGCAGCTGTTTGGCGCTTTGTTCCCCAAGCACCCATCGGACTGCGTCCGCCACGTTGCTCTTGCCGCTGCCGTTCGGGCCTACGATCCCGGTAATGCCGTTATGGAAATCAAACACGATTTTATTCGCGAAAGATTTAAAACCATGCACTTCAATGCTCTTTAAATACATATTTCCTCCGCTTAGAAACGCGTGGCCCCGCCTGCGGCGCTTTGTTCATTCAAAAGAACCAGCGCTTTGTATGCCGCTTCCTGCTCTGCCGCTTTTTTCGTATGGCCTTCCCCGGTGCTTGCTTTTTCCCCGCCGATCCACAATTCTACCTGGAACCTCTTATCATGGTCCGGCCCGCTCTCCCCGGACAGCCGGTAGCTCATCTCCCCCATATTCCGGCCCTGTACCGTTTCCTGCAGGATAGTCTTGCTATCATAAAAGAGCTGCTTATGCGCGATGTCCGTCAGGATAAATTTCAGGATAAACTCTTTTGCACTAGCAAAACCACCATCCAGATAAATTGCCCCGATCACTGCCTCAAGTGCATCGGATAAAATCGAATTGCGCTGCCTGCCGCCCGTATGGTCTTCTCCTCTGCCAAGCAGCAGATACTCGCCCAGATGCAAGTCCTTCGTACAATAGGCAAGCGTCGGCTCACAGACAAGGCTTGCACGCATCTTGGTCAGTTCCCCTTCGGGAAGGTCCGGAAACTGCCGGTACAAATATTCGCTGGATATAATCTCCAGCACCGCGTCCCCCAAAAACTCCAGCCGTTCGTTATCCGAATGCTTTTTCATCTTTTTCTCATTCGCGTACGAGCTGTGCGTCAGCGCCTGCAGCAGCAGCCCCTCCTGCTGAAACTGATACCCGATCACTTCCTGAAATTCCAATTGTTTTTTCATAATTCCTCGCTTTCTGGAAACTGCAAGGGTGTTTTAAAACAACTGCAATCGTCTCAAAACACCCTTTGCCCATTAATTCAATGCATTTTTAATCTGCTCTACAGCATCGCCGACAGTCGCAATCTTTTCTGCTTCTTCATTGGCGATTTCGATATCAAATTCTTCTTCGATGCCCATAATGATCTGGAATACATCCAGGGAATCGGCACCCAGGTCATCGACAAAAGTGGTGTCCATGGAGATCTCTTCTTCATCCACATTTAACACTTCCGCAATGATTTTTTTGATTTTTTCGAATTCCATAATTCCTCTTTCCTCCTTTACCATTCTGTTCTATGATTGGTTCAGTCATTCAGGCGCTGCAGCTGCCCCGCGCATCCGTCCGCCGGTCACCGGGCCTCTCCAGCAGAAAGCTCCTGGCTGATTTTTTCATTGATCTTCTGCTTTGAAAAATTCACGCACTGAATGACAGATTGTCTGACCTCGGACGCTTTCGCGCTTCCGTGTGTCTTTACGACCAGCCCTTTTAATCCCAGAAGCGGCGCGCCGCCGTACCGGGAAGCGTCAAAGCCTTTGAGCGTTTTCTTTAAAGCAGGCTTTAACAGCACTGCCGCGATTTTTGTCCGCAGCGAGCTTAACATCGTCTTTTTTACCTGCCCAAGCAGCATCGAAGACGTGCCTTCAAACAGTTTTAAAATCACATTGCCCACAAATGCCTCGCACACAATGACATCCGCAGCCCCATACGGAATATCCCGTGCCTCGATGCTGCCGGTAAACTGAATGTTTTTGCATTCCTTTAACAGCGGGATCGTTTCTTTGACAAGCGCGTTGCCCTTTTCTTCTTCCGCGCCGATATTTACAATCGCTACCCGCGGATTTTTGACCCCGACGACCCGTTCCATATACACGGAACCCATCTGGGCAAACTGGACGAGATGGGAAGCCCTGGCATCCACATTCGCCCCGCAGTCGATCAAAAGCGACACGCCTTTGGACGTAGGGATCAACGGCGCAAGCGGCGGGCGTTCCACGCCTTTTAACCTGCCGACGATCAGCTGGCCGCCTGCTAATACAGCCCCGGTGCTGCCTGCTGATACAAAAGCGTCTGCTTCCCCGTGCTTGACCATGTTAAGCCCTTTGACAATCGAAGAATTTTTCTTTTTGCGGATCGCCGCTACCGGCGGCTCCGCCATTTCGATCACCTCTTCGGCAAAGACGGTTTGGACGCGGCCGGCGTCATAGCTGTATTTTTTCAGCTCTGCTTCGAGGGGCTTTTGCTGCCCGATGAAAATCAGCGTCAGGTTTTTCTGGGATTCCAGCGCCTGGAGCGCACCTTTGACAATTTCGCCCGGTGCATGGTCCCCGCCCATGGCATCGACGGCTACTCTGACATTTGTGTTCATGAAGTCCTCCTGTTTTTTTGCGCTTTTTATAGTTTATTTGCGCGGCTTTATATGGATTCCATACATTGGTATTAAATCATTTCCAATATACTATATGTGATTCTATAAATCAATAAAAAAATCAAATACATTGGGTTGCGTTTTTTGGGGATGTGGCTGGCTGGACGACTCTGCGGGCCGGGGGATGTGGCTGGCCGGACGATTCTGCGGGCCGGGGGATGTGGCTGGCCGGACGGCTCTGCGGGCCAGGGGGATGTGGCTGGCCGGACGACTCTGCGGGCCGGGGGCCAGTACATTTTCCTCTCATCCGGTATTTGTATAGCTAGGCAAAAGCACAACAGAATGACAATTCTGCATCGTTCACTGACGACAACGCAGTGATGGCACAAATAGCGGATGCTGTATTCACTGTTATTTCCACAATGCAATACTAGTACTGTGTTGTACAATTAACGGTGAATATAGCACTTACCTTTTGCACCAGCACTGCATTGTCGCCAGTCAGCGATAGGGCCACATCACTTCCTTCCTCCGCCTTGCGTTGACTCATAATTCAGACACTATATTCACCGTTAATTGCACAACACAGTGTTAGAGTAAACTTTTGCCGTTTTACGCATAAATCGTTGATAAGTATTTAAGTACTTTGAATTTTATTGCGTTTCGGCGGGCGGATGGGTATAATATGGACATTGAAGAAAGGCTGGTGAATATTATGGGTAGCTGGATGGCACTGTTATTAAAACGGAATCTGATACGCTGATAAGATCAAAATACAAATGATTATTGAGTGGGGAAAAGAAGATGGCCTTGATGATACAGTAATTTTAAAAAGGCTGCAGCAAAAAATTATTGGACTGCCTTTAAAACGGGCACAGGCGTATTTTGTACAATTACATGAAACCGATCATTCAGGTATTGCAAGCCTGCCATTATCAGACTCTCCGGTTTACATGAAACCGATCATTCAGGTATTGCAAAGCCTGCCATTATCAGACTCTGCGGGCTGGGGATCGGGGATCCGCTGGGAGACACACCTTGGAAGGACGTTAAAGGGGCGTTTTTAGCGGAGGTGAA
>CANOET010000199.1 GCA_947564835.1 uncultured Eubacterium sp. | reverse complement strand
CGCTGGGCTCCGCCCCTGATTTATAGAGCAGAATACCAAGGGCTTCTAAACATTCTTCCAACGTCGCCGGAAACCAGGCCCTTTCCCCCTCATCCGGCTGGTTTTCACAGGCTTCTATGAAACGCAAATTCAGGTGTTGTAAAGCCTGCCATAATCAGACTCCCCGGTCCCCAGCCCGAGAGTCGTCCGCTTAGCCACATCCCTTGGTCAATCAAGATCTATCGGGAAGCCCCAAAATGCAGCACAATGTCAATTCCGCGGCCCGGCGTCAAAATTTTGCTATTTTGCGCAAAAAATCCTTTCTAAGTTCCTAAAATGCAGTCCATGTCAAGCCTGTTAAAACGAAAAACTTAGTCTATATAAGCCAGCCAATAATGCAAAATCCAGTCCATGACAATCCAGCCAAAATACAAAATCCAGCCCATATAAATCCATCCAAAACGTAAAATCCAGTCCACGTAAACCCAGCCAAGAAACAGTGTCCGGGCCAGCGGAAAGGGGCTGCGGGCAGGCGGCATAGGACTGGAAGGACATTAGAGGGGCGCTTTTAGCGGAGGCGAAATCCAGCGCTTACGGAGACTTAGACAGGAGGCCCACACGCCGACTGTCTTAGTCGCAGTTAGCGATTAGTTCGCCGCAGCGTTGCCCCAGTCCTATGCCGCCTGCCCGCAGCCCCTTTCCGCTGGCCCGGACACGTCCGGCGGGCAATCTTATGTCCGGCGGGCCATCCCACGTCCGGCGGACAATCTTATGTCCGACTCCCCATCCCACGTCCGGCGGGCCATTTTATGTCCAGCACCCCACAGCATTGAAACTCAGGCGCTGCCCTTTTACTATCCTCTATCGCCCTGATCAGCGCTCTTTTTCAACCGTATCCCCATATACTGCCTCCCCGGCAGCTCCAGCTCATATTTCCCCTTATGCCTCCCCGCAGGGGTAATCTCCATATTCCAGGTATCAATAATCTCAGCATCATACCAAGTCGTATCATCAATGTAGATCTGACGGAAGGATGGCCTCCAGAGGCTGAAATAGTAAAAATACCAGGTCCCGGCATATTGGTCATCCTGCGGCACTGCGATGTTGTCATCCCACTGGAAATGGATGTTGTCGCGCAGCCGGCCTTCTTTTAACCCGCAGCCTGGTACATCCTTGAGGAAATCCATTAAAAAGCCGAAGCGTTTGGCGCTTTCTCCTTTGAGGGTGTTGCCGTGGCACCACCAGATCAGGTTGTCTTTGCTTAGGTATGTTTCGCTGTGGCCGCAGTAGCCGCCGCGGATAGCGGCTTCCCAGCTGCGGCGGGTCAGCTCTTCGGCGGTCAGGTTGCCCCAGCAGTGCGGAAGGTTGCCTTCGGTTTTTCCGGTGTATTCCATAAAATTTTCCCTGGTCAGCCTGCTTGCGTCCATGGGTGTGCCTTCGTATGGAAATGCGCATGGGTCGTGCAGGCAGAAGTCGTAGTGTTTTGGCATGATGCAGAAACGCAGCTTGTTAAAGTAGCCTTTTTCTAATTCTGCAAAGGTCTGTTCCACAATGGATGGATCCTGAAGGTCGAAGGTGTAGCAGGTGGTGCCGACGGAAAAGTGCGGGGTGTGGTCGGCGTAAGCCAGATGGAAGGTATGGGATACCTGCACCGGGCCGTGGTTGCTGCCGGTTGGCGCTGTGGCTTGGAAGGTGCCTGTGGCCGTGCTGCCGGAAAAGGTGCCGGAGATTTCGTAATGGTAGGTACCTTCGTAAGACGGCATAAAGCGGATCTTGTATATGCCGTCTCCGTCATAAAATCCGCTGACAGTTACGGATTCGTTTTCGCAGGTAAAGGTGCCGTGGATCTCGTAGTCTATAAAAGGATTTCCATTCGTATTGCCTGTGAGCGACAGTTCAAAAACGCCCCATTTTTCAATTGTTGTATTTGCCATAAAAGCCTCCTGATATAATTTTTGATAGTTGTTGGTTTCAATTTTACAGAAGCTGGAAGGGATAGTCAAGTGAATTTCGTTTGCGATATTTACTAAAATTTAGTAAAATTAAATAATAAATTCAATTCAAAAATAAACGGGCAGAAAGCCTTATAATTTCAAAGGTCGGATAAAATTCGCGGAATAGCTGTAAATCAATGATCATTTCTAAAAATTTGTTAAAATTTACTGAAAATTTTAGAATATATTGAATCTCATTGACAAAAATTTAATAAATAGATAAAATGATAAAAAACATTTAGCACCATTCAAACAAGGCACCAGTTGAACTTTCAGCTAAATATTAAATGAATTTCAACTGAATCATACAGATGCAGGGAGGGTTCCGATGAAAAAAGTGAAAATTGGGTTCGCGCCTACACGCAGGAGCATTTTCAGCGCTCTGGATGCGGTGAAGTATGCGGACCTGACAAGGAAGAAGTTAACGGAGATGGGGGTTGAATTTGTGGATATCACGGATATCAATCCGGAAGGGCTGTTTTATGATGAAGCGGACCGGCAGGCGATTTTTGACAAGTTCCGGCGGGAAGGCGTCAAGGGGGTATTTTTTCCGCACTGTAATTTTGGTACGGAATATGTCTGTGCCAGGCTGGCAAGGGACCTTGACGTTCCGGTGCTGCTGTGGGGGCCGCGGGATGAGCGCCCGGACGCGGATGGGATCCGCCTGCGGGACAGCCAGTGCGGGCTGTTTGCGACGGGTAAGGTGTTAAGGCGGTTTGGGGTGCCTTTTACTTATCTGAATAACTGCAGGCTGGAGGATGCGGAATTTGCGCGCGGGCTTTTGGATTTTCTGGCTGTATGCAATGTTGTGGATACGTTCCGCCATACGAGGATCCTGCAGATTGCGCCGCGGCCGTTTGATTTCTGGTCTACGATGTGCAATGAAGGCGAGCTGCTGGAACGTTTTAATATCCAGCTTTCCCCGATCCCGATGCCGGAGCTGACAGAGGCTGTGAAAGAGGCGAAGGCGGACAAAGACGGGATCCGGGAAGTGACGGATTACTGCTGCAGCTGTATGAACATCGCGATTCAGCCGCAGGAGCTGGAAAATGTCGCTGCTTTAAAGATGGCTATGAAGGCGCTGGCGCAAAAATACAGCTGCAATGCCATCGCGATCCAGTGCTGGAATGCCCTGCAGGGAGAGCTTGGGATTATGCCGTGCGCGGCCAATTCCCTGTTAAATGAAGAGGGGATTCCGGTTGTGTGCGAGACGGATATCCATGGCGCGGTGAGCGCGCTGCTGGTGGAAGCGGCGGCATTGGACGGTACGAGAAGCTTTTTTGCAGACTGGACGGTGCGCCATCCGGATAACGAAAACGGGGAGCTGCTGCAGCATTGCGGCCCGTGGCCGGTATCTGTGGCGGCGCAAAAGCCTACGATCGGTTATCCGCTGGCGTTTGACCATCCGGGTGCAGTGGAGGCGCAGGCAAAGCTGGGGGATATGACGCTGGCCAGATTTGACGGGGACAACGGTGCGTATTCGCTGCTGCTCGGACGTGCCAAAGGCATCGAAGGGCCTTATACCAAAGGGACTTATGTATGGGTAGAGGTAGAAAATCTGAAACGGCTGGAGGCTAAGCTGGTGGAAGGGCCGTATATCCATCATTGTGTCGGTATCCATAAGGATGTCGTTGCGGTGCTGTATGAAGCGTGCAAATATATGAAGATTACACCGGACCTGTATGATCCGATGGAAGAAGAAGTAAAGGCATATTTAAGGGGTGAGACGGTATGAATACAAAAGCAAAAGAGCTGACGCTGCTGGCATATGGCCTGCGCAGGCATGTGGTAGATATGGTCGTGTCCGGAAAGGGCGGGCATATCGGCGGCGATATGAGTGTGCTGAATATCCTGGTGGCGCTGTATTTTGACCAGATGAACATTTCACCGGAAAACCAGGACGACCCGGGGCGGGACCGTTTTGTGCTGAGCAAGGGGCATTCCGTGGAAGCCTACTATGCGGTGCTGGCGCAGAAAGGATTTTTCCCGATGGAGGAAGTGATTGCGCAGTTTTCAAAGTTCGGTTCTCCTTATATCGGGCATCCGAACAATAAGCTGCCGGGCATTGAGATGAATTCCGGTTCGCTCGGGCATGGGCTGGGTGTCTGTGTCGGCATGGCGCTGGCTGGAAAAATGGACGGCGCGGATTACCGTGTCTATACCGTTATGGGCGACGGTGAGCTGGCGGAGGGCTCTGTCTGGGAAGGCGCGATGGCGGGCGGACATTATAAGCTGGATAACCTGTGCGCCGTAATCGACAGAAACCGGCTGCAGATTTCCGGAAGTACGGAAGACGTTATGGCACAGGACAGCCAGGAAGAACGCTGGGCATCGTTTGGATGGCATGTGATCAGCGTAAACGGGGATCAGATCCAGGAGCTGCTTGCGGCATTTGAACAGGCAAAACAGGAAAAGGGCAGGCCGACAGTAATTATTGCAAATACGACCAAAGGCTTCGGTTCTCTGGTTATGGAAAACAAGGCCGCATGGCACCATAAGGTTCCGAACGAAGAAGAGTATGCGCAGATTATGAAAGATCTGGAAGCAGGGAAGGAGGCGCTTGGGCATGAATAAGATTCCAAACAGGCAGGCGATCTGCGAGGTGCTGATGGAAAAGGCGAAAACAGACCGCAATATCGTGGTGCTTTGCAGCGATTCCAGAGGCAGCGCGTCATTGGCGCCGTTTGCGGAAGCATTTCCCAAACAATTTGTAGAAACAGGCATTGCGGAGCAGAACCTGGTCTCCATTTCCGCAGGGCTTGCAAAATGCGGCAAAAAAGTATTTGCGGCGTCTCCGGCCAGCTTTGTATCGACCAGAAGCTATGAGCAGGCAAAAGTAGACTGTGCCTATTCCAATACAAATGTAACACTGATCGGCATCAGCGGCGGGGTCAGCTACGGCGCGCTTGGCATGAGCCATCATTCCGCACAGGATATCGCGGCTATGTCTGCCATTCCGAATATGCGCGTCTATCTGCCGAGCGACCGTTTCCAGACGGCAAAGCTGGTCGGACAGCTGCTGCTGGATGAAAAACCGGCCTATATCCGCGTAGGCAGAAATCCGGTCGAAGACCTTTACAGCGAGGCGGATACCCCGTTTGCAATGGACCGGGCAACCGTAGTGCATGAAGGCGCCGACGTGCTGCTTGTGGCCTGCGGGGAAATGGTGTACCCGGCAAAAGAGGCCGCAGGGCTTTTGGCAGAAAAAGGGATACAGGCATGCGTACTGGATATGTACTGCGTCAAGCCGCTGGACCGCAAGACACTTTTGGAAAAGGCACAGGCCGTCAGGCTGGTCGTTACGGTGGAAGAGCATGCGCCGTTCGGCGGGCTTGGTTCCATGGTCAGCCAGGCCATCGGCGCGGAATGCCCGAAGCGCGTGATCAATCTGGCGCTGCCGGATGCGCCGGTGATTACAGGCACCTCGAAAGAAGTGTTTGACTATTATGGGCTGAATGCACAGGGCATTGCGGCAAAGGTGATGGAGTATGGCAATGGATGCGCATAATACAGGCAAAGGGCAGGCATATATTTTAAGCATTGACCAGAGTACGCAGGGGACGAAGGCGCTGCTGTTTGACCAGAATGGGAAGCTGCTGCTGCGCAAAGACCTGGCGCACCGCCAGATTATCAATGAAAAGGGCTGGGTGTCCCATAACCTGAGTGAAATATATGCGAATACCATTCAGGCTGCCACACAGGTTATAGAAGCATCCGGTATTGACAAAAGGCAGCTGGCCGCAGTCGGTATCAGCAACCAGCGGGAAACGACAACGATGTGGGACCGGATGACGGGCGAACCGCTGGCAGACGCCGTCGTATGGCAGTGCGGCCGGGCAGAAGCGGTCAGCAGGGAAATCGCACAGGCCGGATCCGGCGGGCTGGTGCAGAAAAAGACAGGCATCCCGCTTTCCGGCTATTTTCCGGCAAGCAAGATGGCGTGGCTGTTAAGGAATACCGAAGGCGCCGCACAAAAAGCAAAAGAAGGCAGGGTGGCCCTCGGAACTATGGACAGCTGGCTGGTGTACCGTCTGACAAAAGGGAAAGCATGCAAGACGGATGTGTCCAATGCATCCCGTACACAGCTGCTGGACCTGGAAACGCTGCGCTGGGACGAAGAGCTGTGCGGCCTGTTCGGGATCCCGATGCAGGCGCTGGCGGAAGTGGCGGATTCAGATGCCCGCTTTGGAGAGACAGACCTGGAAGGGTATCTGGAGCATCCGGTGCCGATTCTGGGGGTGCTCGGGGATTCGCACGGCGCGCTGTTCGGGCAGGGCTGTATCCGCCCGGGCATGATTAAGGCGACCTATGGGACAGGGTCTTCCCTGATGATGAATATCGGCAAAAAACCAACGCGCAGCAGCCACGGGGTAGTGACTTCGGTTGCCTGGAGCATGGGCGGCGAAGCGGCCTATTGCCTGGAGGGGAACCTGAATTATGCAGGCGCGGTAATCAGCTGGCTGAAAAATGACCTGCATTTGATCCAAAGCGCGGCACAGACACAGCAGGATGCTTACGCAGCGAACCCGCAGGACGGGACGTATCTGGTTCCGGCGTTTACGGGGCTGGGCGCGCCTTATTGGGACGCGAATGCGCGGGCAGCTATATCCGGCATTTCCAGAACAACCGGGCGGGCAGAAATCGTAAAAGCAGCGCTGGAATGCATTGCCTATCAGATCAACGACCTGGTACAGGCGATGGAGCAGGATACCGGGGAAGCAATCAGCCAGCTGCGCGCAGACGGCGGGCCGAGCCGGAATACTTACCTGATGCAGTTCCAGAGCGATATTTGCGCAAAAGAAGTGCTGGTGCCGCAGGCAGAGGAGCTGTCCGGAATCGGCGCAGCCTATGCGGCAGGGATCGCGGCAGGCGTGTTTGACAGGGAAAAACTGTTTGCGCAGGCAGATGTGGATGTATACCAGCCAAAGATGGAGGAGTCCTTGCGGAAGCAGAAGCTGGAAGCAGGCAGTCGGGCAGATATTGACGAAGGAAAACTTCTGAGCGGAAGTTGTCAGACTGGATACAGGCAGTCGGGCGGGTACTGATAAAGGAAAAGTTTTGAGTGGGAATTGGAAGGCTGGAAGCAGTCAGGCAGATAGTGACAAAGGGAAGTTTCTGAGCAGGAATTGGAAGGCTGGAAGCAGGCAGTCGGGCAGATAGTGACAAAGGAAAACAGATAAGGAATGTGATGGCTGTATGCGTAATGTCAGGAAGAAAATTGAAAATCTGATTTTTTATCACGGAATTGCTATCCTTGTTATATGCCTGGCAGCTGCGGCAGCAGTCTTTCTGGTCAGGGATATCTGCAGGCAGCGGGCCGGGGAGGTCTTTTATGTGATGGCGGCCGGGCTGGAGCTGGAGGAGCCTGTCAGGGAAGGGCTGCAGGAAGGGCTGGCGCAGGCGCTTGCGCCTGGTGAGGGGACACTGCAGTGCATGGTCGAAACAGCCTGTTCCGGCCGGACAAATATGCAGAGCGAGGCAACAATTTCAGCTTATATGCAGTCCGGGCGGGTAGACCTGCTGCTGGCGCCGGAAGAAGTGTTTAACCGGTATGCATGTACGGGGTATCTGACCGAGCTTAGAAGCGGCGGCTTCGGCGGACTGCTGGAAGGCCGCAGGGTGCAGGAGCTGTTCTATGCTTCGCAGGTGGATTACAGCCAGGGCGGGGCAGTGACGGAGCTTCCGTTCCATCCGCATGAAGAGACAGATGGCAGCGGGGTCTATGGCATTTACTGCGGGGAAGGCGTGCTAGACGGCTATGTTGCAGGAATTATGGTAAACTGCCCGAACAAAGCGTATGTGAAGGAAGGGCTGCAGTACGTGCTGTCAGTATGCGTCGCAGAGGCTGGCAGCAATATAGAGAATAAAACCGGAATATCAGGCATGCAGGATGCCTTGATAGAATAAATATTTATTTTCATGGGTAGTGTCAAGTAATCTATGAAAAACTGAACCAAAAAACTAGGCTCAATTG
>CANOET010000198.1 GCA_947564835.1 uncultured Eubacterium sp. | reverse complement strand
CTAGTTCGCCCTGGCTAAACGCCAGAAGCTAAAGGCGCCGCTGGGCTTCGCCCCTACTTTATCGGGCAGAATGCCAAGGGCTTCTAAACATTCTGGAATAGGAGCCGGAAGCCAGGCCCCCGCCCTCTCATCCGGCGTCCGCCCAACCACAAATAGATGCCATCTATATTTCCTGGCGGATGTTAGGAATAAAAAAGCGTGTAAGGCAGATACTGAAGCAGCAGTACTGTCTTTCTTTGCGAATATGAGGATATCAGTTATGAAAAAAATATTATATTTCCTTAAGGACTATAAAAAAGAAAGCATTCTGGCCCCGCTGTTTAAAATGCTGGAAGCCATCTTTGAGCTGATCGTCCCGCTTGTCATGGCGGCGATTATCGATGTGGGTATTGCGGGCAGCGATAAGCCTTATGTGGTGCGCATGTGCCTGGTGATGATCGGGCTTGGCGTAGTCGGGCTGGCCTGTTCGATTACGGCACAGTTTTTTGCGGCAAAAGCGGCTGTCGGTATGGCTACCAGGCTGCGGCATGCGGTGCTTGCGCATATTCAGAGCCTGTCTTTTTCGAAAATTGACCAGATCGGGACTTCTACGCTGATTACGCGTATGACGAGTGATATTAATCAGGTGCAGGCTGGGATTAACTTGTTTCTGCGGCTGTTTCTGCGCTCGCCGTTTATTGTGTTTGGCGCGATGGTTATGGCGTTTACGGTAGATGTGAAAGCGGCTCTTATTTTTGTGGTTACGATTCCGCTGCTGTCGGTTGTGGTGTTTGGCGTGATGGCTGCCAGTATCCCGCTTTATAAAAAGGTTCAAAACGGGCTGGATGGGGTTATGGTCTGTGTACGTGAAAATCTGACCGGGGTGCGGGTGATCCGGGCTTTTCATAAAGAAGAGGAAGAGATCCGTAATTTTAAAAATAAAAATCAAATGCTGAATGAGGATCAGCAGTATGTTGGCAGGATTTCGGCATTGACGAATCCTGTTACGTATGTAATTATCAATGCCGCTACGCTTGTGCTGATCTGGACGGGCGCTGTGCGTGTGGATACCGGATATCTGACGCAGGGCCAGGTTGTGGCGCTTGTGAACTATATGTCCCAGATCCTGGTGGAGCTGATTAAGCTGGCAAACCTGATTGTAAGCGTTACAAAGGCGATCGCGTGCGGCAAGCGGGTTGCGGATGTGCTGGATGCGGAAGCCGGGATGGATACGGCGGCAGGCCCTTTAGCTGCAGTCGGACAGCCAGATGCTGCAGCCGGACAGCCAGATGTTGCAGCCGGACAGCCAGATGCCGCAGCAGGCTGTCCAAGGGTGTCGTTTCAGGGCGTGAGCATGTCTTATCACGGCTCTGGGGAATCTGCCGTTACGGATATCGGATTGGAAGCGTATCCGGGGGAGACGATTGGAATTATCGGCGGTACGGGTTCCGGAAAGAGTACGGTTGTGAATCTGATTCCGCGGTTTTATGATGTATCGAAAGGGTCTGTGAAGGTGGACGGGAAAGACGTCCGCCTGTACGATCTGGCGCAGCTGCGCAGCAGGATCGGGGTAGTGATGCAAAAAGCGGTGCTGTTCAAAGGTACGATCCGTGAGAACCTGAAATGGGGCAATCCGGATGCGACGGAGGAGCAGCTTTTGGCGGCGATTGAGGCGGCGCAGGCGGCGGATGTGGTCCGGGCCAAGGAGCTTGGACTGGATGAAATGATCGAGCAGGGCGGTAAAAATCTGTCCGGCGGCCAGCGCCAGCGCCTGACAATCGCCAGGGCTTTGGTGCGCAGGCCCCAGATCCTGATTCTGGATGACAGTGCAAGCGCGCTTGATTTTGCGACGGATGCAAGGCTGCGGGCTTCATTAAGGCAGCTGGACTACAAGCCGACGGTGTTTATCGTATCCCAGAGGACATCCTCGGTGCAGTCCGCGGACTGTATCCTTGTGCTGGATGACGGGGAGCTGGCAGGGAAGGGCACGCATGAACAGCTGCTGGAAAGCTGCAGTGTCTATCAGGAAATCTATGCATCCCAGTTCCGCTCAAACGGGCAAGCAGCGGCAAATGCAAAGGCTCCGGCAGCGGGGCCGCGTGAAGGGCAGATGGAAGGAGGGATCGCGTAATGGCTGAAAATGGTAAGAAGAAACAGGCACAGACAGTGAAAAAGGTGCTTACTTATATTAAACAGTACCGGATGCTGGTCCTTTTATCCCTTCTTTTTGCAGCAGTTACAGTATTTGCGACGCTGTATTTCCCGATTCTGACCGGGGACGCGGTGGATTTGATGATCGAAAAAGGGCTGGTTGATTTCGCGGGGATTGCGGCGATTATGAAAAAGGCCGGGATTCTGATTGCGGTTACCGCAGCGGCGCAGTGGCTGATGAATGTGATGAATAACCGCATTACGTATCAGGTGATCCGGGATATCCGGGAAGAGGCGTTTGAAAAAATAGAAAAGCTGCCGTTAAAATATCTGGATGCCCATGGAACAGGTGAAATTGTCAGCCGGGTGATAGCGGATGTCGATCAGTTCGCGGACGGGCTGCTGATGGGATTTACCCAGTTATTTACGGGGGTTTTGACGATTGCCGGCACGCTTTGCTTTATGGTGTCCGTCAATGTTACGATTACGGTAGTGGTTGTTGTTGTGACACCGGTGTCCTTGCTGATGGCGGCATTTATTGCAAAAAGCACCTATCAGATGTTCCAGCGCCAGTCCCAGAGCAGGGGCGAACAGACAGCCCTGATTGATGAAATGATTGGGAATCAGAAAGTCGTGCAGGCATTTGGCAGGGAGCAGGAGGTACTGGACCGGTTTGACAAAATCAATGCGGACCTGGAAAAATATTCTCTGCGGGCCATCTTTTTTTCTTCGATTACCAATCCGGCAACGCGGTTTGTCAACAGTCTGGTGTATACCGGGGTTGCCGTGTCAGGGGCGATGGCGGTTATTAACGGCAGCCTGAGCGTCGGGCAGCTGTCCTGTTTTTTAAGCTATGCGAACCAGTATACAAAGCCGTTTAACGAAATCTCCGGCGTTATTACAGAGCTGCAGAATGCATTGGCATGTGCGGCGCGCATTTTTGAGCTGATCGAAGAAGAAGCGCAGGTACCGGACAGCCCGGATGCCAAAGTGCTGACACATGCCGACGGCAGTGTGGAGCTGGAGCATGTAAGCTTTTCTTATGATCCGCAGCAAAAGCTGATCGAAGACTTTAACTTAAAGGTACTTCCGAGCCAGCGTATTGCGATCGTAGGGCCGACCGGATGCGGGAAGACGACGATGATTAACCTGCTGATGCGTTTTTACGATCCAGACGCGGGTGTGATCAAGGTAAGCGGTACGGATATGAAGCAGATTACACGGGAGAGCCTGCGCGGGTCCTATGGGATGGTGCTGCAGGAGACCTGGCTGCGCAGCGGCACGATCCGCGAAAATATCTGTATGGGGCGGCCGCAGGCTTCCGATGAAGAGATGGTCCAGGCGGCAAAGGCGGCGCATGCGCACAGCTTTATCAAGCGGCTGCCAAACGGGTATGAGACGGTAATTACCGAAGACGGCGGCAATCTTTCCCAAGGGCAGAAACAGCTGCTGTGCATTGCCCGCGTCATGCTCTGCCTGCCGCCGATGCTGATCCTGGACGAAGCGACCTCCTCGATTGATACACGGACAGAGATGCGCATCCAGAAAGCATTTGCAGCCATGATGCAGGGACGCACCAGCTTTATCGTAGCGCACCGGTTATCTACGATCGAAAACGCAGATGTCATCCTGGTCATGAAGGAAGGCAAAATTATCGAACAAGGTTCCCATTCCGAGCTCTTGCAAAAAAATGGATTTTATGCGACACTATATAACAGCCAGTTTGCAAGATAGGCGGCATTTCAGGAACCATGTGCTGTTTCCGGCATAAAATAACACATAGAAGGCAGCTTCCTTTCTTAACATATTGAACAGTTCCTTTTGAAATACGATATGGAAAGTATAAAATTTGCCATAATTTTTCAAGAAGTATTGACAAAAAAGAGAATTAGCTACTATAATTACGTGTTATTGAGAGTATGTATCAATTGATAACCGCAGGGTTGGCAATCGTAGAAGGATAGCTTTTGAACAGGGGCCTTGCAATAGAATTTTTAACAGTAGTTTTTGTATGGAAATCCTGAACAGGGGTCTTGAATAGAAATCCCGGGCAGAGGTCTTGAATAGAAATCTTGGACAGAGGCCTTCTATATAGGCCTTGAAACAGATAGATTGAGGTGTGAGATGGAACAGTATTATGTGATCAAAGGTGGTATTCCGCTTGTCGGAGAAGTAGAGATCGGAGGGGCAAAAAATGCAGCGCTGGCGATTCTGGCAGCGGCGATCATGACCGATGAAACCGTCACGATCGATAATCTTCCGAATGTGCGTGATATCAATGTGCTGCTGGAAGCAATGGCCGAAATAGGGGCAAAAATCCACCGCGTGGATGAGCATACAGTAAAAATCAACGGTTCCCAGATACGGGAGCTGTGTGTGGAATACGAATATATCAAAAAAATACGTGCATCTTATTATCTGTTAGGCGCACTTCTGGGCAAATACAACCATGCCGAGGTCGCACTCCCGGGCGGATGCGATATCGGCAGCAGGCCGATCGACCTGCATCTGAAAGGCTTCCGCGCCCTGGGTGCGGACGTCTCCATTCAGCACGGCCTGATTATTGCCGAGGCAGCCCATTTGAAAGGGACGCATGTCTATCTGGATAAAGTATCGGTCGGGGCCACGATCAACATTATGATGGCAGCTTCCATGGCAAACGGCAAGACAATTATAGAAAACGCGGCAAAAGAGCCCCATGTCGTCGATGTGGCCAACTTTTTAAACAGCATGGGCGCAAATATCCGCGGCGCCGGGACGGATGTAATCCGCATTGTAGGCGTGGAAAAACTGCATGCGACGGAATACTCAATTATTCCGGATCAGATCGAAGCAGGGACGTTTATGTTCGCCGCTGCCGCGACCAAAGGGGACATAACAGTAAAAAATGTCATTCCGAAGCATCTGGAAGCGACCTCCGCCAAGCTGCTGGAGGTAGGCTGTGAGGTGGAGGAATTTGACGATGCCGTACGGGTTGTATGCTCTAAGCCGATGCGCCATACGCAGGTAACGACACTTGCCTATCCGGGCTTCCCGACGGATATGCAGCCGCAGATGTCAGTATTGCTTGGAATTGCACAGGGAACGAGTACGGTGACAGAAAGTATTTTTGAGAACCGCTTCAGGTATGTGGATGAGCTGACCAGAATGGGCGCGAATATAAAGGTAGAGAGCAATATTGCGATTATTAACGGCGTGCCGAATTATATGGGGGCAAGAGTCAGCGCACCGGATCTGCGCGCAGGGGCTGCGCTAGTGATTGCGGGGCTTTCCGCGGAAGGGATTACGGTGGTTGATAATATCCATTATGTGGAGCGCGGATATGAGCAGTTTGAATACAAGCTTAGCGAGCTGGGGGCCAGGATTGAGAAGGTTTGCTCGGAAAAGGATATTCAGAAATTTAAGCTGAAGGTAAGCTGAGCGGGGGACCGCTGGGACAGAGATCGTTTCGGTGTCTGGGCTGGCGGTGCTTTTTTGCGGCGCCGGATGGACAATGAAAAAAATTGAAATTAGGCATTGACTTTTGCATCAGCCTGTGATAAGATACTAATTGTTCGTGAGATGTTTCAGTGATTGAAGCATTTTAGGAATGAAGAAATAAAATATGTGTGTGTAGCTCAGCTGGATAGAGCACTTGGCTACGGACCAAGGTGTCGGGGGTTCGAATCCTCTCACGCACGTTGGGAAATCCCTTGAAAACGTAAAGTTTTCGAGGGATTTTTTTCTGTGCTATATAGTAAATACGTTGCATTTTTTGCAGAAAGAAAATATAATGAAAACAGCAGGAGAAGATAAAAAATAGAGGGAATAAGAAAATTGGAACGAGAGGAAATTGTATACCAGAATAAGGACATTATAAGCAAAGTGCTTGCAGAAAATTTCAAAGGAAAGTCATTCCAAGTGTATGGGTTGGACTTGCCAGAGATCAGACGGGTACTTCCAACATATATCCCGGCGGTAAAGGCCAATGAGCTGCGTCTGGATAACTTGTTTGAGCTTGCAGACGGTACGGTAGCGCTTGTGGACTATGAAAGTGCATACCGGAAAACTAATAAGGTAAAATACCTTAACTACCTGACCGGCATAGCAAACCGTTACCTAAGGAAAGGGAAAGACTGCCCAAAATGTCGTATGATCGTAATTTATACCGGAGATATCAGCAGGAATGAAACATCTGACAAATATGATATAGGGGCGCTGCAGATGTGCATAGAATCAGCCTTCCTTTCAGATCTGGATGGGGACGAAATATACAGCCGCCTGAAAGAAAAGGTGGAAGCAGGCGGAATGCTGACAGATGAAGAATTGATGGAATTTATAATTCTTCATCTGTCCTACCCGGAAAAGGGCAAGAAGGAGGAGAAAATCCGCGATACAGTTACATTAGCGGTACAGATCCATGACAGGGGACAGCAGGTTTTTGCACTGGCAGGTATCTTGGCATTTACAGATAAGATCATTGACCGGGAGACTGCAAATAAAATAAGGAGGGTGATTGAGATGACACAGGTGGCACAGATATTTGAAGAAGAAAAACAGCAGGCTATATTACAGGTAACACAGAAATATGAAGAAGAAAAGCAGCAGGCAATGCAGAAATATGAAGAAGAAAAGCAGCAGGCAACGCAGAAATATGAAGAAGAAAAGCAGCAGGCATTAAAGCAAACAACGCAGAAATATGAAGAAGAAAAACAGCAGGCATTAAAGGATGCATCCAGACAGCTTGTAATCAATATGATAAAGAAGGATTATTCTTCAAAAGAAATTGCATCACTGGTATTAGATTATTCACAGGATGATGTGGAGAAACTGAGGGAACAAATAGGGTAATGTAAATACATCAGTACTTATAACAGCAGGGGACGAGGTGTAACATTCACGGCTGGAACGGAGCATGAACCGCCATGCCTGCCGATCTTTCCGGTAGAAAACGGCGGTGAGCGAATCGCTGACTGCGACTAAGACAGTAAGGAGGCCCTTATGAAAAAGCTGGCTTTTTTTATACTATTTGTTTCCCTTTTTCTATGCTCCTGCGGGAAAAAGGAATCGAAAAGCGATATCGATTATATATTTTTAGACCGTGTAGGCTCCATGTTTTATATGGAAGACTATGAACTGTTTGGCGCAAAGACAAAAAACATTGACTTTCAGTTTGTGGATTACGTCGCCGTTCAGGAATATGATTTAACCAAAGAAATAGAAGGCCAGGAGTTATTTTACCAAAAACTATATGACATTACTGACCAGCTTTTGCATCTGACCGACAACCACGTACTCTCAGGAATCACCGCAAATGATCCGCCCGATACTGATATGGAACAGGTGTTAGCGGAAATGAAAAAAATATATGGCGATACGTCTCCGGAACTGATCGCGTACGAACTCCAGCTGGGATCTTTCCCTCCTCCGGAATACAAAGATTCCGGGGAAATAAAAGTCTGGGCCGGAGATGTGATTGGCTCCTTCATCCCACAAAAAGACTCTGACGCTTACCTGAAAAAGTGGAAGTTATTTATGCAAGAGTTAAATGAAGAAGAATGGGCCAGCTGGGATACTTTTACTCAGAATGCAAGGATGCAGTGGGTTCTTTGGCAGAATGGGAAAGATCAAAAAAGAGTGATGTTTTTTGGATCTCATGCCGGGATCTGCCGGACACTGCACGAACAAATTTCCGGCCAGCAGAAAAAATCATTTACTTAAAAACTAATGATAGAAGAATCCTCTCACGCTCATCGCAAAATCATGCATTGTAAAGCCTGCCAAAACCAGACTCTGCGGGCTGTGGACCGGGGACGCGCCGGGAGACACACCTTGGAAGGACGTTTGAGGGGCGCTTTTAGCGG
>CANOET010000197.1 GCA_947564835.1 uncultured Eubacterium sp. | reverse complement strand
GCGTTGCCCCAGTCCGCCCAAGGTGTGTCTCCCGGCGCATTCCCTGCCCACAGCCTGCAGAGTCGTCCGGATAGCCATATCCCCCGGCTAACCAAGATAATTTGGGAAGAAAAAACGCAACACAATGTCAATTCTGTCGCCTGGAATTAAAATTTTGCCATTTTACACAAAAAAATGTTTCTAAGAGCCTAATATGGTGGGTGCGAACTCTAACTGGAATCTCCCAAAAAAGAAAAATAAAATGTATTGCTATTGTGCATACATATTAGTATAATAGATTTGACAAAAGGAAACTCTAAGATTTAGGAAAGGAGTGTTATTCTATGGCAGCAAAGTCAGCTAATCTGTACGCAAGGATAGAGCCGGATGTGAAAGAGCAGGCGGAGAGCATTTTATCAGCTCTCGGCATCCCGGCATCCAATGCGATCAATATGTTTTATAAACAGATCATTTTAAACAGGGGGCTTCCATTTGAAGTAAAAATACCTACGGCAAGGCCTGCCGATGTGTCAGGACTGAGCGAAGCAGAATTAAATGCAGAATTGGAGAAAGGATATACGGACATGAAAGCAGGCAGGACGAAACCTGCAAGACAGGCATTTGCGGATATCCGCAAAAATTATGGCATATGATTTATGAGGTAATTACCACGGATCAGGCTAATGCCGATTTAAGAGGCATATATGAGCATATTGCCTTTGAGCTGCTTTCCCCGGATAATGCGGCAAGACAGTTTGGACGGTTGGAGGAACACATTGTGGGGCTTGAAAAATTTCCGGAGAAATTCAGACATTATGAAAAAGAGCCGTGGCACAGCAGAGGGCTGAGAGTAATGCCTGTTGACAATCATCTGGTGTTTTATATTCCGGATAAGGATGCTGGTATTGTGACGGTAATCCGTGTTATGTATGCCGGCATTGGCAGCCAGCTTAAAGGGCATACAGTAATGTAAAAACAAAACAAGAGTAACAGCGTTAAGGCGTATGGAATGTAATTGTTTCATACGTCTATTTTTCAATATCGCCCCGAACCGTTCCTATGAACTGCCCCAGGCCGTGAACAGTAACAAGCCTCGCCCGCGCATCTCCCAAAATTCCCTTGACAAATCCCCTCATCTGCTGTATTCTAAAAAAGACAATAGTGTCGCTTTTTTAAAAAAGGAGTAAAACAGCATGAAACAAATCATACTAAGACCATGGAAAACACAAGATGCCCCGTCCCTTGCCGCCGCTGCCAACCATCCCAAGATCGCACAAAACCTGCGCAACGTATTCCCGCATCCATATACCATCGAAGACGCCGCATGGTTTATCAACGATTGTATCGAAAAAGAAGCTACAGACCAGCTCCTGCGGGCCATAGAAGCAGACGGGACCGCCATTGGCGGCATCAGCATTGCCAAAAAAGAGGATGTATACGAAAAATCAGCAGAGCTGGGCTACTGGCTGTCCAAAGATTACTGGAACCAGGGAATCACCACGCAGGCGGTAAAGATGATCTGTAAAGAAGCATTTGACAGATTTGATATTATCCGCATATTCGCAGAACCGTTCGCGCACAATGCCGGCTCCAGGGCTGTTCTGGAAAAAGCAGGCTTTACGTATGAAGGCACGATGCGCGACGGCGTATACAAAAACGGGTGCGTCCATTCCTACTGCATGTATTCCCTTTTACGCAAGGAGGCACAGCTGCTGTATGGGGAGTAAATCCGAACGGACAAAGGAAAGGATTTTACAGGAAGCATGCAGGCTGTTTGCGCAAAAAGGGTTTCAGGCCGTGACAATGACCGATATTTGTGAAAAAACAGGGCTTAGCCGGGGCGGCTTGTATCGGTATTACGCAGGGACAGGCCAGATTTTTTCAGAAATCCTGTTAAAGGAATACCGTATTTCTGACCGGATAGACAAAAAGGAATGCGCAGCAGTAATTCTGGAAGATATGCTGGAGGAAATACGAAAAGAAATCCTGGATAAGCAATTGTCTTTAAGCCTTGCCATCTACGAATATGCGAATCTTGGAAATGAAGCCTTGTTTCAAAAAATCAATGAGAATGCAAAAAAACGCTGGATCAGCCTAATCCGGTATGGAATTGAAACAGGGGAATTTAAAGAGGCAGACCCGCAGCAGGCAGCAGAATGTATTTTATATTACTATCAGGGCCTGCGGATGTGGTCGCGTGTCATCCCTTTTGAAGAGCTGACGGCGGAAAATTACGTAAAAACCATCCGCCAGATGCTGATCAAAGAAAACGGAAAAGAACAGGAGCATATATGAAAGTCACATTTTTACATCACAGCAGTTTTTTGGTCGAATTAGAACATACCTGCCTTTTATTTGACTATTTTGCAGGCGACCGTGTCAACGGATTCCATTTTACCGGAACAATTCCGCAGCTGGACCCGGAAAAGGAGCTTTACGTATTCGCCAGCCATAAGCACCGGGATCATTTTGATATGGATCTGTTAAAACTGGCAGACCAGTATCCAAAGGTGTATTTTATTTTTTCCAAAGACTGCAAAATGAGCCGGAATTTTCTGAAAAAACACGGTTATCCGGATGCTGTTGCAGAAAAAATCACATACACTGCGCCTGAGAAAAAATATGAAACCGGCAGTATCAAAATCCGCACGCTGACCTCGACGGATGCCGGAGTAGCATTTTGCGTAACAGCGGAAGAAAAACAGATCTATCATGCCGGGGACTTGAACTGGTGGCACTGGGAAGGGGCCGGCGATCTGATTAACGGGCGTATGGAACGTGTATTTAAGCGGGAAATGCGTAAAATTGCAGACGAGCATTTTCACCTGGCCTTTGTGCTGCTGGATCCGCGGCAGGGAAAAGACGCTTTTAAAGGATTTGGCTATTTTATGCAGAATATCGATGCAGACCATGTGTTTCCAATGCATATGTGGCAGGATTATTCGATGATTGAAGCGTATAAAAAGAGGACGGATAATGATTATTTTTTGAGCAGGATTGTGGATATTTCAAAAGAAAATGAGGTGTTCGAATTTTAATTGTTAACCGGACGGCTCTGCGGGCATATAGTTACTCCATATCAACGAATCCCGCAAAATGATAGAATTGTATCATAACATCATAGAATACTGCAAGAACATAACCACAATTTAACATATAATGCAGCTATCAGGTGTTACACACAGCACAAAAAATAAAGAAGCATAAAATAAAAACAAAAAAACAGGAGGAACCAGACAATGACAGCAAATGAATATGTAAAATCCCGCTTCGGCCGCTATATGGACGAATGCACCAATGAAGAAATCTACACAGCCCTCTTGGAGTATGTCAAAGAGCAGGCAAAAGGCAAGGAAAGTAACCAGGGAAAGAAAAAGCTTTATTATATTTCCGCTGAATTTCTGATTGGGAAGCTGTTATCCAACAATCTGATTAATTTGGGATTATATGATGAAGTAAGCAAAGAATTGGAAAAATGCGGGAAATCGATCGCGGAGATTGAAGAGCTTGAGCCGGAACCGTCTTTAGGAAACGGGGGGCTTGGAAGGCTTGCGGCATGCTTTTTGGATTCGATTGCGACGCTGGGCTTAAACGGTGACGGCGTGGGATTAAATTACCATCTGGGATTGTTCCGCCAGGTGTTTGAAAATAATCTGCAGAAGGAAGAGCCGAATCCATGGATTACTCCGCAGTCCTGGCTGACAAGGACGGATAAGACTTATAAAATCCATTTCGGCGGATTTTCCGTGCAGTCGAGAATGTATGATATTGATGTTGTCGGCTATGAGAACCGTACCACGAAATTGCATTTATTTGATGTGGAATCCGTGGACGAGTCGTTGGTGCAGGACGGCATTTATTTTGACAAGTCCCAGTATGCAAAAAACCTGACGCTGTTTTTGTATCCGGATGACAGTGATGAAAGCGGCCGCCTGCTGCGTGTATACCAGCAGTATTTTATGGTATCCAATGCGGCCAGGCTGATTTTGGACGAATGTGCGGCAAAAGGCTGTACGGATATGCATGACCTTGCGGATTATGCCGTGATCCAGATCAATGACACCCATCCGACCATGGTGATCCCGGAGCTGATCCGTCTGCTGATGGAGCGCGGCATGACGATCGATGAAGCGATCAGCGTCGTATCAAAGACCTGTGCATATACGAACCATACGATCCTTGCAGAAGCGCTGGAAAAATGGCCGATGCATTTTATGCAGCAGGCAGTGCCGCATCTGGTGCCGATTATTTATGAACTGAATAATAGAGTAAATAAAAAATACAACGATCCTTCCGTTGCGATTATCAATGGGGATAACTGCGTTTGTATGGCGCATATGGATATCCATTACGGGACCAGCGTCAACGGCGTAGCCGCACTGCATACGGATATTTTAAAGAAAACGGAATTAAATAATTTTTACCAGTTATATCCGGAGAAATTTAACAATAAGACGAATGGCATTACTTTCCGCCGCTGGCTGCTGTACTGCAATCCGCAGTTAACTTCTTTGATCGAAGAGCTGATCGGCCCGGGCTTTAAAAAGGATGCTATGGAGCTGGAGAAGCTGGCCGCCTATGTCAATGATGACGCCGTACTGGAAAAGCTGCTGTCTGTGAAGGAAGCCAGAAAGGTGATTCTGCGTGATTTCTTGAAACATACGCAGAATATTGATATAGATGTACAATCTATATTTGATATTCAGGTAAAACGTCTGCATGAATACAAACGCCAGCAGATGAATGCGTTATATGTGATCCACAAATATTTTGAAATCAAAGCCGGCAAAAAACCGGAGCGCCCGGTTACCGTATTTTTCGGAGCAAAAGCAGCCCCGGCTTATACGATTGCGAAAGATATTATCCATTTGATCCTGTGCCTGTCCCAGCTGATTAACGAAGACCCGCAGGTCAGCCCGTATTTAAAGGTAGTAATGGTAGAGAATTATAATGTCACATTGGCAGAAAAGCTGATTCCGGCATGTGATATTTCCGAACAGATTTCGCTGGCCTCCAAAGAAGCTTCCGGTACCAGCAATATGAAATTTATGCTAAACGGCGCCGTTACGCTTGGCACAAAAGACGGTGCAAATGTGGAAATCGCAGACCTGGTCGGCGGGGACAATATTTTTACTTTTGGAGAATCCAGCCAGACGGTGATTGACCGTTATGCAAGGGAGGATTATGTATCCAGGGATTATTATGAGAAAAACGAAGATATCAAAAAAGCCGTTGACTTTATTGTCAGTGATGAAATGAAAGCGCTTGGATGCGCAGAGAGCCTGGAGCGGCTTTACCATGAGCTGCTGAACAAAGACTGGTTTATGACATTCCCGGATTTCCCGGATTATGTGGAGACAAAGGACAAGGCGATTGCCGCATATGAAGACCGTAAGGCATGGGCGAAGATGATGCTTGTCAATATCAGCAAAGCAGGATTTTTCTCCGCTGACCGTACGATTGAACAGTATAATCAGGAGATCTGGAAATTATCATAGAACTTTGATGGATCTTTGCCTTTTAGGAACTGCCGGCGGATGGTTTGCCGGCAGTTTTTACCTTTATGCATGCGGTCTGTGCATGCTGGAAAAAACGCATATCGTGAAATAAGGATTGACCATACACACCCATATAAAGTATAATAGAATCATTACATGAAAAATTCTATAAACAAATGAATGGGGAAAAAGAATAGTGAAACAGTTTTTTGGAATGAGTGCAAGCGGCGACATCAAAGAAGCCGTACGCGGATTAAGCAATCCGCAATTCATCATGCTGCTGTCCAACAGCGGGCAGTTTGAAGCGAATGTCAAAGCATTACAGGGGATTTTTCCGAAAGTGCCGAGTATCGGATGCGCCGGGATGAGCTATAGTACGAAGATTGTAGAAAAAGGCGTCGGGGTTGTAGCCTTTTATGACGGAGTCAGTGTGGCAGTCAACGTACTGGAGCAGGCTTCGGTTATGCCGGTCAAATATATCCGGCGTCTGGAAAAAGATGTGGAGACAGTCAAAGCGTCCCAGAATGATACGGTCTGCATTGATTTTTGTTCTGGAAATGACGCATGTGTATTGAATACCATCTACAGTGTTTTAAAAAAGAAAGGCGTATCGCTTGTCGGCGGCACATCGGAAGACGGCAAAGTATCCGTCAACGGCAAGGTATACCCGGATGCAGCTGTTTATGCACTGGTTAAGAATTTAAACGGACGCGTAAGAGCCTACAAGGAAAACATTTATCACAAAATGGGCAATCAGCGTTTTATCGCATCCAAAACAGACAAGGCAAACTATATGATCGGCCAGTTAAACGGAAAACCGGCAAAACAGGTTTACCAGGACCTTCTGCACGTCTCTGAAAAACAGATCCAGTCACAGACATTTAAAAATCCGTTAGGAAAAATTAATGGGAATGATACATGCATTATTTCCATTAAAGAGGTAAACGGCAATGCATTAAGCTGTTTTAGGCAGGTAAATGATTCGGATGTGCTGATTATGCTGGAACTGGGCGATTATAAAGCGATTGTGAAGCGGACGATCCAGACGATCCGCAAAGATTTTCCGAGGATATCGGCGGTATTTTCCATTAACTGCCTGTTCCGGTATTTATTATTCAGTGAAAATCACTATATGCAGGAATACTTGCAGGAAATGGCTGCCCTTAGCAACCATGCAGGTGTCGTAGGATACGGAGAGCATTACAATAACCAGTTTGTAAACCAGTCCATGACCTGCGTGGTATTTGAGTAATTGTTAGGTTAAGGGGAGGAAAACCATATGCTGTTTAGATCAAAAAAAGAAAAAAAGCCAGGCATCAGCGACCGCAGGCAGCCAGGCACAGAAAGAGAAAGGCTTTATCCGGTGCTGCATGTAGCAGGCAGCGTGAAGGAACGGCAGCGGGAAATCGTGGAAAAAGAAGTCGCTTCCCTGCAGCAGTTAAGCATGGTAAATGAATCTTTTAACGCAGTGTTGGACGAATCAGAGAAATTCCATCAAAAGCTGGAAGATTTTGAACAGATTTTTTCCAGTATCGGGCAGGTATCCGAACAGTTTGCATCGGTCAAGGAAGAGATCAGCGGATCGGTGCGCAATGTGCAGAATGAGGTAGAGTCGCTAAAGGAACAGACGCTGCAGGTAGAGACGTATTTTGGCGAAATGGAAAAGACCTTTCAGATATTTTTGGACTCGATCAAGCAGATCAAATCGTGTACAAACCAGATTACAGCGATTGCGGACCAGACAAATATCCTGGCCTTAAACGCTTCGATCGAAGCTGCAAGAGCCGGAGAACACGGCAAAGGCTTTGCCATCGTAGCCGTGGAGGTTAAGAATCTGGCGGACCAGATTAAGACGCTGGTGTCAGCTGTGGACGACAGTATCGTAGATGTGGAAAGCGGTACGGACAGGCTGCATGAAAGCATTACGGATTCCCAGGGTGCGCTGAATGAGAATATTCACAAGGTCAACGATACATACCAGATGTTCGACAATATTACACAGGCAGCGGAAGGGGCGACTGAAGTACAGTCCGAGATCGCAGGCGTGGTGCTTGAATCCAAGACAGCGCTGCAGAGTGTTCATGATTTTTTCTTCAGGACAAAGAAGCAGTATGAAGAAGTTGTAAAAAATATCGACCATGCGAACCGGCTTGGGACGACAAAAAGCGCGATCTTTGAGGATATCGATAATATGCTGTCCCAAATACCGCCGATGATTGAGGAGCTGTAGGGCTGCGGGAAAGAAAAATGCTTTTGGTAAGACAGAGGGTGTTTTGCCGGGGCATTTTTTCTTTGCATATAGGCGCGTCCCCTGGCCACAGCCCGCAGAGTCTGGTTATTGGCAGTACAACACCTGCATTTTCGTTTCAGGTAAAGCCTGTGAAAACCAGCCGGGTGAGGGGGAAATGGCCTGGCTTCCGGCGACGTTGGAAGAATGTTTAGAAGCCCTTGGCATTCTGCTCGATAAATCAGGGGCGGAGCCAAGCGGCGCCTTTAGCTTCTGGCGTTTAGCCAGG
>CANOET010000196.1 GCA_947564835.1 uncultured Eubacterium sp. | reverse complement strand
ACCGCAGCGTTGCCCCAGTCCGCCCAAGGTGTGTCTCCCGGCGCGTCCCCTGGCCCCAGTCCGCAGAGCCGTCCAGCCAGCCACAGCCCCTGGCCACCGCCCGCAGAGTCGTCCGGCCAGCCACATCCCCCTGGCCTGCAGAGTCGTCCGGCCAGCCACACCCCCCTGGCCAACATTCCCCAGAGTCGTCCAGCCACCCCCCTCATCCGCCATCCGCACACCCAACAAACACCAGAAGTAGAAAGGAGAAATCCTCCATGGCAAATAAAATAACAAATGAAACACTCGATTACGTAGCAATTCTGGCAAAACTCAACCTCTCCGATGAGGAAAAACAGACTGCCAGAACAGATATGGAGCGTATGCTGGACCATATCGACAAGTTAAATGAACTGGACACAAGCCATGTCGAACCGATGTCTCATGTTTTTGCATCCGTGAATGTATTCCGGGAAGACGTGGTAACCAATGCGGACGGGCACGCGGATACGCTGGCCAATGCGCCGCAAAGAGCCGGGCGCAGCTTTGCCGTGCCTAAGACGATTGTGTAAAGGAGGGATTTTATGAGTCTGACAAGTCTTACGGCCATCGGGCTTGGAAAAAAGATCCGTGCAGGGGAGGTTTCTGTGGAAGAAGCCGTAACGGACGCGCTTGGCCAGATCCGTGCCAGGGAGCCGGATATCCACAGCTTTGTTACGGTGGATGAAGAAGGCGCCCTTGCGCAGGCAAGGCAGATTCAAAAACGGATTCGTGACGGCGCCTGCACCAGTGTTCTGGCAGGTGTGCCGATGGCGGTTAAGGATAATCTTTGTACGGAAGGGCTGCTGACGACCTGCAGCTCAAAGATGCTGTCTGGTTTCGTGCCGACGTATACGGCAGAAGCGGTAAGCAGGATGCAGCAGGCGGGGGCCGTGATCCTTGGCAAGACAAATATGGATGAGTTTGCCATGGGCTCTACGACAGAGACGTCGTATTATGGTGCAACGAAAAATCCGTGGAATCCTGGCCATGTGCCGGGCGGTTCTTCGGGCGGTTCGTGTGCGGCGGTCGCGGCGGAGATGTGTACGTATGCGCTTGGATCCGATACCGGGGGCTCGATCCGCCAGCCAAGTGCATTCTGCGGCGTCACCGGGATTAAGCCGACGTACGGGACGGTTTCGCGCTATGGACTGATTGCTTACGGTTCTTCCCTGGACCAGATCGGGCCGGTTGCTAAAAATGTGGAGGACTGCGCGGCGGTGCTGGAAGTGCTTGCGGCGCATGATCTGAAGGATTCTACCTCTATCCGCAGGGACGATACGGATTTTACCGCCGCGCTTGTGGATGATGTAAAAGGCATGCGCATCGGTATCCCGCGGGATTATCTTACGGAAGGGCTGGACGGGGAAGTGAAGGCAGCCGTGTTACAGGCGGCGGAAACATTCCGGGATATGGGGGCGGTTGTGGAGGAATTTGACCTAAGCCTTGTGGAGTATGCGGTCCCGGCCTATTATGTGATCGCCTGCGCGGAAGCAAGCTCGAACCTGGAGCGTTTTGACGGTGTAAAATACGGCTGGCGCACGAAGGATGCGAACGGGCTGCATGAGATGTATAAAAAGACCCGTTCCGAAGGCTTTGGCGCGGAAGTCAGACGGAGGATTATGCTTGGATCGTTTGTGTTAAGCTCCGGTTATTATGATGCTTATTACCTGAAAGCGCTGCGGACGAAAGCGCTGATCCGCCAGGCATTTGACCAGGCGTTTGCCTCGTTTGACGTCATTTTAAGCCCCGCCGCGCCGACGACAGCCCCGCCGCTTGGCAAGAGCCTGGAGGATCCGGTCAAAATGTACCTGAGCGATATCTATACCGTAGCTGTCAACCTGGCCGGGCTTGCGGGCATTTCCGTTCCGGCTGGTACGGATCAGGCCGGGCTTCCGATCGGGATACAGCTGATCGGGGATTGCTTCCAGGAGAAAAAAATTATACGCGCGGCTTATGCATTTGAACAGACAAGGCCTTATGCACGCTGTCCTTATGCAGCCGGAAAGGAGCAGCCATGAAACAATATGAAACGGTGATCGGCCTGGAAGTTCATGTAGAACTGGCCACAAAGACAAAAATTTTCTGCGGCTGTTCCACCGCGTTCGGAGCGGAGCCGAATACCCATACCTGCCCGGTCTGTACAGGTATGCCAGGCTCGCTGCCGGTACTGAACAAGCAGGTGGTGGAGTATGCCGCCGCTGTGGGGCTGGCGCTCCGCTGTGAGATTACGCCTTACAGCAAATTTGACCGGAAAAACTATTTTTACCCGGATAATCCGCAGAACTACCAGATCTCCCAGCTGTACGATCCGATCTGCCGCGGCGGCCGGGTAGAAATTCAGACCAAACAGGGGATGAAATCCATCGGCATTCATGAGATCCATATGGAAGAAGATGCCGGAAAGCTTGTGCATGACGAATGGGAAGATATTTCCTATGTAGACTATAACCGTTCCGGCGTGCCGCTAATTGAAATTGTATCCGAACCGGATCTGCGCTCCGCGGAAGAAGTCCTTGCATATCTGGAAGAACTGCGCCTGACGATCCAGTATCTGGGCGCGTCCGACTGCAAACTGCAGGAAGGCTCGATGCGTGCGGATGTCAACCTGTCCGTCCGTCCGGTTGGCGCTACGGAATACGGGACACGTACGGAAATGAAGAATTTAAACTCTTTCAAAGCGATCACCAGGGCCATCGAAAATGAGAAAAACCGGCAGATCGACCTGCTGGAAGCCGGGGAAGCCGTGATCCAGGAGACACGCCGCTGGGATGATGCGATGGGGTATTCTTATGCGATGCGTTCCAAAGAAGATGCACAGGATTACCGTTATTTTCCGGAACCGGATCTGGTGCCGGTAAAGATTAGCGAGGCGTGGCTGGAAGAAATCCGCGCCAGGCAGCCGGAGCTGCCGAAGGAACGGCGCGCGCGCTATCAGGAGCAGTACGGCCTGCCGGATTATGACGCGGCGATCATTACCAGCTCGAAAAGGATGGCAGATATTTTTGAAGAAGCGGCTAAGATCTGCAAAAAGCCGAAAAAAGTATCCAATTGGCTGATGGGCGAAACAATGCGCCTGTTAAAGGAAGCCGGGCAGGAGCCGGACAGCCTTGCCCTGGACCCCGGGCACCTGGCAAAGCTGGTGTCGCTGGCCGATTCCGGTGCAGTCAACAATACCGTTGCCAAAGAAGTATTTGAGGAGGTATTCCGAAACGGGACAGACCCGGAGAAATACGTGGAAGAAAAAGGCTTAAAAACCGTCAGCGACGAAGGGCAGCTGCGCAGTGTGATTGCACAGGTGTTAAACGACAATCCGCAGTCCGTACAGGATTACCAAAGCGGCAAGCAAAAGGCGATCGGATATTTGGTCGGGCAGACCATGAAGGCTATGAAAGGCAAGGCGGATCCGGGGCTGGTGAACCGGATTCTGGCAGAAATGCTGATTGTGCATTGACACATCCTGCAATTTCTCCTATACTAAATACAAACGATTCGGATAAAACCGACAGTAAAAAAGGAGAATACAGCTATGAAAAAATATGGATTCGGTGTAGATATCGGCGGTACAACAATCAAGATGAGCCTGTTTGAGATGACCGGGCATATGGTGGATAAGTGGGAAATCCCGACAAATACGGAAAACAACGGCAGCTCGATTCTGGATGACGTGGCGGCAGTGATCGAGGGCAGGCTTGTGTCAGACGGGATTTCCAAAGAAGACGTGGAAGGCATCGGCATCGGCGTACCAGGCCCGGTTGTGCAGGATTCGGTTGTTATGTGCTGCGTGAATCTCGGCTGGGGCCGCGTGGAAGTGGCAAAGGAGCTGGAGGAAAAGACAGGACTTAAAGTCTGTGTCGGAAATGATGCAAATGTCGCTGCGCTCGGCGAAATGTGGCAGGGCGGCGGCAAAGGCTACCGGAATGTCATTATGATCACGCTCGGCACCGGCGTCGGCGGCGGCATTATTATAGACGGCAGGATCATAAATGGTTCCAACGGCGCGGGCGGAGAAATCGGGCATATTTTTGTGGAAGAGGCAGAGACGGAGGTATGCGGCTGCGGAAAGCGGGGCTGTCTGGAACAGTACGCTTCTGCAACCGGCATTGTGCGCCTGGCAAAACGTGCGCTGGCAGCAGATGACAGAAAAAGCACCCTTCGCAGCAGGACGGATCTTTCCGCGAAGGCCGTGGCGGATGCCGCAAAAGAAGGCGATGCCCTGGCCCTGGAAGTGATCGATCAAATGGGAAAATACCTTGGTACCGCGCTTGCCAATGCGGCCAGCATTGTGGATCCGGAAGTATTTGTAATCGGCGGCGGCGTCTCCAAAGCAGGCCCGATCATTACCGAAGCGATCCGCAAATATTACATAGAGCGGGCCTTCCATTCCTGCCGGAACGCAGATTTTGCGCTGGCGGAGCTTGGCAATGACGCGGGTGTATACGGCTGTGTTTATCTGCTGATGAATCCGGAAAAAGCATGAAGCTGGTGATTCAGATTCCCTGCTATAATGAGGCGCAGACGCTGGAAACCGCGCTGCAGGCGCTGCCCAGGCAGATCGACGGCATTGATAAGATCGAATATCTGATCATCAACGACGGCAGCAGCGATGATACCGCAGGCGTGGCACGCAGATGGGGCGTAGATTATATCGTGAACCTGCGCTCCAACCGCGGGCTGGCCAAAGGCTTTATGGCCGGCCTGGACGCCTGCCTGCGCAATGGGGCGGATATTATTGTCAATACAGATGCCGACAACCAGTATGAAGGCGCGGATATCGAAAAGCTGGTCCGCCCGATTCTGGAAGGAAAATCGGATATTGTGATCGGCGAGCGTCCGATTGATGCAACAGATGATTTTTCCCCTTTGAAAAAAAAGCTGCAGCATTTCGGGAGCCTGATCGTACGCATCGCAAGCCGCACCGATATCCCGGACGCCCCCAGCGGCTTCCGCGCTTACAGCAGAGATGCGGCGATGCGCCTGAATGTAACGAACGAATATACCTATACATTGGAAACGATCGTGCAGGCCGGCCGGACCAAAATGGCCATGCAGTCTGTCCCGGTGCGCACCAATAAAGAACTCCGGCCGTCCAGGCTGATGAAGAGCATGGCGGATTATATGAAAAAATCGGTATTTACGCTGGGGCATGTGTTTATGATGTATAAGCCGCTGCAGTTTTTTGTGACGATCGGAACCCTTATTTTTCTGTGCGGGACGGCAGTGGGCATCCGGTTTCTTGTCTTTTATTTCCGCGGCGTCGGAAGCGGGCATATTCAGTCGCTGATCCTGGCTGCGGTTTTGCTGCTGCTGGGGTTTCAGACGGTGATTGTAGGCCTTCTGGCGGATGTGATCGCATCGAACCGTAAGATTTTGGAGGATGTGCAGTACCATGTGCGGCGGATGGATTACGACGGGGTCCGGGTAGCCGGGAAAAGAAGAGGATATGATATTGACAAAGCATCCAAACACAGCGGGAATAAAAAAATATGGAAAAGTAATGGGTAATGTGCCTAGCGCATTATCCATTGTTTACGTTATAGCCGCACTTTTGCGTACAGACCCATCCGTGTTCCGGGGCCTGGACTGGCGGCTGTGCCTGCCGGTCTGTGCGGCGGGCGCGGCGCTAAAGGCGGTAACCGTATGGATGTCCGCCAGGGCCTGGTGCCTGTGGCTGGAATTTTACGCGCAGAAACGCTGCAGCCGCAAAGAAGCATTCCGTGTCTATGCCAGGGCAAACATGGGCAAATATCTTCCGGGTAATGTCATGCATTATGTAGAACGCAACCTGTTTGCAGGAAAACTGAACCTGACACAAAAGCAGATAGCAGCGGCAAGCCTGAGTGAAGTTGCGGGGCTGGTCCTGGCGGCATTTTTGACAGGGATGCTGTTTGGGTATGCGCAGGTCAGGGAGGTTTTTTCGGCCCTGGCGAAAAAAATGCCGTTACTGCGCCGGATCCAGGTGCATATGACAGGAAGCGGGGATCCGGGCGGAAATGCCCGCTTTGCAGGCAGGATACTGCAGATTGCAGGATGGGGGCTGGTCCTGGCTGTGCTGATTTTGCTCCTCTGTTTCATCCGGCATGTCTATAGCAGGCAGTTTCGGCATACGTTTTTCACTGTTCTGGCTATTTATGCAGCGGTACTGATCATACTTGGAGTGATTCTGGTGCCTGTCTTTTGGTGCCTGGGGCAAAGGCCGGACTTGCAAAAGGCGATGCAGATGGTGTCGGCCTATATCATTGCCTGGGTATTCGGATTTGCCGTGCCGGGGGCGCCGGGCGGGATCGGGGTGCGGGAGATGGCGCTGACGCTGCTGCTGACACCTGTCACGGGCAGCGGATTGGTCGGCGTGTCCGGGGTACTGCACAGGCTGGTTACCATAGCAGGGGATGTGGCTGTTTATCTGCTGTGGGGCAGGCGGGCAAAAACAACATCAAAACAGAAAGTGTGATCATATGGAGAACGCAAAAATAATAGATACGAATAAGCGGTATTGGAATGAACACGCCGATTTGTGGTTTGGAACAACGGCATTGCCTGAATATGGTGTAAAATTCGTGACAGAAGATGATCTGCATTTATTTAAAGATGTATGCGGGAAAAAGGTATTGGAAATATGCTGCGGCAGTGGACATTCATTAAAATATCTTGCGGATAGAAATGCAGGTGAACTTTGGGGAATGGATTTATCACAAAAACAGCTCGAAAATGCGGATAAGCTTCTGAAAGAAAACGGATATACTGCAAAACTAATATGTTCCCCTATGGAAGCTGAAGCGGATATTCCCCGAAACTATTTTGACTATGTATATTCCATATATGGAATTGGGTGGACGACTGATTTACAAGGGATTTTTGATAAAATAGCTTCTTATCTAAAAAAAGACGGCATATTTATTTTTAGCTGGCATCATACTTTGAATTACTGCGTTGCATGGTCATGTAAGGATAGAAAAGAAATTGTCGAAGATGGAAAACTTATTTTTAACAAAAGCTATTTTGATGAGTCCTATTTTACAATGCCTGTTCACGATAGCGAGATTATATTATGCAACCGTAAGATTTCTACTTATGTAAATGCTTTAGCAAAGGCAGGATTTGTCATGGAACAAATGATTGAACAAAATGATACGATATCTATGCAGAGTGCGGCCGATTTAAAAGCGAAAATGTTGCCGATATCAGTATGTTTTAAGGCGAGAAGATTATAAATGGTGTGGAAAATCAGATATTTGTCGTTACAGTTTTTTAAGAAAAGCAGAGATATTGCATATTGCAAAACTGCTGGCAAAATCGTAAAATATGAGTGAGTATTGTGTTATGAAGTTCCGTAGCATAGAAGAAGGAGTATCGGCAGCACAGATGGAAACAATCAGACATTTGCAAATGCAGGATCAGGAATTTTGGTACTGCTTCGACAAGCATTTGCCAGAAGCAGAATTTCAAAAGAAAGTCCGTGACAAACAAGCATATGTATTCCTTAAAGAAGGCCATCCGGTTGGCATTTTCCGCTACCAGCTTTTTTGGGATGAGATCCCTTTTGGCACCATGCTTATGATCAGCCAGCCTTTCCAGCGCAGGGGATATGGCAGAAGGCTGATGGAATACTGGGAAAAGTAGATGCGGCTGCAGGGGTACGGGATGCTGCTGGTGTCTACCCAGGCGGATGAAGGCGCGCAGCATTTTTACCGGAAGCTGGGGTATCATGACTGCGGGGGCCTTATTCTGACATGCCCCGGATATGAACAGCCGACGGAGTTGTTTCTGGCAAAACCAATCGGAGGATGATACAATGGACTTTGCTGATCCTAACCTGGATAAGCTAGAAAAGAAACATTTTTGACATTGTGTTCCCGAACAGTCTTCGTTAGCCAGGGAATGTGGCTGCCCGGACGACTCTGCGGGCTGTGGCCAGGGGACGCGTCGGGAGACACACCTTGGGCGGACTGGGGCAACGCTGCGGTGAACGAATCGCTAAC
>CANOET010000195.1 GCA_947564835.1 uncultured Eubacterium sp. | reverse complement strand
AAGCGCTGGATTTCACCTCCGCTAAAAGCGCCCCTTGAACGTCCTTCCAAGGTGTACCTCCCGGCGCGTCCCCTGGCCACAATCCGCAGAGTCTGGTTATTGGCAGGCTTTACAACACTTGAGAGTCTGGTTATTGGCAGGCTTTACAACACCTGAGAGTCTGGTTATTGGCAAGCTTTACAACACCTGAGAGTCTGGTTATTGGCAAGCTTTACAATGCCTGAATTTTCATTTCATGGAAAGCCGGTGAAAACCAGGCCCTTCCCCCCCTCGTCCTGTGGTTTTCATTCGCTTTACATGAAACCGATCATTCAGGTATTGTAAAGCCAGCAGAGTCGTCCGGTAAGCCACATCCCCCTGGTTAACCATAATCTTTCGGTAAGTCAAAAAATGCAGTGCAATGTCAATTCTACCGCCCAGCATTAAAATTTTGCCATTTTGCGCAAAAAATTGTTTCTAAGTGCCTAATAAGATAACTATAAATAACAGGATTTCGTTATTTATAGTTATCTTATCAAAATAAAAAAAGCATCAATGATTATCTATCATCCATGCTTCTTTCTAAGCTGGCCCACAAGGATTCGAACCTTGAAATGACGGAGTCAGAGTCCGTTGCCTTACCATTTGGCGATGGGCCATTATTTTTATTTTACCGGGCTTCTCTATTCGCTCCTGACATCATGTATTATATAACGCTTTTAAAAAAAATGCAAGTACTTTTTTTAAATTCTTTGAATTTTTTTTTAAACGGGTACATATGTAAAATTGACATTTTGCTGTATTCTTTGGCTTACCGAAAGATTATGGTTAACCAGGGGGATGCGGCTATCTGGACGACTCTGCGGGCTTAGAACCGGGGAGTCTGATTATGGCAGGCTTTACAACACCTGAATTTGCGTTTCATGAAAGCCAGTGAAAACCAGCCGGATGAGGGGGAAAGGGCCTGGCTTCCGGCGACGTTGGAGGAATGTTTAGAAGCCGGAAGCCAGGCCCTTTCCCCCTCATCCGGCGTCCGCCTAGCCACTAAAAAACGCAACACAATGTCAAAAATATTTCTTTCTGGTTCATCCAGGTTAGGTACTTAGAAACGATTTTTTGCCTAGAATGGAAAGATTTTGACTTTGGGTGACAGAATTGACAGTGAGCAGCTGCACTGCACAATCTGCTGACCGGCCTTAAGTAACATGATATAAGATTATGTACAAGATGCCAAGATATATTTCGGTAGAATCTGCCGTTACTATGAGTGGCCCCAAGCCGTGAATAATGACTTAAGGCTTGGAAAATTTTAAAAACTGCTTGCATTTTCGCCCTTTTTTGTGTATAATAAACGAGATTAAAAAGAAAGGGCACAGATGTGCAGGGTGAGAAAATGAGTTCAAGATAGTTTTATTTGGATACTGCAATTGTAAATGCACTTGGTTCAAACTTTTTTTGATACCAGGTCTGTGTACGTATGCCGAATAAGATTATCCCGCTTCCCAAGCCCGCTTTGTATGTCTGTTTTCAGAAAATACAGGGTTTCTTTGCGTGAGTCTGTTTTCGGATACGGAAACGGGCTTTTTCTTTTTTGAAAAGGTCCGCAGAGAGGAGGCCCTATGATACAAGTCAAACATGTTACCATTACACACAAAAAAGATTTCAAAACCATTCTGAAGGATTTCAGCATTGTGCTGAACGACGGGGACAAAGCCGTGATAATCGGGGAAGAGGGCAACGGAAAATCCACACTTTTGAAATGGATCTGCCAGCCGGAATGGGTAGCGGATTATTGCGAGGCATCCGGAGAACGGGTTTTGCAGAACCAGCGTATCGGTTATCTGCCGCAGGAGCTGCCGCCTGCGGATGGTGTAAAAAGTGTTTATGAATATTTTCTGGAGGAACCTCTGTTTTTCGAACAGGATGCAAAAGAATTGAACCGTATGGCTGCCAAGTTCAGCCTTGCTTCTGATTTCTTTTATCGGAATCAGCCTATGGGAACGCTGTCGGGCGGTGAAAAGGTTAAAGCGCAATTGCTGCGGCTGCTGCTGTCGGCCCCGGATATTCTGCTGTTGGACGAGCCTTCCAATGATATTGACCTGGAAACGCTGGAATGGCTGGAAGCTTTTTTGCTTGGCTGGGAACGGATTGTACTTTATATTTCACATGATGAGACATTGATCCGGCGTACGGCGAATATGGTAATCCATCTAGAACAGATCCGGAAAAAAACGCAGTGCCGCTGTACGGTTGCCCGTCTGCCTTATGGACAGTATCTGAAAGAGCGTTCCAGCCAGTTTGAAAACCAGGCGCGCATAGCTGCAAATGACAGACGCGAAAAGCAGCTGCGGGAACAGAAATATCAGCGGATTTTTCAAAGCGTCGACCATGCACAGGCAAGTATCACCAGGCAAAACCCGGCAAAGGGGCGTCTGCTAAAGAAGAAAATGCATGCCGTCAAGTCCATGGAACGCCGTTTTGCCCGTGAAGATGCTGCCATGACACAGATGCCGGAGGAAGAAAACGCCATCTTTTTCAAAATCGGCGGTGATACCTCCAAACTGCCGGCCGGCAAAACGGTTGTTGATTACGGACTGAAAAAGCTTTGCACGCCGGACGGAGAAACGGTACTTGCCAGTGATATCAGCCTTTGTATCCGCGGCCCGCAGAAAATCTGTATCGTAGGTACAAACGGCGCCGGTAAAACGACGCTGCTTCACCAAATAGCAAAAGACCTGCTCGCCCGTACAGATATCCATGCCGCCTATATGCCGCAAAACTATGAAGAACTGCTGGATCCTGCCATGACGCCCGTCGATTTTCTGGATCAGACCGGAGATCAAAAAACCCGTACAAATATCCGTACCTGGCTCGGCGCATTAAAATTTACGGCAGATGAAACGGAACACACAGTCAGCCAGTTGTCCGGCGGGCAAAAGGCTAAACTGTTCCTGTTAAAACTCAGCCTGTCCGGCGCTGATGTCCTGCTTTTAGACGAACCGACCCGCAATTTTTCACCGCTGTCCGCCCCTGTGGTCCGTCAGATGCTCAAAAGCTTTGAAGGCGCTATTATCAGCATATCCCATGACCGCATCTATATCAGCGAGGTCTGTGATAAAGTATACCGCCTGACAGAGCATGGGCTGGCAGAAGAGCCGCATGATCCTAAAAAGCTGTAACAGTCAGATAACCCTTGAACCGTTATGTATCCATCCAATCGTAAAGCATATTACAGTTCACCCCTATCCAAAAAGCAGGACAGCTGCGAACTGTAACGGCATCCAGCCCATGGAAAGTTCGCCTTCGGCGAAGGGCTGGATGCTTGGCAGGCCACATTTTTTGGCCTTGTCCAAGCAGCAAGTGCTTGAACAAGATGTGAACAGTAACGAAAGCATACCTTTGGTCTGAACCAGCCACAACCGTACCTTGACATTAGCTGTATCCTGCTGTATATTAACTATACAGCATATGAAAAGCTGCGTTATTATTTGATACTGCGTTACAAAATGCAGTACCAATACCCGGCCTCTCATATCAATCATTGATCAAACACCATGTTATGGAGGAAACAACTTATGACGAAACATCTGAGCAACCTGCTGTACAAACCATCTAAGAAAAACAACCGCCGTCTGCTGTTATGCGCAGCCATTTTTTCTGTCGGCATCGGCATACTGGCCGGCTGTTCTGCTAACCAGACATCTGCAGACGAACCTGCTGTTGCGGACACCCCGCCAGATGCCGAAACACAAACCGTTTCTGACATAGATCCTGGCGAGCCTATTGATTTATCTGATGAATCGTGGTCGGTCATGACACTTGCCTATGTGCATGGATTAGAGGACGGCAATTTATCGTTTGATACTGTGGAATGGGTTGATGTACCAAGCGACCGGGCAAAAGAGCTGGGGATCGAAGAAGAACATCTTGATTCCGGCTTTTATGTACATAATGAAGCCGAGCATATAGAAACCCTGCCCCTGTCCGAAGACTGCAGCTGTACACTTTTAGACTGGGCAGACTCCTACCAGCCGGTAGAGACTGCCATCAAAGATCTGCCTGCGATTCTCGAAGAACGCAAAGACCAGAAGATTCCGTATAAATTGACGATTCAGAGTCAAAAAATCACAAACATCCAGGAACACTACGTTCCTTAATCAAAGAAGAAAAGATCTGGCAGTTTTTTATTTGATACAAATAAGAAATCTGCCCGGTTTTTTATTTGTGCCAAATAAGGAGCCTGCCTGGATTTTCACGGTCTTCGGCTGCCTGGATTTTACCCTCCCTGGCCAGGCAGCGGATACGGTAAAAATACCACCAGTCCCCCACAGCAATCTGACTGTATCCCAAAAGATCACCGACCACCCGGGCTTCCTTCTGCGGCTTTTTTGTCAGCCGCTGTAAAATCAGGAAATCATAAAAATCCTCCGGAACGCCCAAAAGCTTTCCGTTCACTACCGCACGCAGCATCGTTGCGGCATCCAGCATTTCGATCCACTGGATTTCATACATACGCCGTTCCTGCATGGTAAGCTTTTTCTGCCTGTTTAAAAACATGCCAAACTCTTCGCACGCAACTTCACAAAAGCTCTGATACTGCACCATTACAGAATCTTCCCGCAGCACATACTCCGGCAAGCTGACAACTGTAATATCCGCCTCCCTGTTACGAAGCTCATAACAAAGCCAGCACAATCCGCAGTATGCATAAGGAGCTCTGCTGTACCAAACACGGATCGGCTTTCCCTCTTCCAGCATTGCCTGCAGGCGGGAAAACTGCTGATACTGCAGCATATCCAGCCTGGCTTCCTGCTCTTTTACAGTGCCCGGCAGCCTGTCATATTTCAAGCCGAAAATCAACTGCTGACGGTAGGCACTGTCACACGGCTGCCTGATATCCCCGATATCCATCATGTACGAAAGACAGACGACTTCATCCGGCGATCCGGCAATGGTGGTCCATGCTTTCGTCTGTCCGTCCGGCTGCGGCGGATTTCCGATCATAGAAGTGGGTCCGTCCGCCCTGGACTGCTGCTTTGTAAGACTTTTCGCACATTGCATAGAACAGGCTTCGCTTTCTCCAAATAATACTTCGATCATATGCATCGAACTCCCTTCAAAATTTTATTAGATTCTAATTTTATGTAATTCCTCCTGCAGTCAGGATTCAACGTTTACAAATTCAGACAATTATGTTATAGTACAATTCAGCAATGCAAAACATCTCAGACAGGAGGAAAATTATGGCTTTTGATCACATTCCTATCACGGCTATTGATCTGTTTTGTGGTGCCGGAGGTCTTTCACGCGGACTGGAGGATTGTGGCATCCATGTTCAACTTGGAATAGAAATGAATCCTACAGCCGCTGCCACCTATCAACATAATCTGCCTGGTATTGTGCTGATAGATGATATTAGAAATATTACTGCAGAAATGATTATGCAACAACTTTATATTCAGTCAGGTAATCTTTTTCTGCTTGCCGGTTGTCCGCCCTGTCAGACATTTTCTTCTCTGCAAAGAGATCATACTGAAGATGATGACCGTAATTTTTTAATCTTTGAATATATCCGGCTGGTTCATGAGATTCGTCCGTTATTTATTTTACTGGAAAATGTCCCTGGCTTAAAGCGCGGACGTGGAAAAGTGCTGTTTGAACGTGCAACAGCCCAGTTGGAACAATGGTATCAGACAGAATCGGCCATTCTGAATTGTGCTGATTATGGAATCCCACAAACCAGAAAACGTCTCGTTCTTCACGGAATACGCCGGGACGCATTTCAACTATTAAAAAATACTGATGCCGGCTTTATGGTTTCTTTGCCGATGCCGACACATACAGAGCATCCGGATACTGATCTGCAGCTTCAGCCATGGGTTCCCTCTGCCAGGGCTTTTGCGGGGTTACCTGCCGTGGCAGCCGGTTCTCCTGCACCAGAAGGTTATCCAAACCATGAAACCAATAACCTTTCTGATACAAATATTCAGCGCATCCGGTATATACGCAATCATGGTGGCAGCCGGGAATGCCTGCCGACGGGATTGCAGTTAACCTGTCACAAAAAAAAGAATGTTGTTTATTCAGGCGTTTATGGGATTATAGACGACACACAGCCAGCTCCCACAATGACCGGAGGATGTATTAATTTTACAAAAGGACGGTATGGCCATCCGACACAAGACCGTGCGATTACAGTACGAGAAGCCGCCCGTCTTCAATCTTTTCGTGATGACTTTATTTTCACAGGCACCAGAGGACAAACTGCTCTTCAGGTGGGAAATGCTGTTCCTCCGCTGCTTGCAAAGGCCAGTGGTCAATATTTTTTACATATCCTTCATTTGCTGCATCAAATCCCCGGATAACACCTGTTTTATCCGGGTCATTTTATTTTTGCAAAAGTAATTCCAACACGGTTTCCAAAAGAAAATGCTTTGTTTGCCATTCTTTGGGCATAATTTTCTTTTAAATTGCAGATATAGAAAAAATCTTTTTTTATCCCTTTATATATCCCTGCATTTTTGCTTCCAATCTGAAGAAAAGTTTGATTTCCGTTTTCAAAATGAATAATCCGAATATTGTTCTCCCATTGCACAGCTATGTATTTTTTATCACAACATAAAAAGCTATAATACTCTTCTTCTGCCTTTTTAAGAGCTTTACCGGGATTCACTTTTATTCCTTTGATAAAGAAATAATTATAGTCAATTTTTTCCGGCCTGAAACAGTCACATTTTGCAGTAATACACAGCCAGTATTCTTCCGGTTTTGTATCTGAACCATATGTCACGAAGATGTCTCCAAAGTCCAGTTTGTGTTTTGTTCTTGTATACCCTGCATTGACTGATATTTTTTCATTCAGTTTTATCAATTCCATCAAAATATTTTGAGCAATTATATCCGTATAATTTGTTTTTAGATCTTGAATAATTAGTTCGGGAAGCCTGATATAACACCTGTCTGACTGGTTCATAATCTCATCCATAAATAATTTTTTAAAAAACTGGTTTCCCTCCTCTGCATCGTTTATAAAATTAGTAAAAAAGTATCCCAAAGCCCTGTTATCTACTTCATGTAAAAAGTTCGTGCGGCTTTGCATCACATTTCGTATATCGTTATTATATTTCAGCCAGATAATATCAAATTTATTGTTAGGTATGGAAGTAATATGCTCAGCTAAAGACGGAATGATTTCATCAGCAGAAATCGTATTGTGCGCTTTTTCCTGATTTCTCATTTTTGAAAAGCACATGATACATTTTCCATTAATATTTAATGCTCCTGACGCGGTCTTTTCAGCTTTTGGCAGCTCCTGTTCAGGAAGCAATTTATGAGTCCATTGCAAAAATAATGGATACCATGTTTTGTAGCTCCTATATGCAATGCCGTTTTGTTCAGGTTCATCGCCACATATCTTTTTCATCTTTTCGACAATCCTTTTTGTGTCCGGCTCTTTTTCTGAAAAAAGTTCTTCTACATCATTTTTAAAATCTCCTTCAAAAACACCGGCTTCTTCCCATTTCCGGCATTGTTCCTCTACCTGTGTTCTACTGTTGCCGGAAAAATAGACAGCTATTATTTCATAAATATTGTCCAGATCCCGGTCATTTGTATATATACAGATAAATGGTATATCTGTTTGAACTGTTTGTTCTAAAATCTGCAATGCAGCTCTTCCGTTCCCAGCCGAAAGCTCCCAATCAAGGATCATCAGATCTTTTTGCAACAGATACTTTTGAAGAGTGTTCTCTGATACATGAAAATCATATCTGAGCATCTCTACATGGCAGTTAAATCTTTCTGAAATAGCCTGGTACATCTCTCTTGAAAATTTCTGTTCGGATTCTGCTGCCTGTGTATATGGTTCTACAAATTCATCATCAATACAAATTACATGATTGATTGATTCTATGATTATATTTTCATAAGTTCTCTTTAATTCCAGATTCATATTATTTCTCCTTGTGTAATTACAAAACACGACTTTACAACTTTTATAGATGATACCCTTGCTGCCGAATTAACTGTTTT
>CANOET010000194.1 GCA_947564835.1 uncultured Eubacterium sp. | reverse complement strand
AACATTCTGGAATAGGAGCCGGAAGCCAGGCCCTTTCCCCCTCCTCCGGCGTCCGGTTAACCACATCCCCTGGCTAACGAAAATCTTTCCCGAAGCCCAAAAAGCGCAACACCATGTAAATCCTGCCACTCCCTACATCACAATCTTACGAATATCATTAAACATAATCACCACCATCAGCGCCATCAGCAGCATCAAAAACACAAGATTAACAGCCCCCTCCTTATTCGGGTCCATCCGCTTCCCGCGCACTGCCTCCACCAGCAGAAACACCAGCCGCCCCCCGTCCAGCGCCGGGATCGGCAGTAAATTCATAATCCCCAGATTAGCAGACAGCAGGATACAAATATTCAGCATATTTAAAAAGACCATAAACGCCCCGCTGGATTTTGCTTCGGTGTAAGTATCCCCGATTGTTTTAACAATCCCTACCGGCCCGGACATATCATTGATGCCTACATGCCCTGTCACCAGCTGCCCCAGGCTTTCGATGGTCGAACAGATCCAGTATTTGACCTCGTAGACGCTGTACTGAAGCGTTTCCGCCAGCGTCCCTTTTGCACGTGCCGTCGTCCCGTAGAATCCGAACAGATACCGCCCGCTTTCTTCATCCAGCTTCGGTACAAGCACCGTCGTATGCTTTTCATCTCCGCGTTTATACGTAATTTCCACCGGCTCGTTCGCATGGAAATATGTATAAACAGATACTTCCCGATAAAGATGGATGGGTTTTTTTCCCATTTTTACAATTTCATCGCCTGCCTTTAGGCCAGCCTCCTGCGCCGGATATCCATCCATAACATCGCTGAGCACCGGGCGGTCAAAGCCAACGCTTGCGACCAGGATCAGCGAAAAAGCAATCGCCATAATAAAATTAAATACCGGCCCCGCCGCCACGATGGAGACGCGCTGCAGCACGGTTTTGTTGTTGAAGCTGCGGGAGTCGTCGCTTGCTTCGTCCTCGCCTTCCATCATACATGCCCCGCCGAACGGCAGCAGCTTTAAAGAATATTTCGTCTCCCCTTTCGTAAATCCAACGATTGTCGGCCCAAGGCCCAGGCAAAATTCATTTACCCGGACGTCGCTGTGCTTCGCCAGCAGAAAATGGCCCAGCTCATGGAATAAAATAATAATGCTGAAAATAACCAGCGCCAATATAATGTTCAATTTACCACCTGCTTTCTATCCATTCATAAACAGTATGCTCGGTTTCCAGTACCTCATCCAGCGTTGGCTGTCCGATGTATGCACAGTGTAACATACATTCGTGAATGATCTGTGTAATATCCAGAAAATTTATTTTTTTCTCCAGAAATTTTGCAACAGCCCGCTCGTTTGCCGCATTAAAGACCGTCGGCATATTTCCGCCGCGCCGTGCTGCCTCATAGGCGAGGCGCAGGCCGTCGAACGTCTCCGTATCCGGCTTTTCAAAGGAAATGCTGCCCAGCTCAAAAAAATCCAGCCTGCGTCCTGAAAGCGGCCTGCGTTTTGGATAGTACAAGGCGTACTGGATCGGCAGCCGCATATCCGGCGTGCCAAGCTGTGCCAGAATGCTGCCGTCCTCGTATTCTACCATGGAGTGGATGACAGACTGCGGCTGTACAATGACCTGGATCTGGTCCAGATCTGTCCCGAACAGCCATTTTGCCTCCATCACTTCCAGCCCTTTATTGACCATCGTCGCCGAATCAACCGTAATCTTTCTGCCCATGCTCCAATTCGGATGCTTTAACGCATCTTCCACCTGCATACCGGCCAGCTCCGCCCTCGTTTTTCCGCGGAACGGCCCGCCGGATGCGGTCAGCAGGATTTTGTGGATCCGGTTTCCCGCTTCCCCGTTCAGGGACTGGAAAATCGCGCTGTGTTCGCTGTCTACCGGAAGGATCGCAACGCCGTATTCCTTTGCCAGCGGCATAATCAGATGCCCGGCCGTCACCAGTGTTTCCTTATTTGCCAATGCGATTTTCTTTTTTGCCCGGATGGCCGCGACCGTCGGGCGCAGGCCGATCATGCCTACGATCGCTGTGACAAGCAGCTCCGATTCCGGAAGGACTGCCGTTTCGATCAGGCCGTCCATACCGCTTACGATCTTTACCGGCAGGTCGCCCACGCGAATCCGCAGCTGCCTGGCGTCTTCTTCTCCCCAGACCGCCGCAAGCTTCGGCCGGAACTCGCGGATCTGGCGTTCTAACAGGTCAATGTTTTTCCCCGCGGCCAGCGCCTGGACGCTGATATCGCCCTGTTCCCTTACAATCGCAAGCGTCTGTGTCCCGATCGAGCCCGTCGATCCTAATATTGCTATCTGTTTCATAACTCTCCACACCTTTCCTGATCCGCAAAAGACATTCGGCTGCCGATTTACAGCAAATATCTTGCCAAATAATAAATTACAGGAGCCGTAAAGATTACACTGTCGAAGCGGTCTAAAATCCCGCCATGCCCCGGGATCAGTGTTCCATAGTCTTTGATTTCATAATTGCGCTTCACGGCGGACGCAGCCAGATCCCCGATCATGGAAATCAGGGCGCCGGCTGTGCTGATCGCAGCCAGTACCAATATCTGCGCGGCTGAAAGATGCATCTGCACACGGAATGCGTATGCATACAGCGCCGTCAGAAGAAATGTTCCTGCAAGCCCTCCGACGGCGCCTTCCACCGATTTTTTCGGCGACAGCACCGGGGACATTTTATGTTTCCCAAACTTTACGCCCACGCAGTACGCACAGGTATCGCAGCCCCAGGAACACAAAAAAATCAGCCATACGATATATGCCCCCTGCTCCATCATCCTTGCCTGCCAGACGCAGGAAAGCATGACGGCTACATAAAACACCCCGAAAAAAACCGCCATAATCTGCGACGCATGGTATTTTGGATAAGCCAGCACATATGCTGCCAGCAAAAAAATCAACAGCCCGATTACATACAGCATTACATCTGGCAGCATATGCACATACTGATCCACGTAATAAATAACTGCAGCCGCATACCCGATCACCGCTGCGGGTGTTTTTTCTATTTGATAAACCCGGTATAACTCATACATCCCAATCAGCGAAATCATACACGATGCCGCCAGCAGAATTTCCCCGCCGGTAATAATCAGCGCCAGTGCAGCGGCTACCAGGATGATCCCGCTGATCAGCCTTGTTTTAAACATGACCTTCTCCTTTGATCTCTCATAACAAAATCTACCAGTTCCTGCAGATCCTTTTCCGTGACCACCATCACCCGTTTCTGCAAATTTACTCCTCTGACAATCCCCCATATCTGCGGTCCCTGCTCTGATAGGCCTCAACCGCCTTTTTCAGCTCCGCCTCATCAAAATCCGGCCACGGCGTATCCGTAAAATAAAATTCACTGTATGCCAGCTGCCAAAGCAGGTAATTGGACAGCCGCTGTTCTCCGCTTGTGCGGATTAAAAGATCCGGGTCCGGGATATCTGCCGTATCCAGATACCTGGAAAAGACTTCCTCGGTAACCGCGTCTTCTGACAGCTTTCCTGCTTTGATATCGGTGTACATTTTTTTCATGGCACGCAGCATTTCGTCCCGGCTGCCGTAATTCAGCGCGATCTGAAAATAAAAACCGTCATAAGCGCTGGATACCTGCTCCAGCTCCAGGATCTGTTCCTGAAGCTTCGGCGTCAGGCGGGAAATATCCCCCAGTACCCGCACCCGCATATTATTTTTCTTAGCCGTTTTCAGGCAGGTCTTCATATAACTGCCTAAAAGCCGCATCAGCTCGTCTACCTCCGGCTGCGGACGCCCCCAGTTTTCTGTGGAAAACGCATAAACCGTAAGATATTTTATGCCCATATGCCCTGCGGTATCACAGATTTTCTCTACATTTTTCGCACCCATTTTATGGCCGTAATTGCGCGGCATCCCTTTGCTTTTCGCCCATCTTCCGTTTCCATCTAAAATAATTGCCACATGCTGCGGTATTTTCATCTTTTTTCCTTCCCATCGCCGAACATCCCGAATAAAAGAAGGGAACATCGCCGCGGCTATGTTCCCCGATTATCGCTAAACAGTCATGATTTCCTTCGTTTTTTCCTCAACCGCTTTGTCAATATCAGCAATAAATTTGTCTGTCATTTTCTGGATTTTCCCTTCCAGCTCTTTGATCTCATCCTCGGAAATATCTTCTTTTTTGCCAAGCTTCTTAAAGGAGTCATTGGCATCGCGACGGATATTGCGGACAGCGACTTTCGCTGCTTCGCCTTTTTTCTTGATCTCTTTTGCCAGATCTTTACGCCGTTCCTCGGTCAGCTCCGGGAAGACAAGGCGGATGGATTTCCCATCGTTCGTCGGATTAATCCCCAGATCAGAGGTCAGGATTGTTTTTTCAATCACCTTGACCATGGAAGGCTCCCATGGCTGGATCAGGATCATCCGCGGTTCCGGTACATTTACATTGGCAACCTGCTGGATCGGCGTCGGCGTGCCGTAATAATCCACGCGCAGCTTGTCCAGCACGTGCGGGTTTGCCCTTCCGGCACGGATACTGCCAAATTCTTCCTGCAGGTTTTTCATTGTTTTATTCATTTTATCATCATACTGAACTAACCTATCGTCCATAAATCCTCCTGCACCCTATACGGTGATCACCGTTCCGTTGAAATCGCCGCTTAATGCCTTTACAATGCTGTCCGGTTCGTTCAGGCTAAAGACATACATCGGCAGCTTGTGCTCCATGCACATCATGGAAGCTGTCAGGTCTATAACCGCCAGTTTTTTCTCAATGACTTCATCAATCGATAGCGTATCATAGCGGACTGCATCCGGATTCAGTTTCGGGTCGCTGTCATAGACGCCGTCAACCGCTTTTGCCAGCAGCATTCCGTCTGCCTCGATCTCCACCGCACGTAAAACGGCCGCCGTATCTGTGGAAAAATACGGATGTCCCGTCCCTCCTGCAAAAAATACGGCCATCCCGTGTGCAAAATATTTGTTGGCACGGTCTTTGGAAAACAGCTTGGTAAATGTACCGCACGCAAACGGCGTCAGCACATTCGTCTTCATTCCCGCAGAACGGAAAATCTCAGACACATAAATACAGTTCATCACCGTCGCCAGCATCCCGATCTGGTCTGCCTTCGTGCGGTCTATAGCGTCACTGGTCCGGCCGCGCCAAAAATTGCCGCCGCCGATCACAATCCCGACCTCAATGCCGTCATCCAGCAGCCGCTTCACCTGGTCTGCCACCCGGCGTACGGTTGCTTCGTCAAAACCGGTCTTTTTATCCCCGGCCAGAGCTTCCCCGCTTAATTTCAACAGAACTCTTTTCATCTCTTATTTGCCTTTCTTATCCCCAAACAGGCTCTCTACATCAATATCTGCATAACACTGGGAACAGAAACCTTCGATCACTGCACCATTGTTAATCTGTACAGACCTGGACTTGATATTGCCAACGATAACCGCGGAAGTATCCACAACAACCGGACCCTGCACATCAATATCCCCCTTGACTGCGCCTGCAATGACTGCAGAGGTTGCCGCGATATTGCCCACAACGACAGAGCCAAGGCCGATCTTTACCGTACCTGTGCTCATAATTTCGCCTTCGATTTTAGCTGCATCGGAAAATACTTCCGAAGATGAGCTGTTGCCTTTAATGGTACCGGTCACTTCCAGCTTGCCGTTACACTGCACATTTCCCTCTACCCGGCCGCTGATGCTGAAAGAGCCTGTGGTAGACAGATTACCTTTGATCGTAGTTCCTGTTGTAATAATGGATACTTCATCAGTAACCTCCAGAGATTCCGTAGACAGGTCATCATCCATTGTTACTGCTGTCTCCTTTGTCAATTCCTCGTTCATTGGTAGTTCCTCCTTGATTGATATACTTGGTTTCTTTTGATCATGGCCATGCAAAGCGCCAGGCGCTTTCGGTTCAGCCGCCTGCGACTTTGGCTGTGCATGCTGCTGCGGCCTTGCCTGCGGCCTTTGCTGCACACGCTGCGGCTTTTGGTCAGCCTCTTTTAACAACGTGTCAAAATCAAACGGCAGATCATCGTCTTCTTTTTTTTCTGGCTCTAAAATAGTATCAAAACGACTGAGCGCTGCCTGGATCGACTCTTCTTTGCGGACAGCCTGCGGCGGTTCCGCCTTTTGCTGCGGCTTCGGCGCTGCCTGCTGCCTTGCCGCCTGCTGCTGCGGCTTTGCTGCCTGCTGCTGCGGCTTTGCTGCCTGCTGCTGCGGCTTTGCTGCCTGCTGCTCTTTAGACGCTGCCTGCGGTCTGGCCGCCTGGGCCTGTTTCGGCTCCGGCGTCTTTTCCAATACCGGCTCCTCCGGTTCGATCTGCACATGGCGGACCGGCTCTTTTTTATCCACACGCTCCAACAGGCCGTCCAGCTTAGAAAGCTCAGACTCAATGTCCAGATCCCCATCCAGTGTATTTACCATCATTTCCGGGGATTCCTCCAGCTCTTCCTCCATTTCAAAATCTTCCCCCGGCAGCAGCTCATTTACCGCCAAAGACAGATCATCTTTGAAATCTTTAAAAAAACTCATTTCTTACCTCCATTTATCCGTATGTAGTCAGTCTTCCACACTTTCCGCTGAAACATGCTGCACAAGCGTTGTATCCTCGTCAATCGGCAGGATCTGTGCGTCCATGTCCAACAGCTGTTCAATGATTTTCGGCAGAGCCTTTACCGTATTGCGCTTATTCTCGGCATCATGCAGCAACACGACTGACGTATGATACTTTACAACGTCCTTCATCACATTGTCAACAAGTTCCTTTGCTTTATAGGATTTGGAAGACGCGTCTCCGCATTCCGCATTCCAGTCAAAATAAGTAATTTTCCTGTCATTTAATACGCGGATAAATTCCTTCATATCAAGCCCGCTGACCTGGTTGCTGCTGCCTCCTGGAAACCGGTACAGGCTGCACGTAAAGCCCAGCGTCTCAAAAATCCTGCCCTGGATCCGTTCCAGGTCCTGTTCAAAAGCTTCGGTGGATGCATAGATCTCATCATATTTATGGGTATAAGAATGCATTCCAATAGTATGCCCGCGCCTGTGAATCTCCTGATACAGTTTCAGCGACTGCTCATCCTCCCTGCCTGTTAAAAAGAATGTCGCTTTTACCTGATATTTATCCAGAATATCCAGAATTTTTTCCGTATTTTTACTCGGCCCGTCATCAAAAGTCAGATAAACCTTGCGGTCTTCTTCCTTTTCCTTTGATTGTTTTGCCGCCCCGGCCTGTTTCACCTGGTCTGCATCCGCCTCTTTCGCATCTTTTGCAGATAACCGCAGCTGGCTGGCAAAAGATTCCTTGGCAAACGCCCCGCCTTTGGCCTGCAGGCTGTTTTCGTTGGATCCGCTGCTGTCTTTGGTCACCGATCCATAGGTATCGTCGTCGCCCGATGTCTGATGCTCCTGCTGGTCAATCTGCTGGCTGCGGATCGTATTTTCCGTGATAATGTCGATCTGCTCCTGCAGGGAATAGACTTTCGCGATCAACGTAATCGAGATCAGCATCTGCGCCAGCATCCAGGTAACCAAAAACCAGATCAGCCCTGTCTTTATGCGCTGCACCCGCTTTTTCCGTTCCAGGCGGTCATTTAACCCCTCATTTTTATTGCTCATTCAATTATCCCAGCCCCCTGGTCATTATTATCCAAACCATTGTAACATATTTGCTTCCGGAAGAATACGATTTTTTTGCGTTGTATTGTTGTTTTTTTAATGGAGTATTTCCTGTTTTTTCTGATTTTATCATAAAAAATATATTGTTTTCTGTCAATTTATGTTGTTTTCAGTTAATTTTAACAGAAAACTTTGTGTCGGATTTAGTATAGCATGGATTAGATTTGTTGTCATTATGAAAATTTTTCTTTTTGTATTTTTTTACAGACAGGAGCTGAGCCATAGGAGGAACTGAAACAGCCCGGACAGAGTGTTGTGTTTTATATTGGCTATGCGGACGCTGGATGAGGGGGAAAGGGCCTGGCTTCCTGCTCCTATTCCAGAATGTTAAGAATCCCTAGACATTCTGCATTTACACAGTGGCACCGTCCGGTCGCGGCACCTAGTTCGCCCTGGC
>CANOET010000193.1 GCA_947564835.1 uncultured Eubacterium sp. | reverse complement strand
CCGGCGTCCGCATAGCCACTAAAAAACGCAACACAATGTCAAAAGTGTTTCTTTTGCCCCTGCTTTATCGGGCAGAATACCAAGGCTTCTAATTATGGATAAAGGGATGAGAAAAGAATTTAGGGAGTATAAAAATACCAGAATCCAGGATATTTGCAAGGATTCTGGTATTTTTATACTCCCTCTGACGGGAGACCTTCGATAACAGTCCGTACGGGAATCGAACCCGTGTTTCCGCCGTGAGAGGGCGGCGTCTTGACCGCTTGACCAACGGACCATGACCATATGTATAATAGCATGACGGTAAATAAATTGCAAGCTTTTTTTACAATTTTTTTTATTTTTTTGATACGGTTCGCAGGGGCTTAAATATTCGACTGCAAATCGAAATTGCAAACTGCCTTACTTCATGTTATAATTACGTTTACAGAGCATTGCGTTTAGCATGTCGGAACTATTGAAAAATACACATGAAGAAAGGCGGACACAAATGAATGAGCAGGAAAAATATGAATGGTTAAGGATTCTTGCCCGTGCTGGCTCTCCTGAAGAAGCTGCACAGATGGGCGGCGTCTCTTTACAAGAAGCAAACGGGATCTGGGACAGCTGCCGGGATGAGGCGCTGCAGCTGCCGCGGCAGGATGCAGCGCTGCAGGCATCCGATGAAATGGCCGGAGGAATCCAAAACGGAATACCAGGGATTGACATCTCTCAGCACCAGGGTACACCGGATTTCCAGAAAATAAAGGGGGCGGGAGTAAAATTTGTAATTGCCCGCGCCGGCTTTGGCAGAATAATATGGATAAAAGCTTCGCACGCAACGCACAGGAATGCAACCGGCTGGGCATTCCGCTGGGGGCTTACTGGTTTTCTTACGCGCTGACGGCGGAGGATGCAAAAAAAGAAGCCCAGTACTGCCTGGCTGCGGTAAAACGTTACCGCCTGGAGTATCCGGTTTTTTATGATCTGGAATACGCAAGTGTTGGCTATGCGGCAAAACATGGTGTCACGATTGACAAAAAACTTGCGACACAGATGGCACTGGCTTTTTGTTCGGAAATCGGAAAGGCTCGTTACTATGCATCTAATTACTGTAACTTGGATTATGCCCAAAATATGTTCGGACAGGAAGTCTTTGACAGGTTTGATTTCTGGTTTGCATCGTACCGCAGTACATGCAGCCGCAGGGATGCAGGGCTTTGGCAGTACAGCGATAAAGGCAGGATCAGCGGGATTTCGGGGAACGCGGATGTAGATCTGGACTATATCTTTAAAAACTATCCGGAAATTATTAAAAAAGCAGGGCTGAACGGCCTTTGACAGCTGGCAGTCTGGATCAGATATGGGAGAGGATATGGCAGATAAACATAAATCAAAATCATTACAGGAGCGCCATCCGCAGGCAAAGCCGGAGCTGTATGCGCCGGTGCCTGATAAGGAAGCGGAGGCAGGGACGGAAAATACACAAATAAAAGATACATGCAAAGGGGGTATGGAATTGGAACCAGGCAGCAAACATGTCGCAAAAGTCGGCATTGAGCGTGAATGGTTCCGCCCGGAAGTGTTTTACCTTACAAAAGATATGTTTAACCTTACCACGCAGAGGATTTCGCCGAACCCGCAGACGCCGTATACTTCCATGGATGACGCACGGCTTAAGGATATGGCAGGCGGCATGGTGTTTCCGTGTTATCCGACCGCGTTCGTTGTCGCACGGGATATATCTGTAAAAATTGTTTCTGACACCACGATTTCCTCAGAATTTGCAGATTCGGTAAAAGAGCATGCTTCTGCAGGCGGCGGTTTTCTATTTTTCAGTGGATCGGGGAGCAGCAGCAATTCCTTTTCGGAAACATGCGCCCATGTTTCAAGCACCTCTAATTCTGTAACGGTCAGATTCAGCACACCGCAGATTATCGGTTACTATATGGAGGCGACTGCCCCGGATCAGAGTACGTATCTGGATGATGTTTCCGGTTCCGCGCAGGCCGGCTACGTATCGATTGCAGAATTTGTAGAAAAATACAGGATCATGCTGGAAGAAATGAACCATAATAAAAGAAGCGGGAGGCAGTTCCTTTAATATTGCTGTCCACACCAGGGCTCTGCATTTACGGAACGCAGATGAACTGCAGCCACACGATAAAGGAGGATATTTATGTCAGAATATACAGGAGACGGAAAAAGCGCCGGCAAGCCGAAAGTAATGCCGATTGCTGGTGATCATCCATACAGAGGAGTTGGAGACGCTGCGGAAAACAATACGGCCAGCCTGCAGCCGGAGCCTTTTGCAGATATATTATACCGCCAGATCCATAACATTTTGGGCGGTGCGAATCCAAACCAGTATTTATGCCTTACCATTCCGGGACAAGCGCTCTCAGCGGAAGATTTCCGGTATGATTATAAAAACAAAAGCCCAAAGGGGCCATCAGTAGAGGCAAACGAATCACGTCTGGCCAATAAGATGTTTGACCCATGCCGGATGGCAGGAGCAGATAATGGGCTGACGCTGCCATATCAGTATCAGTCTGCGTTAAATATGCTGACCCCGATGCTGAATGCAAAAGCGGCAGACGCAAAAAGTAAACTGCGCCAGCTTTTAATGACCAAGTATGACTATCAGTTTCAGGATGACGCAAAACAAGAATATACACTCCAGGAAGTGTTTTTTAAACTGTATGATGAATGGCTGAAAGCAAAGAACGATTGGCTCAGTGAGCAGAACCTTAAGAAAAACCAGCTGTGGCAGGAACATTCCGGTACGGATGCGGCTTCAAAAATCAATGACCTGTATCTGGAATGGTACGAACAGGTTGCTGAAAGCAGGATCAACAGCCTGAATGAAAAGATGGCCAAGGTGATTTCTGTTTTTACGCCAAACGATATGGAAATATTGGAAGGGGTGCTTGACAGCGGTTCCGGGGCAGAGCTGCAGGAAGCCCGCCAGGCGCTCTTAAACGCACGGAAGCTGACACCGGATGGAGGCTATGTCTATCCGGTAAATCTGAGTCCGGCTAACTGGTTTGAATATCTGGACACTTCTTTTACAGCTGACGATTTGTTGAAAAACCCTGAGGCAGTCGCTATGCAGATTGCAAATCTGTCCAAGCGTAAAATCCAGATAAAATCAAAAATTGAAAACCTGGTATCCCTGATTCCGGATCAGGACAGCCTTAAGGAGGCATTGGAGAATATCAGCAAAGCGCAAACCGATCTGGACACCTCAGAGAAAGACCTGGAGGCATTTTATACGGATGGCATTGCTGCATGCATGGACGTTTTTGCGGATATCATACCCGCATTTGCAGAATCCGGACAAATCGTTCCTATGGATGTGATCCGCAAAATAGCTCCAGGCGTAACTCTGAAAGACAGCTCTAAAACGGATGAACTGATTGCGGCCTTTAAGGATACAAATGCAAAGCTGTCAGCCTATACAAACTGCCTGCAGGAACTGGCAGATGCTTCTGCGGATGCCGCAAAGCTGCAGAATCTGTCTATGCTACAGTCCATGCTTGTACCGCTGACGGCACAGCTTAAAGAAGTGAATCTTGAGATTCGCACGCTTCACGCACAAATGCTGCTGTCATCAACGATACGTCCCACACCGAATACAGACGGCATGGTAGAGGATCCGGATCCGTTTGAGCTTACGGTCGCACCGGCAAGTGTTCCAAAAGGGTATACGCAAATAACCTTGTCGGCTTCTGCTTCCAGTATGGACCAGTCATCCCAGAAGATGGCACATGCCAATGTTTCTACCTGCGGCGGCAGTTTTTTATTCGGCGGTTACAGCCGGTCGGAAAGCAACGCTTCTTCCAGAATCAGCAGCCGGATCAGCGATAAGAAGACTGAGATCCAGATCGGCATGAATGTCACAAAGGTAGGTATTGAACGGGGATGGTTTCAGCCAGGCGTTTTTTACCTGACCAAAGATATGTTTAACGTTACAACGCAAAGAATTGCCCCGAATCCTGCAAGGCCTTATACTTCTATGGACGACCAAAGGCTCCTTGACATGTCCGGTAATATGGTTTTCCCGTGTTATCCGGTTGCTTTTGTACTCGCACGCGATATTTCTGTCAGATTCATTTCTGAAGGAACGATTTCATCGGATTTTGCAGATACGATGGAGCAGCATGCTTCTGCAGGCGGCAGTTTTTTATTTTTTAGCGGCTCATCTGCCTCCAGCAGCTCTTCATCTGCTTCCGGCGTACATTTTTCCAGCACATCCAATTCCGTAACGCTGAAATTTGATACGCCGCAGATTATAGGATACTATATGGAAGCAACCGCGGCGGATCAAAGCGCCTATCTGGATGACGTATCCAGGGCAGCGCAGGCAGGCTATACAACGATTTCAGAATTTGTGGAAAAATACAGGCAGATTTTACTAGAAGCAGGTAAAAATAAGAATCAGGGTATACTGCCAAAGCTAAAATAGCTGTACCAGCCCAATATCATTTACATCTATTTTTAAGAAATCAGCCCGTTGAAAGCACGCTTTATGAAGGGCTGATTTCTTCTTCATCCAGACCGGCATTTTCCTGCTCTATGGCATTTTGTATCTCTGCTTCGATGGAACCGCAGCTTCCGGCATCAATGGATTCCTTGCTGCCTAGAATATAATCATAATAGTAAATTCTGCATTCCTTTAAATCTTTCAGATGGCAGGACTCAAATTCCATAGGCAGGCTGCTAGTGTATATAAAATTTACAGGCCCGGTATCCTTATCTTCGTCTTCAACCGTTCCAGCCAGGAAATAAAGCGCTGTGGAGGTAATCGGCTCAGAGTCCTTCGATCCAAAAGGGATATGTTCTCCTAAAGTCAAATGCAAAAGATTGGACAGCTGTATTGCATCAAAGGCTGATGGAAGCAGAAATTCGGTATTGGATCCGTCTTCATAAATCCAAAATTCGCAATCGTACGCATCCTGCAGAGATTGGTTCCATAAAGAACATCCAAGCTTCAGATTGGCTGTTTCGCAATTAAGCTCCTGAATGAAACGGTCTGCCTCATACGCGATATGGGACATATAGTTGTTGCAGCAGGCATCAAACACATCGAGACAATTTCGTAATTGGAAGATCTGGTTCTCATCGTTTATAAATTGTCCAAACCTGGTTAGCACATACGCAGCATCCATTGTCCCAGGCACTGCATCCAGCAGCTTTAGCAAATCAGAATAGATGTAAAGCCGCGTTTCTGTTTCTATCTGCTCCACTGCATCTTCCAGACTTTTATAATAAGGATCTTCGGTTATTTCATGCTGCACCGCGGTGTCCTGCAGGTCGATAAGTTCGTCTGACGTATTCCGGATCTGATTGTTTATCATATCTTTATATTTTCTGCATTTTTCTTTCAAGTATTTTTTTAGCAAAGTAATAGATTTTCCTGTAGTTTTCTGGATAAGTCTGTTTAACAGGATGTTCAGGTCAGGCAGCCAGTAATTCGCTGTTATTTCACCCAGCCGTTTTATAATATAGGAGATCTTCGCATCTGGTATGTCTGTGAGAAACTCTAATACATTATTTTTGAAATCATCGGCGTATTGGTTAAAACGATCCTGTACCTGTATGATTTCATCTCTGCAGTTCACGCATGCTTCCATCTGTTCAGAGATTGCATTCAAAATCCTTGCATATTTGCGGCTTGAACATGCGGTTACTTTGGTGCTTTCCAGCAGGTCTGCGGTCATCTGGTTTTGCTTGTCAAGAATCTGCTGGAATTCATTATCTTCTTCCGGAATTTGGAGAGCCCTGAATTGGCTGATTTTTTCATTGACCTCTTTCAGTTCCCTGCAAGATTCAGGCAGACAGATCTGCTGTCCTTTTACGCTTACAATCATACCTGCCAGAAATCCTAATGATATCTGTAATGGAACTTCATAATCCGGATTCATAAGATAGTAATGAAAGTAATTTAAGCTATTTACAATTCCTGTAGCAATCGTTTTAAAACTGATTTTATGGCATATGGAAAATCCTTGGGGATGTTTGAATTTTTCTAAAACGTCCTTGTTCCATACAGCATTTCTGCCGCAGTATTCAAAGCGTTCCCAGTCAGGATCCCAGATAATACTCTGCATAATGTTCCTTCTTTCAGAATGATTTTTGCTTCTAACAACTATTCCAGTTACGTTACCAGTATAAAATAAATGCCTGGAAAATACAAGGCCTAATTTGTAGTCCGGCATCTGCGATGCAGTTTCCCGCCGGTCAGATCTGACAGGAATTTCCTGCTCTTATACTGTTACCGTTATTTCAGCACAGTAATTGCCACCTTGCTGCTCTGGCCTTTTCCCTTTAAAAGTTTTCGGTATGCGGAAAGCTTTTTGGAAGGCACTTTGATTTTTGCAGACGGCCGGATTCCTGCAAACGCTTTGATTCCCACTTTTTTCAATTTGTCAGAGCGGATAGTTAACGTGTCCAGACTGGAACAGCCGCTGAATGCCGCCTGTCCGATGGAAGAGGTATTTTTTCCGATCACTGCTTTTGACAATTTTTTGCATCCATAAAAGGCAACATCACCGATCGTTTTTACACTTGACGGGATGGTAACTTCTAATAAAAGGGTACAGCTGCCAAAAGCACGGTATCCGATTGTTTTTACCTTGCCCGGAATCGTGATGCTCTTTAAATTCCTGCAGTAGTTGAAAGTCCAATCAGCAATCTCCGTAATGCCCTTCGGCAGTACCGCGCTTTTTAAGCTGGTGCATTTTTCAAAAGCGCCGGTTCCGATATATGTAATGCTGTCCCCAATGGTAATACGCGTCAGCTCTGTCTTGTTTTCAAATGCCTGGCCAGCAATTCTGGTGACGGTTTTTCCGCCGATCTGGTCAGGAATGGTAAGTTCTGGTTCGTTGCTGGAGTACCAGATGATCTCCAGTGTATCATCCGCCAGTGTCCGGCAGGTAAAATCACTTTGCGTACTGTCTGGCTGTGGGATATCAAACGTTTGTTCGTGGAAGGAAGCAGTAGTGAATGCATCATTTTTTTCAGCGATCTGTATGTCCGTCCATTGTGCCGCAGAGCCAGCATAATAAATGTCTTTCAGGCTGAGGCATCCGTCGAAAGCGCCGTTTTCAACTGCGGTAACGCTTTTTGGAACCGCGATGGAAGCAAGGCTGCGGCAGTCAGAAAAAGCAGCTGATTCAATGGTTTTTACGCTTTCCGGAAGTTTTATCTCTTTCAGGCTGTGGCATCCCTGGAAGGCGCCTGATCCGATGGATGTGACTGTCTGTGGAACCGTGAGGCTTTCCAGGCTGCGGCAGTCCCGAAAAGCGTCTAATCGTTTCTGAAACGTCTTGAAAATAAATGACAATTTGCTATAATACAGCTTGAGGAGGTGTAGGAATGAGTTTGAATTTACAGGTCACAGATATGGCAGGTGCATCACCCGACCATTCTGCAGTCATCATTAATTTTGTAAATATGGTTTACAATCAGTTAAAAGACAGTACATGCAGGGTCTATTCAGATAATGTCCAATATAAGTGGACCATGAGTGACGGAAGTGAAAAATCAGTAATCCCGGATGCGTCTATTAACTGCCAGACAAAAAGCAGAAAGGGAAACAACTTTATAAATGCGCCGCAGTTTGTATTAGAGGTATTATCTCCATCGACGGCAAAATATGATCGAAAAGAGAAGATGGAAATATACAGGTCCGAAGAAATACCTGAGTATTGGAATGTAGATATTTGGAAGCGATCGATTGAAATCTATGACTTAGATTATAAAAATGATATTCCGGAATATTTTCTGATTGATACGGTTACAGCGGAAAATAAAAAAGATTTACATTTGCTCCATTTTCCGCATATTAAAATTGATTTTGAACAGTTGTTTGATGGCATAGATTAGGCACCTAAAAACGATTTTTGCACAAACTGGCAAAATTTTGATTCTGGGCGGCAGAATAGACATTGTGTTGCATTTTGGGGATTCCGGAAAGATCCTGGTTAGCCAGGGGATGTGGCTGACCGGACGACTTTTCGGACTGTGAACCGGGGACGCGCCGGGAGACACACCTTGGGCGGACTGGGGCAACGCTGCGGTGAACT
>CANOET010000192.1 GCA_947564835.1 uncultured Eubacterium sp. | reverse complement strand
CAAGGTGTGTCTCCCGGCGCGTCCCCTGGCCACCGTCCGCAGAGTCGTCCGCTTAGCCACCCCCCTGGCCAATCAATCTATCGGGAAGCCACCAACCCCCTGCATTCTACGTCTTACCCCGCAACCATCTGGAGAAATTTCGCCTGCAGCATCTCATTCTCCGCAAACAACCCCCTGGCCGCATAAGTAACCGTCCTGCTGCCCGGCTTTTTAATGCCGCGCATCGTCATGCACATATGCTCCGCCTCCAGCATCACCATCACCCCCCGCGGCTTAAGATGCTCCATCAAAGCATCCGCAACCTGCGCCGTCATGCGCTCCTGCAGCTGCGGCCTGCGGGCATATACTTCCACCGTCCGCGCCAGCTTGCTCAGCCCCGCTACCTTTCCCTGCGGCAGATAGGCCACATGCGCTTTTCCGTAAAACGGGAGCAGATGATGCTCACAGGTTGAATAGAACGAAATATCTTTTTCCAGCACCATATCTGTCTGCTCTGTATGAAATGTCTTGGACAGCGGCTCTGCTGCATCCTGGAAAAGTCCGGCAAAGATTTCCTGATACATCCTTGCGATCCGCTGCGGTGTTTCGCACAGGCCTTCCCGCATAGGATCTTCCCCGATCCCCTCCAGCAGCAGCCGTACCCCTTCCATTATCTTGTTTTCATCCATTTTTTTGCCTGCTTTCTACTTTTTGTGCTTTTTTCAGATCTGCGAGATAAGAAAAAGACCCGAACGCCAGTACCACACCGTCCGGCCCGGCCGCTTGCTGCGCCAGTTCTGCCGCCTGTGCCAGATCTGGTACACAAGTCACTGCCGGATGGAACCTGCGTGCCTGGCATGCCAGCTCTTTCGCGTCTAATGCCCGGGGATGGTCCGGGGTTATGGTAAATACGAAAGCGGCATGCGGCAGCATGATCTCAAGTACTTTTTCATATTCTTTATCTGCAAATACACCAATGATATAAACCACCCGGCGGCTTGCAAAGCATTTGGCTACTGTTTCCCGCAGGCAGTATGCAGCGCCTTCATTGTGCGCCCCGTCCAGATAAAAATCCGGCCTGGTCCCGATCTGTTCCATACGACCCGGCAGATGCACCCCGGCAAGCCCTTCCAATAGGGCGTCCCGTGTCATGGATACTCCCTGCTCCCGCAAGAAACGTACCACTTCCAGCACACAGGCAAGATTTTCTTTCTGACATGCCCCTGTCAGCCCGAGTGTGCCTGACAGCCTTTCCCTGCGTGCCGCTGGATGTGGTTCCCATTCCGCCTCAAACCGGCTGGCCCGGCTGTCATAAGAAAATACCGCAATGCTGTCCGGATCTGCCATACGCAATACGCTCCCTTTTTCTTTGGCAGCCTGCGCCAGCACACGGGCTGCCTGCGGCTTTTGCGCCGCGGATATACAAGGGCATCCGGGCTTGATGATTCCTGCTTTTTCTGCCGCGATCTCTTCCAGCGTATTTCCTAAAAGCGCCATATGATCCCTGCTGATGGATGTAAGCACGCTGCAGACCGGATGTGTGATCAGGTTCGTCGCATCGGACGCACCACCCAATCCGGTTTCAAGTACTGCATAATCGCAGCCCTGCTGATCGAAAAAGCAAAAAGCGATTGCTGTCTCCACTTCAAAAGCTGTTGGATGCGGCAACCCCTCTGCGAACAGATCCCTGCATGCTGCCTGCACTTTTTGCGCAAGCGCTGCAAAATCCTCCTGCGAAATAACATGTCCGTTGACTTTGATGATTTCCTCCGGTTCCCATACAGCCGGAGATGCGTAGACGCCTGTCCGGTATCCGGCTGCCTGCAGGACGGCTGCAAGCATGGCACAGACGGAGCCTTTGCCGTTTGTGCCTGCTACGTGCAGAATGCGCAGATGTTCCTGCACATTCCCAAGCCGCGCCATCAGCGCCCGGATACTGGAAAGCCCGTAGACGCTTCCATATCTGCCTGTTTCTGAAATAAAATCCCTCGCCTGCTTATAATTCATATTCTTCCTGTTCCTGCCTGTTTCTGTCCGATGCAATCACTCCCAGGCAAGCTCCTCATTCTCCGCTTTTTTATCCCTGGTCATCAGTTCATAGACGGCGTCTTTGACCGGCTTATTTTCAAACAGCGCCGCATTGACCTGTTCGATAATCGGCAAGTCCACGCCGTAGGTCCTGGCAAGCCCCATGGCGGCTTTGGCGGAATACACGCCCTCTACGACCATCTTTACCTCATCCATCGCCTGCTGCATCGTATAGCCTTTGCCCATCAGGATCCCTGCCCTGCGGTTGCGGCTGTGCATGCTTGCACAGGTCACAATCAGGTCGCCGATCCCGGTCAGGCCGCTCAGCGTCTCGTATTTTGCGCCCATCGCAAGCCCCAGGCGGCCGATCTCATTGATGCCCCTGGTGATCAGGGCTGCTTTTGTATTGTCTCCGTAGCCCAGCCCGTCTGCCATTCCGGCTGCCAGCGCAATGACATTTTTCAGGGAAGCCCCGATCTCCATGCCGATCACATCCGGGCTCGTATATACCCGGAACGACTCGTTCATAAAATAATGCTGTACGCGCTCTGCCGTTTCCCGGCTCTTTGCCCCGGCTACAAGCGCGGAAGGCATGCCCCTGCCGACCTCTTCCGCGTGGGACGGCCCGCACAGCACCGCGGTTACGGACTGGGGGATTTCCTGTTCTATGATCTGCGACAGTGTCAGCAGTGTTTCTTCTTCAATCCCTTTTGCAACGCTGATGACCAGCTGTCCGTCTGCTGTATACGGCGCCATGCTGCGTGCCGTCTGCCTTGTATACATGGAAGGGACTGCCAGCACAAGCGCATCCATCCCGTCAATGGCGGCTTTCAGATCGGTCGTATACCGGATCGTATCCGCCAGCTTAACGCCCGGAAGCTTCTCAAGATGTTCATGATGCTCCCTGAGCATTTGAACTTCTGCTTCGAGTACGGACCATACCATGACCTGATGCCCGTTTTTATCCAATACGGCAGCCAGGGCCGTACCCCAGCTCCCCGCGCCAATGATTCCTATTTTTGCCATAATAGTCCTGTTTTTCTTTCCTTTCTGAATTTACCCGTTTTCATGTCTAAATACGCCAGCCGGCCAGATCTGTCCTGCTTATCCTTGCCTTTGCGGCTTTACTGATTCTCTTCATGCACAAATACTTTATTCTCGGTGCCGCTCAGCAGCCGTTTAATGTTCGACTGATGGCGGATCACACCCAGCACGCAGACCGCCCCGACGACAGCATAGATCTCCGCCAGCGCCTGCGCCCCCAGCATACCGTTTTTCCCGAAAATAACCGTCTGCACGAAAAAGCCGATGCAGACAAGCAGCGAACCTACCGAAACGTACTTTTTCACAAAAATGCTAAGCGTAAACAATACCAGGCACACCGGCACCGCCCATGGGCAGAACGCCAGCATCATGCCGGCTGTCGTCGCGATCCCCTTGCCGCCTTTGAATTTTAAATGCACCGGAAAATTATGCCCCAGCACCGCTCCAAGGCCCGCATAGGCTTCCAGTATTTTGATCCCGTCCGGGTAACGGCTGTGATAAAGCAGCCATACGAGCAATACCGCAAATACGCCCTTGAACCCGTCTCCCAGAAATACGAGAACGCCCGCTTTTTTGCCCAGCGTGCGGAACGTATTCGTTGTCCCGATATTGCCGCTGCCCATATTCCTGATATCCACATGGACATGCCTTGCATAAAAATACCCGGTCGTAAATAAGCCGAACAGATAGCCGATAGCCACGGCAATCATACGTGCTGCTGTCATTTGCCGTCCTCCTTCCGCTCACGGATAAAAAATCTCAGCGCCGTCCCGCGGAACCCAAACGCCTCGCGGATCCGGTTTTCCAGATACCTTAGGTACGTAAAATGCATCAGTTCTTTGTAATTAACAAATATTACAAACGTCGGCGGCTTTACCGCTACCTGCGTCATATAATAAATCTTAAGCCGTTTTCCTTTGTCCGACGGCGGCTGCTGCATCGCCACTGCCTCTGAGACAATCTCATTCAGCACACCGGTTGCGATCCGCATATTGTTATTCTGGATCACCAGGTCAATCCGTTCAAACATTTTATTCAGCCGCTGCCCGGTCTTTGCGGAAATAAACAGAATCTCCGCATAAGCCATAAAGCTCAGCACCTGGCGGATGCGCTCGGTCTGCCGGTAAATCGTCTTATCATCTTTTTCCACAAGATCCCATTTGTTTACGGCAATGATAATCCCCTTGCCCCGCTCATGGGCAATGCCCGCGATTTTCGCGTCCTGCTCTGTCACGCCTTCTACGCCGTCAATCATCAGAATCACCACATCCGCGCGCTCTACGGCGGTCACTGCGCGGATAATACTGTAGCGTTCAATCTCTTCCTTAATCTTATTTTTGCGCCGGATCCCGGCTGTATCAATAAAGACATATTCCTGTCCGTGATACGTTACTTCCGTATCGACTGCGTCGCGCGTCGTCCCGGCGATATCCGATACAATCACACGGTCCTTGCCGCACAGCTTATTGACCAGCGACGACTTGCCTGTATTCGGCTTTCCTACGATAGCGATCTTTGGCCGGTCATCCGCTTCCTCCTCTTTGCTGTTTGCCGGAAAATACCTGACTGCCTCATCCAGCAGATCCCCCAGCCCCAGCTTGGAAGCCGCCGAGATCGGTACCGGCTCTCCAAGGCCCAGGTTATAAAACTCATAGACGTCCATCATAAATTTCTGAAAATTGTCGACCTTATTGACGGCCAGCACGACCGGTTTTTTCGAGCGGCGCAAAAGGTCCGCCACCTTCGCGTCCGCATCCACCAGCCCCTGGCGCACATCAGTAATCATAATAATGACGTCCGCGGTATCGATCGCAATCTGCGCCTGTTCCCGCATCTGCGACAAAATCACATCCTTGCTCTCCGGCTCAATCCCCCCGGTATCAATCATCGTAAAATCCCGGTCTGTCCAGGATACATCCGCATAAATCCGGTCCCTGGTCACCCCCGGCGTATCCTGCACAATCGAAATCCTGGCGCCGGCCAGCGCATTAAACAGCGTAGACTTCCCTACATTCGGACGGCCTACGATTGCTACAATCGGTTTGCTCATGTTATTCTCCTTTAGCGAAAGCCTGCCGGGCGATCCGCCGCCCCTGCCCAAAAAAGCCCCGGCTGGCTGCGGATCATCCGCTGACAGGCGAAAACAGTGCATCATATAAATCCTGTCCGTTAGAGTTTACAATAACTGTTTTGACTTGTAAAGCATTTTTCAGTTCGGTGACTGTCATATCATCCAAAAAAATCTCTTCCCCGCTGCGCAGCATACTGCACGGCAGCAGCAGGCGGTCCCCCAGGTCTTTGCCCTTCAATTGGTGTACCAGATCCCGGCCCGTCAATAACCCTGCAACCGTAATCTGTTCTCCGAAAAAATCATTGCGGACCGCAAATACCTGAATATGCTTCTTAGGATAACGCTGCATAAACTCCTGCGCCAGCTGTTCCAAAAACGGAGCCGCCAGCCTGCCGGTTGCGATAGAGATCCGCTCTTCCCGTACGCTGCGATCCTCATTCCTAAAACCACCGCTTCCCTCTGCCAGACCGCCGAAACGGTCCCCATCCGCCTGCATAGCCTCGCGAAATTCATCCAGCAGCAGGCGCAGCATCCCTACACCGTTTTCCAGCTGCAAAAAACCGTCATAGCTGTCCGCGCAGGGCAGCTCCTCCCCGGCCAGCAGATACCATTCATCGGAAGCATGCACAAAATGAATCCCCCACCGCTCCATACAAACTGCCTGCCAGCGGTGGATCATCCGCAGCACCTCCGCGGCCTCCTGCTGTCCGAACAATTCCAGCGGATACAGCCCGTCCCGATACCTGGTCAGGCCCGCCGGAACTACAGACACACTGCGCATATGCGGGATATATTCTGTCAGCTTTTCTATACTATACTCCAGTTCTTTGCCGTCATTCATACCCTTGCAAAGCACAATCTGCCCATTCATTTCCATACCCGCTTCATACAGGCGTCGCATTTTATCCAGCGCTTCGCCCGCAAACCGGTTATTTAACATCTTACAGCGCAGCTGCGGGTTCATCGTATGGACAGAAATATTCACCGGAGCTAATTTATATAAAATAATCCGTTCCAAATCACGTTCCTTCATATTTGTAAGGGTAATATAATTGCCCTGCAAAAAAGAAAGCCTGGAATCATCATCTTTAAAATACAGCGTCTCACGCATGCCAGGCGGCATCTGGTCGATAAAGCAGAAGATACACTTGTTGCAGCACGAGCGGTAGTCATCCATCAGGCCGTTTTCAAATTCTATCCCCAGGTCTTCTTCATATTCTTTTTCAATTTCATATTCCCATTCTTCCCCGTCCGGCTTGCGAACCGCAACGGTAATAAATTCCTCATTAAGCTGGTAACGGTAGTCAAAAACATCCTCGATAGCTGCCTGATTGACGGACAGCAGGATATCCCCCGGCTCAATTTCCAGTTCCTGCGCAATACTGCCAGGGAGGACGCGGGTAATTTTGTGTAATTTTTCTGGCATGGTCTGGTTTTCCTATTCTTTCTTAATCGTCGTATTTATTTGAGCGCTTTGTATGCTGCCGCTGGCAAAGATCATGCGGGCAGGAGCGGTTTTCGTCTGCCAATTAGTATAAAGAACATCCAGGAAAAAATCAAGTTCTCTTCAAGCCGCGCAAACTGCATCCAACCCATGGAAAGTTCGCCTTCAGCGAAAGGCTGGATGCTTGGCAGGCCACATTCTTTGGCCTTGTCCAAGCAGCAAGTGCTTGAACAAGGTGTGAACAGTAACGTTTCGGTTCATGTTTCCGCACAGGCAAACCTCCGCAGCGGCTCCTCCAGGGAACAGATCCCTTCAGCCGCCCCCATTTTTTCAACCGCACAGGATGCCGCCGCACAGGCAAATTTCCCGCAGTCTTCCAGCTTCATCCCCTCAGACAGCGCCCAAAGAAATCCGGCTGCAAAGCAATCTCCCGCGCCTGTAGTATCAATGACTGTTTCCACCGGATACGCCGGGATCAGGAAGGTTTCATCCGCTGTACGGATCAGGCAGCCGTTACCGGCACATTTTACCACAGCGCAGGATACACCTTCCTGGACAAGCAGCCCGGCATTGACAGCCGGATCTGTCTGGCCCGTAAGCAGCGCAATTTCAGCTTCATTCGGGAAGATATAGTCTATATAAGGAAGCAACCCGCTGAGGTCTTCCAGCCGCTCGCCGTTTTTTGCCTTTGTCATATCGACAGCCAGCGTCCGTCCCGGCTTTTGCTTGATCGTGCGAAAAAGCTGCTCCATTGCCGGGATATCAAGCTGCGGGGATACAAACATCCCTGCAAAGCTGACAAGGTCCGCCGCGCCGTCCAGATATTTTTCCACATCCTGCAGGGTAAGCCTGCGCAGGCTTCCTGCCGGATTGGTCAGAAAACAGCGTTCCCCGCAGCCGTCTACGAGGACCAGATTCATACTTGTTGCAAGGCCGTCTTCGATCACGATACTGTCCGTGGGAAGCCCCAGGCGTTCCATATAATCCAGCACCCGCTCCCCGGCGTCGTCCAGTCCCACTTTAGAAACCAGTTCCACATTTTTGCCGAACTTAGCCAGTACTGCCGCTTCGTTCAGGGCATCCCCGCCAAAGGAAAGCTTTACGGTATCTACGGGCCAGGATCCAGTGCAAAATACATCCGGAGTAACCGGGCCTGCCAGAATGTCGATGATGGCGGCGCCGATAATGGTAATGTCTTTCTTTTTTTGGTTGTAGAATATTTCCTGTTCCATGTATTCTCCCTGGTTTTTATTTTTTGAATTATGAACTGATTTTTGTCCGGCAGCAACTAACTGATTTTATCCGGCAGCAATCCTGGGCAGGAAACGCCGGGATACCATTTCCTATGTATTCTGCCTGCGTACATTATAGCCTGTCCTTTGTTAAAATTCAATTCTTTCTTCCCGAAAACAGAAAAAGCAGCGAATTGTTTTCTCTAACAAAAACAATTTCGCTGCTTTACTGTCTGTGGTATTTAGTTACTATGATTATGCCAGTACAGGCTCACGCTTTTTGATGATAGCTTCTACCTCTCCAATAGTCCTCTCCACTATTTTTGCTATCTGTTCTG
>CANOET010000191.1 GCA_947564835.1 uncultured Eubacterium sp. | reverse complement strand
ACCGCAGCGTTGCCCCAGTCCGCCCAAGGTGTGTCTTCCGGCGCGTCCCCTGGCCCCAGCCCGCAGAGGCGTCCGGTTAGCCACATCCCCCCGGCCAATCAAGATCTATCGGGCAGCCACTAAAAAACGCAACACAATGTCAATTCTGTCGCCTGGAGTCAGAATTTTGCCATTTTGCGCAAGAAATCTTTAGCAAGACTCTAATTTCTGCCCGGATGGAGCACTAGTACGGGATTCACCGTTAATTGTACAATGCAGTACTAGGATCAGCTTCTTAACATTTATTTGTGTTACTTATCTATAAGTGGTATAATAGCTAAGCAGTTTCAGCTTTTTCCATGCAGACTGTCTGTGATCACAAGATTCTGCCGCAGACTTCTCATAAAATTATAAAAAGATTCTGCTGCGGGCTTTTGTACAATTAGAAAGGCTTTAAACAGGAGGAAATCATTTATGCATGTATCCACGCTTTTTATATGGTTTATTTTATACAGTATCATAGGCTGGATCTACGAAACAGTTTACTGCAGTATCAGAAAGCTGAAATGGGATAACCGCGGGATGCTGCTTGGCCCATACTGCCCGATTTACGGCGTTGGCGCAGTGTTGGATGTTTTGCTGTGCAGCGGCCTGCCGAATGCCGGGACAGTATTTTTTGCGTGCGTGTTTGGTTCCGCAGTTTTGGAATATGCGACTTCTTATGCGACGGAACGTATGTTTCATGCAGTCTGGTGGGATTACAGCGAGATACCGCTGAATCTGCACGGAAGAATCTGCCTGTCCTGCTCGGTCGGTTTCGGCTTTGCAGGATGGATTGTGTTATATGGGCTGCATCCTTATATTGCGCGGCTGACAGCTCTGCTTACAGTGGATTTGCAGGAATTGGCGGCGCTGCTGTTTATGGCAGTGTTTGCGGCTGACTGCACGCTGACGGCAGATTCCCTGGCACAGATTAACGTAAAGCTGGAAGCTGCTATGCATGCGGTCGATACCCAGATTTCGGAAAAATATGATGCTTTTATAGAAAGCGCCAGGCAGAATATTTCGGAAGGGATCGGTTCTTTAAAAAGCAGGATCTCCATGGAAGAATACCGGGAACGGCGTACCAGCGAAGAAGTAAAGAATACGCTGCTGACATTAAACTGGGTGCAGACCAGGCTGCTGAGATCTTCGGTATCCTTCCGCCATGTATCTTACAGTGAAATCGGCAGCCGTGTGAAACATTCGCTTTCTTTTGCAGGGAAGCATAAGCGGAAAAAAGGGAAGAGCCTGGAAAAAGAGGAGAGCCTGGAAGAAGGGAAGAGCCTGGAAGAAGGGGAGAGCCTGAAAAAGGGAGGAGCTTGAAAGGAGGAAAAAACCTGGAAAAAGCAAGAGCTTGGAAAAGGCAAGAGCTTGAAAGAAGGAAAAAACCTGGAAAAAGCAAGAGCCTGGAAAAGGCAAGAGCCTGGGAAAAGGCAAGAGCCTGGAAAAGAAAAGTGAAAGGAAGGATCCGGTATGAAATTAACACCGCAGGAAAACAGGAAAATCAGATTTTATCTGCGCGGCCTTTTAGATACGCAGGAAACGGCTGTTATGAAACGTTGCATCCAGCATGGGCAGATATCCACGTATGATCATGTGAAAAGCGTTGTTCGCCTGAGTTTTTATTTAAACAGCAGGCTTCATCTCGGCGCACCGGAAAAAGATCTTGTGCGGGGCGCTTTCCTGCATGACTTTTATCTGTATGACTGGCATGAAAATGGGTATCCGGGGCGCCTGCACGGGCTGCATCATCCGGACATTGCATTGAAAAACGCCTCTGCACGGTATGAACTGACACCTGTGGAGCGCAATATTATTGCAAGCCATATGTGGCCTCTGACACTTTTCCATATGCCGAAGTGCCGCGCCGCGGGCATTGTATGTGTGGCGGATAAGATTTGTTCGGCGTATGAGGTTTTTTTCACATAGTTTTTAAGAAGGAAAATGTATTTTCAGTATGAATTTCTATGCAGGAGGAAAGAAAGATGAAGATTGGATTTATCGGATGCGGCAATATGGCAACCGCAATGATCAACGGCATTTTAAAGTCAGGGATCTGCCAGGCGCAGGATCTGGCTGCATCGGCAAAAAGCGGGGCAACCCGCAAAAAAATAAAAAATGAACTGCAGATTTGTGCGGCAGATTCGAATCCGCAAGTCGCTGCATTTGCGGACATTGTGTTTCTGGCCGTAAAACCGCAGTATTATGAACAGGTCATTGCGCAGATCAAGGATACTGTCAAAAAAGAACAGCTTATTGTATCCATAGCGCCGGGAAAGTCTTTGCAGCAGCTGGAAGCGCTCTTTGAAAAACCAGTAAAGCTGGTACGCGCGATGCCGAATACACCGGCAATGGTAGGAGAAGGCATGACAGCTTATTGTGTAAACGGACACGTTACTTTAGAAGAGAAAAAACAGGCCGCCGCCATTTTGGAATGCTTTGGAAAAGCGGAGGAAGTGGAAGAATCGATGATGAACGCAGTCGTATCCGTCAGCGGCAGCTCTCCGGCTTATGTGTTCTTATTTTTGGAAGCAATGGCGGACGCGGCAGTTGCGGATGGAATGCCAAGGGCAAAGGCATATACGTTCGCAGCGCAGGCAGTGCTTGGCAGCGCAAAGATGGTGCTGGAGACAGGCATGCATCCCGGGGCGCTGAAAGATATGGTTTGTTCGCCTGGCGGTACGACGATTGAGGCGGTGCGTGTATTGGAAGAAAAAGGGATGCGCAGCAGTGTGATAGAGGCGATGCGGGCATGTGCAAAGAAAGCAGGGGGATGTTAGGCCACTTATAAATGATTTTTTGCGCAAAGTGGCAAAATTTTGATGCCGGGTGGCAGAATGACTTTGCGCTGCATTTTTGGCTTGGCGAAGGGCTGGATGCTTGGCAGGCCACATTCTTTGGTCTTGTCCAAGCAGCAAGTGCTTGAACAAGGTGTGAACAGTAGCCTTCCTCATTCAGCTGATTTTCGCTCGCTTTACACGAAACGTAAATTCAGGTGTCCGAAAGTTTGCCAATAACCAGACTCCCCGGTCCCCAGCCCGCAGAGTCGTCCGGTTAGCCACATCCCCAGCCCGCAGAGTCGTCCGGTTAGCCACATCTCCTGGCTAACCAGAATCCTCCGCATCCCCACTCAAAAACGCAATACAATATTTCAAAGAATTTTGCCAGGCCCCTTTTCAAAAGGGTGAAAATCAGGTATAATCAAAAGAATGATTGCAATAAGGAACTGCTTGCAATAAAAAGCAATTGCAAATTGGAGGAGTGAAAAATGTTCGATTATACACAATATCAAAGGAATTACTTTATGCCGCCCGAAGAATGTCTGGACTGGGCGAAGAAAGAATATGTGGACCACGCTCCCATCTGGTGCAGTGTTGACCTGCGTGACGGCAACCAGGCGCTGATTGAGCCGATGAACCTGGAAGAGAAGCTTGATTTTTTCAGACTTTTAATAAAATTAGGATTTAAGGAAATAGAGGTCGGGTTTCCGGCGGCGTCCGAAACGGAATACCAGCTGGTGCGTACGCTGATCGATCAGGATATGATCCCGCAGGATGTGACGATTCAGGTGCTGACGCAGGCCAGGGAGCATATTATCCGCAAGACATTCGAGGCGGTCAAGGGCGCGCCGAACGTGATCGTACATGTATACAACTCGACATCCCTGGCGCAGAGGGAGCAGGTTTTTCATAAAAATAAAGAAGAAATTATGCAGATTGCCGTCGACGGCGCAAAGCTGTTAAAAGAGCTTGCACAGGAGGCAGAAGGCAATATTTCGTTTGAATACAGCCCGGAGAGCTTTACCGGGACAGAGGTGGATTACGCGGTTGATGTGTGCAACGCTGTTATTGATATCTGGGAGCCGACTGCGGAAAAGAAAGTGATTATTAATATTCCGGCTACGGTGGAAATGTCGATGCCGCATGTATTCGCCAGCCAGATTGAATATGTCAGCAAGCATCTGCACAGGCGGGATGCGGTTGTTTTGTCCCTCCATCCGCATAATGACAGGGGATGCGGGGTCAGCGACGCGGAAATGGGGCTGTTAGCCGGAGCGGACCGGATCGAAGGGACGCTGTTCGGCAACGGGGAGCGGACAGGCAATGTGGATATTGTCGTGCTTGCCATGAATATGTACGCGCAGGGTGTAGACCCTAAGTTGGATTTGTCGGATATGCCGCATATTGCGAAAGTGTATGAAAAACTGACGCAGATGGATATCCATATGCGCCATCCGTACTGCGGCAAGCTTGTTTTTGCTGCTTTTTCCGGTTCCCATCAGGATGCGATTGCAAAAGGCATGAAATACCGGGAAGATCATGGCAGGGAACGCTGGACCGTGCCGTACCTTCCGATTAATCCGGAAGATGTGGGCCGCACTTATGACAGCGATGTGATACGGATTAACAGCCAGTCCGGCAAGGGTGGCGTGGCTTACGTGCTGGAGCAGAATTACGGCTTGAAGATTCCTTATAAGATGCGGGAAGACCTGGGATATGCGGTGAAGGATGTATCGGATAAGGCACATGCAGAGCTGTCCCCGGAAGAGATTTATGCGATTTTTACGAAGCGGTATCAGAACTATACACCGGTATTTTCGGTAAAGGGCTGCCATTTCCGCCAGGAGGACGGGATTACGGCAACTGTCAATATTATTGTGGATGATAAGAAAAATCTGGTGGAATGCACCGGCAACGGCCGTTTGAACGCGGTAAGCAACTCGTTTGCGGAATTTTTCGGAAAGCCTTGTGAGATTATCTGCTACGAAGAGCATGCGCTGGAGGACGGTTCGGATTCCAATGCGATTGCCTATGTCGGCATCAAAGGGGAAGACAGCCGGCTGTATTTCGGAATCGGGATTGACCCGGATATTCTGCGGGCTTCGATTGACGCGCTGATTACGGCAATGAACCGGAGCATGGAATAAACAAGCCTGTCCGCGGATGATTTGCGGGCAGTTTCTTTCGGCATTTAGAAAGTCTATGGGATACGATGGAGAAAAAAATAAAAAAGGCGGCAGGATATGTGAGTGTCCTGCTGGGAACAGTGCTGGCGGTTTATGTCGGGTTCTGGAAAATGATTGTAAAACCGCTGGCGGGCCTGTATCTGACCTATCGGGCGGGAGAGCTGACGATTTTATACATTGCCGGCGTAGTGGTGAAATGCTGGCTGTCGCTGACCGTCGGCGGTCTGATCTGGTCAGTCGGATATATGGTCAAGTGTATGCTGGATGCTTAAGGAAACCGCGGCATGCAGCGGAAACGATTGGAGGACAGAGCAGAGGCATGAAAAAATTTTATCAGTTTATCGTATGGTGCATGATGCTTGCAGTTTCGCTATGCATCGGGCACCGTACGCAGGCGCAGGCTGCTGTCAGGCTGAATCAGACAAATGCAACGATCTGTATCGGCGGGAAAACAACGCTGGAATTAAGCGGCGCCCCGGGACCGGTCAAATGGACGACAAGCAATAAAAAAGTGGCAAAAGTCGGCTCGGCGGGAGTCGTAACGGGGATCAGCAAAGGCGAGGCAACGATTACGGCAACGTCCGGAAAGGCAAAGTATCAATGTCGGGTAACCGTAAATGAGACGTACGGCGCGAGTGTCTCTTCGGTAACGATGAAAAGGGAGACGTCCGTCCTGTTTACCTTTACAAAGGATGCAGTTGTTTCTTATAAAATCCAGGATCCGGACATTTGCAGCGCAGAATGGGGAAAATGGTCCGGAAATGAGATCCCGCTCAATCTGACGCCGAAAAAGGTCGGGGTAACTTATATTACATGCTCCAACGGGGCAAATCACGAGACGGTGCGCATCCGGGTACGGGTGCAGAAGGTACCGGTAAATATGCTGCATATGCTGGCGGAAACGAGCGACGGCGGTGATTTTATCTGCGGCGAAAATAAAATGAAGATCACGCTGCGCCAGGACCGGAAATCCGAAAATACGATTTTGTATCTGATTGGAAGAAACGGGGAAACCATCCGTACCAAACAGCTGGGGGCGGTTGCCGCAAGGAAAAACTGTTCTTTTTTATGGGACGGAAAAGATGATAAAGGGGAAAATTACGAGGGCGAGTTCCGGCTGAAAGCTGTGGCAGACGGCTATACGACCAGAAACTGGCATTATTACCGAAGCTATGCAAAAAGCCCGTTTTCAGGCGGCACCGGAACGCGGGAGAAGCCCTATCAGGTGGCTGGGGCAGAGCATTTGGAGCAGATGGCGCAGTTTCCGTCCAGGCATTATGTCCAGGTGCAGGATATTGACTTAAGATCCGATATTATCAGCCAGATTTTCAGCGAAGAGCATCCGTTTATGGGCACCTATAACGCGAAGCCGCAGGAGCAGAATTTTAAGATTCTGCATTACAATGGAAATACATCCTTGTTCGGCGTCATCGGCGTTGAAGGGGAATTAAATGACGTAACCATCTCCGACGCCCGCATCACAGGCACCGGGCAGGAGCGGTCCGCAGTGCTGGCAGAGGTCAATCAGGGGATGCTGATGAACTGCGCGATCGAAGAAGCCGTGATTTATTCCGCATCTGCCACAGACGCTGCGCTGCTTGCGGTAGAAAACAGCGGGATCATTGACCGGTGCAGGATACATGGCACTATTTATACATATGGAAGCATGGCAGGCGGCGTCATTTATAACCAGCAGCGCATCATACGGACAAAAGTAGAAGCGGATTTGAATCTGTCCGCATCCGGAGAGGTTGCGAACAAAGAGGAGCTGTATGTCGGAGGCATTGCGGCAGTCAATGAGCAGACCGCCTTTATTGATGCATGCGAAAGCAGCAGCAAGATTCAGGCGGCAGGAACGCTGCATACGCCGTCCAGGCTGTATATGGGAGGCATCGTAGGCAGGAACGCGGGTCAGGTCCGCGACGGCAGCGCTTTGGGGCAGTTTCCGCTGGAATCGACCAGCAGCCTGGTCGGCGAAGCAAACGGCGGCATTATTGCCGGAGAAAATGACGGCATGATCACAGGGGTTACCTATTATGAAACAACCGGGCGCAAGTGCAGCGCAACGGGCACCGGGCGTGAAAACAGCCTAAAGCCTTTGGAAAATGGCAATGGGGAGGGTTCATGATATGAAATGTTTAGCACCGTCGATTTTATCGGCAGATTTTACGAAACTGGGAGAACAGGTTGCGGCCGTAGAGCAGGCAGGGGCGCAGTATCTTCATTTTGATGTGATGGACGGGCGTTTTGTGCCGAATATATCCTTTGGCATGCCGGTGCTGGAATCTTTGCGCGGACAGACAGGGCTGATGACGGACGTCCATCTGATGATTGAAGACCCGGCGCGTTATGTGGAAGAATTTGCAGACTGCGGGGCGGATATTATTACGGTGCATGCGGAAGCCTGCACCGATTTAAACCATGCGGTCGACCTGATTAAGAAACGCGAGCTTCTGGCAGGCGTAGCCTTATGCCCGGCGACACCGTTAAGTGTACTGGAGTACATTCTTCCGCGCATTGATATGGTGCTGATTATGACGGTAAATCCGGGGCTGGGCGGCCAAAAGCTGATACCGTATACGCTGGATAAGATCCGGGATCTGAAAAAAATGATTGACCGCAAAGGATTAAAGACGGATATCGAAGTGGACGGCGGGGTCAATTTTAAGACCTTGGAACAGGTGCTGGATGCAGGGGCGAACATTATTGTGGCGGGGAGCGCGGTTTTTGAAGGGGATCTGGAAGAGAATACGAAGCGGATGCTGGAGCTGATGAAATAAAAAGGAGGTTTTTATGTCTGCAAATATTCCAAACGATCCGGTAATGCTTTTAAGTTATATGAATACGCAGCTGCGCGACAACTATCCATCCCTGGAAGAATTATGCGCTGCTTTGGATCTGGATCAGAAGGTTATCGTTAAAAAACTGGGTGCTATAGATTACGTTTACAATGAGAGCCAGAACCAGTTTGAGTAAATGCGTGATTTAGAAACGGTGTTTCTTACTCCCTGCATGGGGGAACAGGAACGCCGCTTTTATTTTAAGTGGCTATGCGGACGCTGGATGAGGGGAAAGGGCCTGCCTTCTTTACGCGAAATTGCATCCGGCGCGCCGGAAAAACTGGAAGAGGAGATCCGCCTGCTCCTTTCCGACCGGAAACGCT
>CANOET010000190.1 GCA_947564835.1 uncultured Eubacterium sp. | reverse complement strand
CGCCCAAGGTGTGTCTCCCGGCGCGTCCCCTGGCCCCAGTCCGCAGAGTCGTCCGGTGAGCCACATCCCCTTTCCCCATCCAGCAGGGCCGTCTCCCCCTCTTCTGCCCGAACCGCCGCAATGCAGACAGATATTTTCCTTCATTATGAAAAATGTGCATTGAAATTTTCCTCAACTTGTGGCATTATGACTAGAGGCAGATAGTTGGAGTGCTCAATCGTACTTACATAAGCAGGAGGAATAATCATGGATTACAAAAATGCTGGAGTTGATATTGAAGCTGGTTACAGATCGGTAGAATTGATGAAAAAACACGTACAAAGCACCATGCGCCCCGAAGTACTGACGGATCTGGGCGGGTTTTCCGGCGCTTTTTCAATGGAAGCGTTCAAACAGATGGAAAAGCCAACGCTTGTATCCGGAACCGACGGTGTCGGTACAAAATTGAAGCTGGCGTTTCTGATGGACAGGCATGATACGGTCGGCATTGACTGTGTAGCGATGTGCGTCAACGATATTGCATGCGCGGGCGGCGAGCCGTTATTTTTCCTGGATTATATCGCGTGCGGGAAAAATTATCCGGAGAAAATCGAAGCGGTTGTAAGCGGTGTTGCCGAAGGCTGCCGGCAGGCTAACGCGGCGTTAATCGGCGGGGAAACCGCGGAAATGCCGGGCTTTTATCCTCAGGATGAATATGATCTGGCAGGTTTTGCAGTCGGTGTGGTGGATGAAAAAGATATTGTGACCGGAAAAGATCTAAAACACGGTGATGCGCTGATCGGCCTTGCATCTTCCGGTGTACACTCCAACGGATTTTCGCTTGTACGCAAGGTTTTCGGGCTCGATGGCCAGGATCAGGAAGCCGGCAAAAACATACTTGATACGTATGAGCCGCAGCTTGGGCAAACGCTGGGGGAAGCGCTGCTTGTGCCGACCCGTATTTATGTACAGGCGCTGCGCCGCATCCGGGAAGCTGGCGTCTGTGTGAAAGCGTGCAGCCATATTACCGGAGGCGGTTTTTATGAAAATATCCCGCGTATGCTGCCGGATGGCATTTGTGCCGTGATCCAAAAGGACAGCTACGAAGTGCCACGGATTTTCCGGCTGATTGCAGAAAAGGGAATGATTGAAGAAACGATGATGTATCAAACTTTTAATATGGGAATCGGCATGGTGCTGGGCGTTGCCGCAGAACAGGCAGAACAGGCCATTGCGGCTGCGCAGGAAGCCGGTGTTGCGGCGTATAAGATCGGTGAAGCCGCAGACGGTGAAAAAGGGGTTACATTATGTTAAGGGTGGCGGTGATGGTATCCGGCGGCGGTACCAACCTGCAGGCACTGATCGATGCCGTGGAGGCAGGAACTATAGAACATACGCAGATTGTAGCGGTTATCAGTAATAAAAAAGACGCTTATGCGCTGGAACGGGCTGAAAAACACGGTATCCTGGGCCTTTGCATTTCTCCGAAGGATTTTGCAGGCCGGGACGCATTCGGCCGGGCGCTTGTACAGGCTTTGCAGGAAAAGCAGGCGGATCTGGTCGTGCTGGCCGGATATCTGGTGATCCTGCCTGAAATACTGGTGCAGGCTTATCAAAACCGTATGATAAATATCCATCCGTCCCTGATCCCGTCATTTTGCGGAGCGGGGTATTATGGGCTCAAGGTGCATGAAGCCGTGCTGGCAAGAGGGGTAAAGGTAACTGGGGCGACCGTGCATTTTGTGGATGAAGGTACGGATACCGGCCCGATTATCCTGCAAAAAGCAGTGGAGGTCCATCCGGATGATACGCCCAAGACGCTGCAGCAGCGTGTCATGGAGCAGGCAGAGTGGAAGATCCTGCCGCAGGCAGTCCGCCTGATTGCCCAGGGCAGGGTGAGCGTTGCCGGCGGAATTGTTAAAATAGCAGCAGAAGGAGCAGTGAACGTATGAACGTATTGATCGTAGGCAGCGGCGGGCGGGAGCATGCAATTGCAGTAAGCGCAGCCAAAAGCCCGAAAGTAGATAAAATATATTGTGCGCCTGGAAACGCAGGGATCGCACAGATTGCGGAATGCGTCCCGATCGGGGCCATGGAATTTGACAAGCTGGCAGCATTTGCCAAGGAGCAGGGGATTGATTTTACGATTATCGGCATGGATGACCCGCTGGCGGGCGGCATTGTGGATGTCTTTGAAGCAGAGGGGCTCAAAGTATTCGGCCCAAGGAAAAACGCGGCGATACTGGAAGGCTCCAAAGCATTTTCCAAAGACCTGATGAAAAAATACAACATCCCGACCGCCGCGTATGAGACCTTTGACGATCCGAAAGACGCGCTTGCCTGGCTGCAGACAGCAAAGATGCCGGTTGTATTAAAAGCCGACGGCCTGGCGCTCGGCAAAGGCGTATTAATCTGCAAGACACTGGAAGAAGCAAAAGAAGGCGTCAAATCCATTATGGAAGACAAGACGTTTGGTTCTGCCGGAAACCGGATGGTAGCAGAGGAATTTATGACCGGAAGGGAAGTGTCCGTCCTGTCCTTTACCGACGGCAAAACCATCCGTATTATGAGCTCTGCCCAGGATCACAAGCGGGCCAAAGACGGCGACCAGGGACTCAATACCGGGGGCATGGGCACTTTTTCCCCAAGCCCGTTTTATACAAAAGAAGTGGACGAGTTCTGTAAAAAACACATTTATCAGGCAACCGTAGACGCTATGGCGGCAGAAGGCAGGCCGTATACCGGCGTGATCTTTTTCGGCCTGATGCTGACGCAGGACGGCCCGAAAGTACTCGAATACAACGCCCGCTTCGGTGATCCGGAAGCTCAGGTTGTGCTCCCGCGCATGAAGAATGATATGATCGAAGTGATGGAAGCATGCACAGAAGGCAGGCTCGGCCAGATCGAGCTCCAATTCGAAGACAACGCGGCAGTCTGCGTTGTACTTGCTTCCGGCGGCTATCCGCAGTCTTATGAAAAAGGCTATCCGATCGAAGGCCTGGAAGCATTTCACGGAAAAGAAGGCTATTACTGCTTCCATGCAGGAACAGCCTGCAAGGACGGAAAGATTGTTACAAACGGCGGCAGAGTCTTGGGCATTACCGCAAAAGGGAAAGACTTAAAAGAAGCCCGCCAAAAAGCATATGAAGCAACCGGCTGGGTAGATTTTCAGAAAAAATACATGCGGCATGATATCGGCAAAGCAATTGACGAAGCGCAGCTGTAATAGTGCTGGCGCAGTCCGGCCAGCCGCAGCTGTTAAAAGGAACTGCAGGAACTGACTGGCATTCGGAAGGAGAGGAAGTTTTTGTGAATTTGATTGTATCAGCAGACCAGAACTGGGGGATCGGCAGCAACAACCAGCTTTTGGTCCGCATTCCGGACGACATGCGCCGTTTCCGTGAACTGACACTTGGGAAAGTCATTGTCATGGGCAGAAAAACGAGGGAGAGCCTGCCGAACGGAATTTTAGACGGACGCGTGAATATGATTCTGACACATGACAAACATTATAAAGTAAAAGGCGCGGTCACCCTGCACTCTCTGGAAGAATTGAACCGGCAGCTGCAGCAGTATCCAGCAGACGATGTGTTTCTGATCGGCGGAGAACAAATGTACCGCCAGCTTCTGGATCAATGCAGCCGGGCTTACGTCACGAAAATCGATTTTGCATACAGCGCCGACGCCTATTTTCCAAACCTGGACCAGCTTGCGCAGTGGCGTCTTGCCGAAGAAAGCGAAGAGCAGACATACTTTGATATCATATACCATTTTCAGGTCTATACAAGAGCCTGAGGGAAGCCGGTACTGGCATCGGCTTCCTCCCGGGCCGCATCCCGTCTGGGATTCCAAGAACAAGCAAAAGGGAGGATTGCTCAAAAATATGGATATAACAGGAAGAAAATTAATTCTAAAAGCGCTCCGCGAAGAAGGCGTAAAGACCATCTTCGGATATCCGGGCGGAATGGTCACGGATATCTTTGATGAATTATACAAACAGGAAGATATTGAAATCGTTCTTCCAAGACACGAGCAGGGCCTGATTTTTGAAGCTGAGGGCTATGCCAAGGCATCCGGCCAGGTGGGCGTCTGTCTTGTTACAAGCGGTCCGGGCGCGACCAATATCATCACGGGGCTTGCGGATGCACATTATGACAGCATTCCGCTTGTGTGCATTACCGGCCAGGTGCCGCTCGGGCTGATCGGCAACGATGCCTTCCAGGAGGTCGATATCGTCGGCATGACACGTTCTATCACGAAATACGGCGTTACGGTCCGCGAGCGCAAGGACCTCGGCAGAATCCTGAAAATGGCGTTCCATATCGCGCGCACCGGAAAGCCCGGCCCGGTATTGATTGATATTCCAAAAGATATCCAGGTGCAGTCCGGTGACAGCGAGTATCCATCCGAGGTGCATATCCGCGGCTATAAGCCAAACGAAAGCGTACACATCGGCCAGCTGAAAAAAGCATACCGCCTGTTAAAAGCAGCAAAACGTCCGCTGATCTTAGCCGGCGGCGGCATCCATATCAGCGGCGCGCAGGAGCAGCTCCAAAAATTTGCGGAGCGCACCGGGATCCCGGTTGTAACAACCGTTATGGGCAAGGGCGCGCTCCCGGCCAGCCATCCGCTGTATCTGGGCGATTCCGGCATGCATGGAAAATATGCCTGCAACATTGCAGTTAGTAAGTGCGATGTGCTGTTTTCCATCGGCACCCGTTTTAATGACCGGATTACCGGCGATTTAAATGAATTTGCGCCGCATGCAAAGATTATCCATATCGATATTGATACGGCGTCCATTTCCAGAAATGTAGTTGTGGATGTGCCGATTGTAGCAGATGCGAAGCTGGCGCTGGAAAAGCTGTGTGAATGGGCGGAAAAGCAGGATACGGAAAAATGGATGGAAAGCATCCGGGGCTGGGATACGGAAAATCCGCTGGAAATGCGCAGGGACCGCGGCATGACCCCGCAGATGATTATGGAAGCCCTGAACAAGACCTATAAAGAAGCGATTTTCGTAACCGATGTAGGCCAGCACCAGATGTGGGCTTCCCAGTATCTGGAGATCGGCGGGCGCAGGAAGCTGATTACGTCCGGCGGCCTTGGCTCCATGGGCTTCGGGCTGCCGGCTGCAATCGGCGCGAAGATCGCAAAGCCGTACCAGCATGTTATCTGTATCACCGGAGACGGCGGCTTTCAGATGAACATGCAGGAAATGGCAACGGCGATCACACAAAAAACGCCGATCACCATCTGTCTGTTTAATAATTATTATCTGGGCATGGTGCGTCAGATGCAGCAGCTGTTTTACGGCAAGCGCTATGCGGCGACCTGCCTGCGCCGGCGCAAGGGATGCCCGAATACGTGCAAGGGGCCGAACGAGGCATGTCCGCCGTATGAACCGGATTTTGTAAAATTTGCGGAATGCTACGGTGCGTACGGGATCCGTGTGACAGAAGAGTCGCAGATCCAGGATGCCCTGGAGCAGGCGAAGCAAAGGGAAGACGCGCCGACGTTAATCGAATTTATGATTGCCACGGACGAGCTGGTGCTGCCGATGGTCAAAGGCGGCAATCCGATGAGCGAAATGATCTTAAAGTAAGCAGGGAGGAAAAGCAGATGAAGAACAGATGGATCGCTTTGTATGTGGAAAATCAGGTAGGCGTGCTGGCGAAGGTATCAGGGCTTTTTTCCGGAAAATCCTATAACCTGCAGAGCCTTACAGTCGGTACGACAGAGGATGAGACAGTTTCGCGCATGACCATCTGCGTAACAAGCGACGACATTACATTTGAGCAGATCAAAAAGCAGCTGAACCGTATGGTTGAGGTCATCAAGGTCATCGACCTTACGAATGTCCCGATCCATATGAAGGAGATTTTGTTTGCAAAAGTAAAAGGCATTACTTCTGCCCAGATAGATGAAGTATTCCGCATTGCGGAAGTGTTCAGCGTACAGGTGGCGGATATCGGAGAGGACAGCGTGCTGTTAGAGTGCAAGCTGACAGAACGCAGGAATAATGAACTGATCGGACTTTTAAATTCCAAATTCCGCGGCCAGATCGAAATTGTACGCGGCGGTGCAGTTGCGATCGAAGCAATCAGCACCTCCTGCAGGTGAACAGAATCAGTGGTTAGATTAAGGGAGAATTTATATGATCGAATTTAAAAGCCTGGCGCTTAGCGACCGTGAGTGGGTCACCCACCGGCTGCTGGAAGACGACAGGCAGGCTTGTGAATATTCCTTTGCAAATAATTTTTTGTGGAGTGATATTTACGGCGTGACGATGGCAAAAGAACAAGGATGCCTGATTTTTCAGTTTCAGGATGAGGCGGAATCGTGTTATACGATCCCAATTGGCACCGGGGACCGCAAAGGGGCGCTGGATGCGCTTTTGGCCCATACAAAGGAACAGGGGCGGCAGCTGGTGTTAGGAACTCTGATGCAGACGGACCTGGACTGGCTGGCGCAGCATTATCCGGGGCAGTATACAGTAGAAACCGACCGGGACGATTATGATTATGTATACAGCACAGAAAAGCTGTCGACACTTTCCGGCAGAAAGCTGCATGGCAAACGCAACCATATCGCACGGTTCAAAGACGGCAACAACTGGCTGTACCGCGATATGATGCCGGAAGACGCGGGCGAATGCATGCGCTTTTTAGACCTCTGGAAAGAAGCGGAAGCAGAGAACTGGAACGATGAAATGGAAAACGAGCTGCACATGAACCGTAAGGCACTGCGCAGCCTGGCAGACCTGGTGCTGGACGGCGGAATGCTGTACAAGGGCGGCCGGCTGGTAGGATTCTGCATCGGCGAGCCGTTAAATTCCAATACGTATGTCGTGCATATAGAAAAGGCAATTGCCAGCGTACAAGGCGCTTACCCGATGATCAACCAGCAGTTTGTGCTTCATAACTGCCAGGATTATGAATTTGTCAACCGCGAAGAAGATACAGGTGACGAAGGATTGCGCAAAGCAAAGCTGTCCTATCAGCCAGCGCTTTTAGTAGAAAAATTTCAAGCGAGGTTTGTCTTATGATCCGATACGGAAACAGCCGCAGCATTCCGGAGCTCAAACGGCTCTGGAAGGAATGCTTTGCGGATGAGGATGCGTATATCGACGCATTTTTTGAAGCTATGTATGAGGATGAATATGTGCTGATGGAAGAAGAAAACGGGGTGCTGCTTGGGGCATCCTTTTTTCTTCCAGGGAAAATCTGGCTGGATCAGCCGGAGAGCGGGCAAAAGCCCCAGACCGGAGCAAAGACGCGGCACGGACAGGACGCGGACAGCGGCGCATGGCAGCAGATCCGCTATGTCTATGCACTTGCCGTCTGGCCGCAGTACCGCGGACAAGGCATTGCGGCAAAGCTGCTGCGCGCGGCGCATGAAATCTACCATGCACCGCTACTTGCAGAGCCTGCGGAAGAAAGCCTGGTCGGCGGGTTTTACAGGCCGCTTGGGTTTCAGGAAAATTTTTATCTGATGAAAAAGCAGGCTGTATTACCAGTATACGATGTACAAGCAGCTGAAATACCTGCTTCAGCTGAAATGCCTGCTTTAGCTGAAATGCCTGCTTCAGCTGAAATGCCCGCTTCATCAGATACAGCCCTGCTTCCGGTCCAGGCAGCAGCATACAGCAGCATCCGGGATAAAATCTTAAAAGCCCACGGCTATATCAGCTGGCCCGTGCGGCATGTAGCATTCGCAATCAAGGAACACATCAGCAGCGGGGGAGGCGCTTTTATACTTACCCGCGGCGGCAGAAAAGACCTGCTCTTGTATTATCAGGAGGGGCAGAAGGCCGTCGTGACAGAAACGACGCTGTCGCAGGAGGAAGCAGAAAAATGGCTGTTTCCGCGGATTGCCGGGCACTGCACGCAGGCAGTATTTACAAGCGCGGCGAAAAGAACAGACAGGCCGGAAAAAAGCGGATATGCAGCGGACAGTAAATGCTGTCTGACGGGAATGAGCCTGGGGCTTCCCTCCATGTATGGGTACCTCAATCTGTCACTGGATGGATGAGCAAGGGGATGTGGGTGAGCGGATGGCTCTGCGGGCTGTCTAACCTGGATGAACCAGAATTGTGCTGCGTTTTTTTATTGGCTGTGCGGACGCCGGGTGAGGGGGAAAGGGCCTGGCTTCCGGCTCCTATTCCAGAATGTTAAGAATCCCTA
>CANOET010000189.1 GCA_947564835.1 uncultured Eubacterium sp. | reverse complement strand
ATTCCTCCAACGTCGCCGAAATCCAGGCCCCCGCCCCCTCCTCCGGCTGGTTTTCGCTGGCTTTACGAAGGTTACAGCTGACAATATGGTTAAGCGGCAGTCTGGCCATTGCATGGTGACTAAGATTTCTCTGATCAGTTGTCATGATGGTATATAGGGTATCAGCTGGCCTTTGTATACATTAAAATAACTATCCTTTTCGCAATGTTTTGAAACAACTATGAAATTTTATTAATTGTCAACCTCTTGAAACATCTATGAAATTTTATCAACTGTCAATCTCTTGAAACATTTATGAAACATGATCAACTGCCAACCTTTCGAAACAGCCCTGAAACTTTATCAACTGTCAACCTCTTTGAACATCCTTGGAACTTTATCAACTGTTAACCGCCTGTTTTCCTACAACCGTTCGCAAAGCCGCACGTAAAGCCCGAGAAAACCAGCCGGGTGAGGGGGCCTGGCCATTTCCCCCTCACCCGGCGTCCGCGCATCCACCCCACCCGCTTCACAGCACATAATCAAACGCATTCCGTATCAGCGTCCACTCCCCCATCCTGCAGGCCGCCACATCAAACCTGCACGGCTGTTCCATAGAAATCCTCCGTACTTTACAATAATAAGACGCTGTCCTGCAGATCTTTTTCTGCTTCCGGTAATCAACTGCTTCCTGCGGCTCTCCCGTTTTGATCCCTGCCCGGTATTTAACCTCGATAAATACCAGATATCCGCCTTCCATCGCAATCAAATCAATCTCGCCCATACGGCAGCTGAAATTCCGCTCCAGAATCCGGTACCCCAGTGTTTCCAAATACTGTGCCGCTTTCTGTTCGTAATCTGCACCGACTGCCCGGTTATTTTTCATTTTTTGTAGTCCCCCAGCTTCTGGCGGATTTTATCCATATCGTTGACGAATACGAGGATCTCCGCGACTACCTGGTAAAGCTCCGGCGGGATCATGTCGCCGATTTCTAACCGGGAAAGCGTATCTGCCAGTTTATCGTCTTTGTAGGTCGGTACATCTGCTTCTTTTGCTGCATCTATGATTTTTTCCGCCAGCGCGCCTTTGCCGGTTGCCAGGATTTTCGGTGCCTGTTCGCCGGGTTCATAGGCGAGCGCTACGGCGGTTTTGGGCCTGTCTTCTTTTTTTTGTGCCAATTTTTGTTCTCCTTATACCCGTCGTCTGTTTGTGGGCACTGCCACCTTTTATGCCCGCACATCAAAGGAATACCGATGCACCATGCCTCTGGATGCTGCCTTTGCGGGCTGGCTTTTCTGCAGGAAATCTTCTACAAAATCTACTTTTTCTTCCCGGTTCTCAAGTGTCACCCTGCAGTTGTAGCCTAGTTTTTCCAGGCGCTCCTGCAGTTTTGGCAGATGCGCCTCAAGCAGGTCATAGGCTGCATCGTCGGCCAGGTAAAATTTTGTGCTGACGTTGTTTTCCAGCATTTTTATCGATACATCCGTCGTACCCAGGTTTTCCAGCTCTAAATGCAGAAAAGCGGATAATTCCCCTTCTTTTTTGCCGAGGCTGCGCTTGTTGGTATAGACGTATAAATCGCTGTGTGCGTTCTGGTTTGCCATTTTCAGCGGAATCTGCACGTACGTATATGCCTGGTTGATCTGATGCATAAATTCGATGTTGTCGCGTACCTGGGCGGCGGATTGTGACAGATGCCCGGTGTTCATGCCGGCCTGCTTTGCCAGCTGTTCGATCTGGCCCATCTGGCGGTCCAGCCGCTGGTACAGTTCTTCTACTTTATGCTCTGTCTTTAGGTCCTCCGGCCGGACGGTCCACTGATCCTGCATGACTTCTTTGAGCAGCGTATGGTATTCCCTGCCGGTAAACAGCCTGCCTAGTGCGGCTTTGTCCGGGATTGGCTGCTGTGCCAGCTGTTTTGCCAGTGTTTCTAAAAATTCCTTTGCCGACAGCTGTGTATTCAGCCGCAAATCCTCTGCTTTGGAAAAAACATCCCGGATTTGTGCTTCTAATTGGGATGCCTGCTGTTTGGTCAGCAGTTCTGACAGCTGGCGCGGCTGTGCTGCGTCTTTGGCTGCGGATGCCTGCACGGCGGCAGGTTCCCCGTCTGCCGCCTGCACCGAAGCGTCCTGCGGGCCGGACTTTATTTGATCCGTGCTGGTGGCCTGCCCGGCCAGGCTCCTCCCATCCGCTGCCTGTGCCCCCGCTGCCGGAATATCTGTCTGTGCTGCCGTCTGCCCTGCTGCCAGAGCGCCTGTCTGTCCGGCCAGGCCCTGCCCGGCCGCCTGTGCTCCTGCTGCCTGGGGATCTGTCCCGGCTGCTGTCTGGCTGCCTGCGGTACCCTGCCCCGGCAAGGCGCCTTCCTCCTGCAGCTGCGCGGCATCTAAAAATAACGCTGCTCCTTGTGCGGCGCCTTCGTCTGCCTGCAGGATGGACAAAATCTGCTGGTTGAGCTGCAGCAGCCGGGAAGCGCCGCCGTCTGCTTTTGCAAATACGTCAGAAAGCCCGTCCATGACCTGGTTCATTTCTGCAAGCATGGAATGCTGGTCATGCTGGTAGTTTTCAAACTGAGACGCCATCTGGCTGTTGACCGGAATGCCCAGCTTGGTCATTAAGACTGCCGTATGCAGCGGGACATGCGGGTTCTGCATCAGTGTCTGGCGCATGGATGCCAGCGACTGGCGGTCAATCGGCAGGCCCTCTTCCATCATGCGGTTTACCATATCAATCGTATCTTTTGTCATTTCCATGCCCGCGGCGTTAAGCGCCTTTTGGATCGTCGGATTAAATGCCTGCCCTCCCATAAACGGCTTGATCGCAATCGTATTGCCGTCGTTGGATTTGACCTGAAAAAATACAGACTGCCCGAGCACCAGGTTGATACTGCCCTCCAGCCTTGCCGAAACTGTCTGCCCGTTTCCAAGCCCCAGCAGTATTTTAGAGCCCTCAATCGAATTGACGCTGCCCTCGAATACCGCGCCTTCCTGCATTTCTGTAAATTCCGACACCAGACGCTGCCCTGCTACATTCCCCGTCTTCGTGGACGGCCCCGCAAGCGGGGCGTTCAGCGTATTGGCGTACTGGCCTATAAAGTCTGCAATCTGCATATATTTTCTGCCTCCCGTACCATTCAGCTGGTTAATCCTTTGAGAAACGTCTTGCGGTGGATGGCGCACGGCCCCAGCTGTTTTAACGCATCCCTGTGTTCCTGCGTTCCATATCCTTTATGCGCGGCAAATCCGTACCCGGGATACCTGCTGTCATATTCGCCCATGATACGGTCCCTGGTCACTTTTGCCAGAATGCTGGCTGCCGCGATGGAAATGCTTTTTGCATCCCCTTTGATGATCGGCACCTGCTCCATCGTAACACCCGGGATCGTAACAGCATCGTTTAACAATATATCGGGTATTATGCCAAGATTATTTATAGCTTCCCGCATCGCTTCATAAGTTGCCTGCAGGATATTGATCTCATCGATCCGCTCTGCAGGCACAATGCCGATCCCTGCCGCCAGCGCCTGCTCCATAACTACGTCAAACAGCTCCTCCCGCATCCCCGCGGACAGCTGCTTGGAATCGTTGATATATAAAATCTCGCAGTCTTTGGGCAAAATCACCGCTCCGGCCACTACCGGGCCGGCTAACGGCCCCCTGCCTGCCTCGTCGATCCCGCAGACTGCGGCATATTGCGCATATTTGCGTTCGTAGGCGCCCATTTCATAGACCCGCCTGCGTTCCTCCTCCAGCTTTTTCAGCTTCTTTTGTGCCTGCGCAACCAGCTTCTGCACACCGGCCCTTGTATCCTCCTGATAAGTGCATACAAAAGCAGGCAGCGTTTGTATCAAAGCTGCCTGGTATTCCTCACGGACCTGTGCAATTGTCTTTTCTCCCATAAGCTCCCCCTGCTTTATCCATTCGTAACAGCTCAAATAACCCATGGAACTGTTACATCCATTCATGAATCTTCTGTATCCGTCCGTTTTTCGGTCAATTCATTTTTCCAATAGAAGAAAACGGATAGATACGGAAAAACACCCTGCCGATAATCTCCTGGCGCCGGACGTAGCCGACTGCCGCAAACCGGCTGTCCACACTGTCATTGCGGTTGTCCCCTAACACGAAATATTCATCCTCCCCCAGTATTCTGGGCGTGGACGCATATCCCGGATGGCTGATCGGTTCCGTCCCATAGTCTTCTTCTAATGCTTCATCATTGATAAAAATCGTCCCCTGCGCGTCGATCCGGATTTTTTCCCCCGGAAGCCCGATAATCCGCTTGACATAAAACGTATCCTCTTCGTAGCGGTACGGAAAAGCGATCAGGTCAAACCGCTGCGGCTCCCGCAGCCGGTACGTCAGCTTGTCCACCAGCACCTGGTCGCCGTCGTACAGGGTCGTCTGCATGGAACTGCCCTCAACCTGTGTACGCTGCAGCGCATAATTCACAAGCAGATACGTACAGGCCGTAATAACAGCCAGATAAAAGCACAGGCTGGCGATATCCTTCCATACAGCCCTCATATATCTGTCTTTCACATCTATCACCCCGTCGGTTCATTGATCCATTGCGATTGCTGGCTGCTCCCGCGGTTCATTGATCCATTGCGATTGCTGGCTGCTCCCGCGGTTCTTCGATCGTGATCCTGCCCAGCTTCCCGCTGCGGAACTCTTCCAATAACAAGCCCGCTGCTTTGTCCATATCCAGTCCGCCGCCTTTTTTCAGGCAATTGCGGTTCTGTGCAATCTGCTCAAACGCTGCCAGCGGCGTCTGCGGCTCCAGGAGCGCAAACCGTCCGGCCAAAAGCTGCGGATAACGTTCCAGCAGCTCTTTGAGCAGCTCCAGCGCCAGCCCTTCCCGGTTTATAATTTCATCCCTGATCGAACCGATATAAGCCAGATGCTTCCCGATCGCCTGGTCTTCAAATTTCGGCCATAAAATCCCCGGCGTATCCAAAAGCTCCACCTGCTTATTCAGCCGGATCCACTGTTTGCCTTTTGTCACCCCGGGCTTGTTTCCGGTCTTTGCACAGGCTTTGCCTGCAAAAGAATTGATAAAGGTGGACTTCCCGACATTCGGGATACCTGCGACCATCGCCCGCACCGGACGGTTTAAAATGCCCCGCTTTAAATTCCGCTCGATCTTCTCTTTGCAGGCGTCCTGAATGACACGGTGTACTTCCTTCATGCCGCCGCGGTTTCTGGCATCCAGCCGGACCGCGAAGATCCCCTGATTTTTATAAAAATCACACCATGCCTGATTTTTCGCTTCATCGGCCAGGTCCGCCTTATTCAGCAGGACCATCCGCGCCTTCTGCCTGCACAGCGCGTCTATGTCCGGATTATGGCTGCTGATGGGAACCCTCGCATCCACCAGCTCAATGACAAGATCCACCAGCTTGATATCTTCCTGCATCTGCCGCTTTGCTTTGGTCATATGACCCGGATACCACTGATACTGCATATTTCTTCCTTCCTATTGAATCAAGCCCAGTTTATCGCGCGGTGCGATTACAAACCATGCTTTTCCGATAATATAAGACTCTTTGATATTGCCGATATTGGCAAACCTGCTGTCTTCGCTGTTGTTGCGGTTGTCCCCCAGCACAAAATACTCGTCTTCCGCGAGCGTAATCTCATGCTCCGCAAGCCCCGCATCCTCTATACGCGCTGCTTCCAGCTCTTCCGCCAGTTCCCCGCCGTTAACGAAGACCCTGCCGTCTTTGATCTGCACGGTATCCCCGGGAACGGCGACCACGCGCTTTAAATAATAATGTGTATTGGTATTTCCATTTGGCAGAAACGCAATGATGTCTCCGGATTTCGGAGATATGAATTTATAAAAAAACCGGTCGATCAGCACCTCATCCCCGTCTTCCAGCTGCGGCGACATAGAAGGGCCTACAACAGTAGAACGCACGCCGAAAAAATAAGTGAATACAGCTGCAACTGCAATCGTAATTGCGATTTCCACAATCCAGATCAGGATTTCCCGGAACAATGACAGATTGATCTTACGTTCCTTTTTCCGCCCAAATTCAAGCCCTTTGACCCGTCTTCCCATTCTTTTCCCTTATTCCATTCATGCAAACATCTTCTTGTTACAACTTATTCTGAAAAAGAGACAATCCCACGAATTGTCTCTTTTCTGAAAAAATACTATTTTACCAGTTCTTTGACTTTCGCACGCTTGCCGACACGGCCTCTTAAGTAGTTTAATTTTGCACGCCTTACTTTTCCGCGGCGTACCACTTCTACTTTTTCCACGTTCGGGGAGTGTAACGGCCAGGTCTTCTCTACGCCTACGCCGTTGGATAATTTCCGCACGGTAAACGTCTCACGGTTGCTGGAGCCCTGCCTTTTTAATACGATTCCTTCAAATACCTGGATTCTTTCACGGGTACCTTCCACGATCTTGCCGTATACTTTTACGGTATCGCCTACGTGAAATTCGGATACGGACTCTTTCATCTGTCCGTCTTCAATCTGTTTCATAATTTCTGATGCATTCATTTTTGTGACCTCCTGTTCGTTTGATGTTCTTAATACCTTTTGTATCAGAGGACCATCGCATTTTTCACAACAAGTCTAAGGTATCACAACATGGAGGGCAATGCAAGTATTTTTTGCAAAAATTGTGGGGCGTTTTTTGGTGGGTTTCCGAAAGATACTGGTTAGCTGGGGGGATGTGGCTGGCCGGAGGGTGTGGCTGGCCGGAGGGTGTGGCTGGCCGGACGACTCTGCGGGCTGCGGCCAGGGGAGCCGCCCGCAGAGTCTAGTTATTGGCAGGCTTAACATTTGAAGCTGGCAAAGTTTTATGGGGTGTCTGTGGACTATATCCTGTGCCTGACGGAAAACAGGGAGCAGGCCAACACGCCTTTAACAGAATTGCATTTGCATACGGAAATAAGAAAACCGCTGTTGCATGGTATATGTTTCCATGTAGCAGCGGTTTTGTGCTGGTGGTATTTAGTTGGGAGTGTGACTTGATAAACTGGAATTTATTTCTCTTTTTTGCTCATAAGAGAACAACTGATAGCTACAAATAAACCAATTAAAATCCACGGAAATGCTGCTCCTAAAAAATCACTAACCATACTTCATTCCTCCTTCCCTTTATGTGGATAGTGCGAAAAAATACTTTGTTGTTAATTATATTATCGCCTGTTTTCCCATAAAATAGGAGGTTTTTTTGCGAAAAATTTTTAATCGTCAGTGCTGAGTCGTTAATTGTCAATAAATTGCTCAATATAATACTCTTTGACATACCAGGTTGTATCGAACTGAAATTTCTATTTGTATTTTTCATTACATAAGGTTATACTAAAAGAAAAGAAAGGAGACGACAATCCAATGACCTCAAACGGAAGTAAATTTAAAATAGAAGATTTATATATCGGCATGGAAATCAGCGACAAGAATCAGCTCAGCAATATATATGACACATGGATACTGCTGGTAAAAGGTAAAAATGATGATGTCTATACCGTACAGTTCATAGGCCGGGAAACAAATGCAGAGTCTGATAAACTGTTTGCACAGGGTAATGTAGTATGTCCTGTCTATAATGACAGCCTTGAACTGGAGGGGGATATCTACTATGAAGAATGATTTTATCCTACTTGAACTGAACCACCGGAATGAAATAAGGGCCGATGTGATTTCCATGGAATCTGTCTGAAAAAGGACTTCGTAAAAATCAGCTATGACAGGAGCGGCAATATCCTCATCGGCATGGATCTCTTATCCCAGATGGACATACATATCGGAAAGAGCAAAATATTGGGGAAAACGGTATTTCTTGCCTGCCCTTATGCCAGCATGAATGCTGATTATCTCCGTGCCCTGAATGAGCATTTCGACCTGCTGGATATATCTTATCAACAATATAATATCCCTTACAAGACCTGAAAAAAGGGCTGCCGGAAATCTGTGAAGTTGGCTGTGAGCATTAAGCGATATACTTCATCACGGTAGTCTTGCATTAGATTCTCCTTTCTCAATACGAATTCGTATCAAAGTCAAGAGCCTATTCTAAAACTATCTATCACCCAACCGGCAGGAAATCGCCGTTGCCATGATTCGGGCGGTATTGGAGCGCAGAGAAGGTTAGAAAGGCCAGCCGGGTAGTCGGCTGGCCTTTCCATGTCCAATCAAATATAAATCAGTTCGCTGTTTATGATTTCCTCTGCCTTGCGCTGACACAAAATTCAGGCACTGTATTCACCGTTAATTGCACAACGCA
>CANOET010000188.1 GCA_947564835.1 uncultured Eubacterium sp. | reverse complement strand
GGATTAAGGTTTTATGAATGAAAGTATCTATTAGGGGTTGCAAAACAACGGAGCGTCCGCATAGCCACTAAAAAATGAAACACAATGTCAATGTCAATTCTGTCGCCTGGAATCTTTCGGGAGGCCCAAAAACGCAACACAATGTCACAATGACCAAAAATAAAATAAAAAATGCAAAAAAAATCTTGACTAATACTTTCGTAGAGATTATAATACAACCATCAGAAAAATCCTAAATGTTTTTCTTCAATCAACGCTACACATATCATTTAAAACAAAGATCCAACGCTTCCCACTCATATAAATAAAAAACAGCAAAATAACTCATTGACAGAATCAGAAAATTATACTAGTATAAGAAGAAAGAAGCGAACAAACGTTTGCTTGCGGCTATGGAAAAAGGAGACGAATATGGCAAAGGAATCAAAAGAAATCAAAGACAGTAAAGAAGAAAAGTTAAAGGCGCTGGATGCGGCGATCCTTCAGATTGAAAAACAATACGGTGCCGGCTCTGTGATGCGGCTGGGGGATCCTTCCAACAGCATGAACGTCGCGACGATACCGACCGGGTCGCTGAGCCTGGATCTTGCGCTGGGACTGGGCGGGCTGCCGAAGGGCAGAATTATCGAAATCTATGGGCCGGAGTCCAGCGGTAAGACGACAGTAGCCCTGCATGTGGTGGCGGAGGTGCAAAAAGCAGGCGGGATCGCTGCGTTTATCGATGCGGAACATGCGCTGGACCCGGCATATGCCAGGAAGATCGGCGTTCAGATCGAGGACCTGTATATTTCCCAGCCGGATAACGGCGAGCAGGCGCTGGAGATTACCGAGACGATGGTACGTTCCGGTGCGGTTGATATTGTGATTGTCGATTCTGTGGCAGCCCTTGTGCCGAAGGCGGAAATCGACGGGGATATGGGGGATTCCCATGTCGGCCTGCAGGCGCGTTTGATGTCCCAGGGGCTGCGTAAGCTGATCGGTATCATCAGTAAGACGGACTGTATTGTGATTTTTATTAACCAGCTGCGTGAAAAAATCGGCATTATGTTCGGAAATCCGGAGACGACGACCGGAGGGCGCGCCTTGAAATTTTATTCTTCTGTGCGTCTGGATGTCAGGAAGATTGAGACGTTAAAGCAGGGCGGCGTGATGGTGGGCAACCGCACGCGTATTAAAGTCGTAAAAAATAAGATTGCGCCGCCGTTTAAAGAAGCGGAATTTGATATTATGTTCGGGGAAGGGATTTCCAGGGAAGGCGATATTTTGGATATTGCGGCAAACCTTGGCATTGTCAGCAAATCCGGTGCATGGTATGCCTACGAAGGGGAAAAGATCGGCCAGGGCCGGGAAAATGCCAAGCAGCTGTTACGCGACAGGCCGGAGCTTTGTGAAGAGATCGACCAGAAGGTACGCGCGCATTATGAAGCTTTGCGCGCCGAAGAAGCGGAAAAAGCAGCCGCAGAGGCAGCCGCAAAAGCTGCCAAGGCTATGCAGGCCTCAGTCGGTGCAAAACCAGGCAAAGATAAGCCATCCGATCCAGCTGCAAAAGCAGGACGTGGTACATCTGCAGATACGGCGAAAACGGATGCGTCAGCGGAAAAACAGGACGTATTAAAGAATACAAACAAACCGGACGAAGAAAAAACAGATGCGCCGCAGAGGCCGTAAAGTGGGAAAACAGGAAAGCAGAGAGACAGATTTGACGCAGAAAGAAGCAATCGCATGACAATTACACAGATTATGCCTTTAGAGCATACCAAAGGAAAGGTGCAGGTTTCTTTTGATAATTCCCAAACCTTGATTTTGTACAAAGGAGAGCTGCGAAAGTATGGCTTGCAGGAACAGGAGCCGCTTAGCGATGAACGCTACCATGAATTGTATTATGAAGTTGTTGGAAAGCGCGCGGTCAAACGCGCCATGCATTTGCTGGAGAAAATGGACCGCACGGAAGGGCAGCTGCGCAAAAAATTAATGGAAGGCGGATATCCGGACGACCTGATCGAACAGGCTGTTGCATATGTAAAATCTTATCATTACATAGATGACGACCGTTACGCCCGTACCTTTGTGCGTCTGAACCAGGACAGAAAGAGCGCTGCAAGGATGAAAACGGATCTTTTGTCAAAAGGGGTCGGCATGGACGTTATTGAGCGTGCTATAGAGGAAGAAATGGATACAGCGCCGGAAACGCTGATTCAAAAGATGATGCAAAAAAAGCATTTTGACCCGGAATGCGCAACGCCGAAAGAGACGGCAAAAATGTATCAGTTTTTATTGCGCAGGGGATTTTGCAGCAGTGAGATTGCGCATGCCATCAGGGATACAGATCTATAATTCACTTTTGACGCAGGAATATACTTGACATAACGGGGCGGAAAGTATAAAATCTAATTGTTGTTATATTATGACTCGAACAATAATTTGCAGCAGGCACCCCAAAATCTATACCTGCAGGCTGCAATTGTGAGTGATGTTATATGTACAATGAAAACTAAATAAGGAGGTGCTCCTGTGTCACCAATACCAATTATCATAGCTGTATTAATTACAATTGTGATTTCGGTGCCGGTCACTTACTATTTCACCTCTGCTTACCAAAAGAAAGTCGTAGAGGCGAAGCTTGGTTCCGCAGATGAAAAAGCAAGGTCGATCATTGATGAAGCAGTGAAGACGGCTGAGACGAAGAAGCGGGAATCTTTGTTGGAAGTGAAGGAAGAATCCATCCGGACAAAGAATGAGCTGGACCGTGAGATCAAAGAGCGGCGGGCAGAGATTCAGCGCAACGAGCGCCGCATCGAGCAGAAAGAGTCGAACCTTGACAAGAAGCTGGATGCAATCGAAAAGCGTGAAGCCGGATTTGCAGCGAAAGAAGAAGAGATCAACAGGCAGAAGGAAGAAGTCGCAAGGCTGAGTGAGGAACGATTACAGGAACTGGAAAGAATCTCCGGGCTTACCTCCGAACAGGCAAAAGAATATCTTTTAAAAACCGTAGAAGATGATGTAAAGCTTGATACTGCAAAAATGATCAAAGAAATGGAAACAAGGGCAAAAGAAGAGGCAGGAAAGAAAGCACGGGATTATGTCGTAACCGCGATTCAAAAGTGTGCGGCAGACCATGTGGCGGAAACGTCGATTTCTGTTGTCCAGCTTCCGAACGATGAGATGAAGGGACGCATTATCGGCCGGGAAGGCCGTAATATCCGTACACTTGAGACGCTGACCGGAATCGATTTGATTATCGATGATACGCCGGAAGCGGTAATCTTATCCGGCTTTGATCCGATCCGAAGGGAAGTGGCGCGTATTGCGCTGGAAAAGCTGATCGTAGACGGCCGGATTCATCCGGCAAGAATCGAAGAAATGGTGGAGAAGGCGCAAAAAGAAGTAGAAAATATGATTCGGGACGAAGGCGAGACAGCGACGCTGGAAGCTGGTATACACGGGCTTCATCCAGAGTTGGTGCGTCTGCTCGGCCGTATGAAATTCCGGACGAGTTATGGGCAGAATGCGTTGAAGCATTCGATTGAAGTAGCGCAGCTGGCAGGGCTTCTGGCAGCAGAGATCGGTGTGGATGCAAGGACTGCAAAGCGTGCAGGGTTATTACATGATATTGGAAAATCAGTCGACCATGAAATGGAAGGCTCACATATTCAGATCGGTGTGGATATTTGTAAGAAGTATAAGGAATCATCAGTGATCATCAATGCAGTGGAAGCACATCACGGGGATGTGGAACCACAGTCTTTGGTCGCATGCCTGGTACAGGCTGCTGATACCATCAGCGCAGCAAGGCCGGGTGCGAGAAGAGAGACATTAGAGACTTATTCGAACCGTCTTCAGCAGTTAGAGGATATTACCAACAACTTCAAAGGTGTTGACAAATCTTTTGCAATTCAGGCAGGCAGGGAGATTCGTATTATGGTTGTACCGGAGCAGGTAAGCGATGCAGATATGGTATTACTCGCAAGAGATATCTCAAAGCAGATTGAAACGCAGTTACAGTATCCGGGACAGATAAAGGTGAATGTAATTCGCGAATCAAGAGTCATAGATTACGCGAAATAAAACAAGATAAGCGCCAAGGCTATTGAGTAACATCAATGGTTTTGGCGTTTTTTGCTAACACGGAACCCGGAAACAGAAAGGAGCAGTTATGGAAAATAAGATTAAGCGTGTAGATAGAAAGTTGGAATTTCAGGGGGCGATTCTGGATTTTTATACAGACTATATGCAGATGCCGGACGGAAAAGTTGTAAAATGGGATTTTATTTCACACCGCAAAGGCGCAGCCGCGGTTGTTCCGGTGATGGATGACGGAAAAATTCTGATGGTGCGTCAGTACCGCAATGCCCTTGAACGTATGACAATTGAAATCCCGGCAGGCGCAAGGGATCACACGGCAGAGGATACAAAGGTCTGTGCGGCGAGGGAGCTGGAAGAAGAGACCGGATACCGCAGCGGCCGCCTGGAGTTTTTGATTTCCCTAAAGCCGACCGTGGCATACGATAACGAATTTATCGATGTCTATGTAGCCACGGATTTAAAGCCTGGAAACCAACATCCGGACCCTTACGAATTTATTGAACTGGAGCCTATGGAGCTAGACGATTTGTGTGAAAAGATCTATGCGGGAGAAATCCAGGACGGAAAGACCGTAGCAGCGCTGATGGCATATAAAAATAAATATGCATAAAAGCGGGGATCCGGCATAGATTACAGTAATTGGAAAAAGAAAAAGAGACATGTAGTGAAAGTAAAACACAGGGCGTTTTTATTTCCGCATTTTCAATTCCCGAAGCTTCCCTGGAAAGGGTTTCTGGCAGGCTGCTTTCTGCTGTTTTTTTTTCTGGGGATTCTGGCTGCGAACTGGGTCGGACAGGAAAAGCTGCTTGCGTATGGTATGCTGAACCAGTATTATGTCGGGCAGCTGGCATATACACAGCTGGAAAGCGGAGCGTATTTTTTATTTTTATGCAAACGCAGGATGCGGATCTTTGGCATGACGATGCTGTTTGTGTATACCCGTTTCGGCATCTTCGTATTGCCCGGCGTTATTGGCTGGCATGCATTTTCGCTCGGGTATTTGTTTGTCAATGCGCTTGTCTGTATGAAATTCCAGGGGATGCTGCTTGTGCTGCTGTCAGTGTTTCCGCAGATCATCTTCTATGCCGCGGCTTATTTCGGGCTCGGCAGAATCCTGTTCGGGGAAAAGACAGAGCTTTCCATGCCGACAGGGATGCGCAGATATTGGAAAAATCCGCGCCTGTTTCTGCTGGTATCGGCCTTGCTTTGCATGATCTTTGGGATCTGGCTGGAAGGCTATGTCAATCCGGTTTTATTAAGAAAATATATTAGCAGGATAATGTAAAAAAGTGAACACAAACCTAAGAGGCAGGGATCAGGATGGAAATTCAGGAAAAAATATCCGAATATTTGAAAGCGCTGGAGGCGCAGAGAACTGCAAAAAATACGATCGAAGCTTACAGGCGGGATTTAAGCCGGATGGCCGATGCGCTTATGGAGGAACATATCTTAGCGATTGACAATGTGCAGGAGCTTACGCTGCAGTCCTATATCCGGCAGATGGAGCAAAGCGGCAGACGGCCTGCCACAGTTGCCAGGGCAGTTGCTTCCATCAAGGCTTTTTTCCGGTATCTGGAAAAAACCGGCGCTTTTCCACAGAATCCGGCGCTGCAGCTAAAAGCGCCGCATATTGAAAAGGAAATTCCGCATGTGCTGACACCGGAAGAGACGGTGAGGCTGTTAAAACAGCCGGACGGAAATTCTGTAAAATGCATACGTGACCGCGCGATGCTGGAACTGCTCTATGCGACAGGCATCCGGGTCAGCGAACTGATCCAGCTTCGGGTGGAGGATGTCAATCTGCCGATGGAATATCTGCTGTGCAGCCAGAGCAGACGGGAACGCGTGATCCCGTTTGGCAGGTCTGCCAGGCGGGCATTGGAAGAATATCTGGAACATGCAAGGCCGTCCATGGTCCGGGATGCATCGCAGCAGCTGCTGTTTACAAATCTGTCCGGACAGCAGATGAGCCGCCAGGGGTTCTGGAAGCTGGTCAGACAGTATGCAAAGGCGGCAGGCATTCAGGGGGAGATTACGCCCCATACCTTGCGTCATTCCTTTGCAGCGCATCTGGTGAACAATGGGGCAGATTTGTATGCCGTTCAGGAGATGATGGGATTTGCGGATCTGTCGGCTGCACAGGCATATGCGAAAATGCACCGCGTATCTGTGCGGGAGGAATATACGAAGGCACATCCGCGGGAATAAGGCACAGGAACGCGTCCGCAGTCCCAATCTCCCGTGCGGCCTTTAATGGTTCATTTCTGCAATCGTATAGATCAGCTTCTCAGAATCTTCCCATCCAAGACATGGATCTGTAATGGATTTTCCATAAATATGGTCGCCGATATGCTGTGCGCCTTCTTCCAGATAGCTCTCCACCATGACGCCTTTGACCAGGGAACGGATCTGCGGCGATACGATACGGTTATGCATGACCTCTTTTACGATACGGATCTGTTCTTTAAAAAGCTTGTTGGAATTGGCATGGTTAGCGTCAATGATAGCAGCCGGATTTTTTAACTGCATGCTGTCATAGCGTTCGAGCAGCCGCATAATGTCTTCATAGTGATAATTCTGCACCGTATTGCCGTGTTTGCTCACAGCGCCGCGCAAAATCACGTGCGTCAGCGGATTGCCGCTTGTATCCACCTCATAATTCCGGTAAATAAAATGGTGCGGATGCTGGGCGGCATACACGGAATTAAGCATAACAGAAAAATCACCGCTGGTCGGGTTCTTCATTCCGGATGCAACATCAAAGCCGCTCGCGGTCAGACGGTGCAGCTGGTCCTCTACAGAACGCGCGCCGATGGCAACATAGGATAACAGGTCGTCTACAAAGCTCCAGTTCTCACAGTAAAGCATCTCATCTGCGGCTGTCAGCCCGCTTTCCTGAATCGCGCGGATATGCATTTTGCGCATTGCCAAAAGGCCGTTGAGCATATTCGGCGCTTCTTCCGGATTTGGCTGGGACACGATTCCCTTATAGCCTTCGCCGGTGGTACGCGGCTTATTCGTGTAAATGCGCGGTATTAAAATGACACGGTCTTTGACTGCTTCCTGGACAGCTGTCAGACGGCTTACATAATCACAGACAGCATCCTCCCTGTCTGCCGAACAAGGCCCGATAATAACGAGGAAACGGTCGTCTTTTCCTAAAAGAACATCAGAAATCATGCGGTCCCTTTCTTTTTTGATTTCGGCAAGCTCGGGAGGGATCGGATACATTTCTTTTACAACAGCAGGAGTGGGAAGCTCCCTGACAAAATGAAAACTCATAATGGATCTCCTTTCTGATCGTTGTGTGTAGGTCTGTCTGCGTGTTTGCGGTGTCGTGGCAGACAGATGCGTTTATTTTACATGAGGAGAATTTGTTTGTCAAATTTTAGGCGGGAAGTCGGGAAGTTTTTTGTATGCAGGGAGGATGTGGCTGGGCGGCTCTGCGATGTGGCTAGGCGGACCCCCTGGCCACATCCCGCAGAGTCGTTCGCTTAGCCACATCCCGTAGAGCCATCCACATCCCTCAGAGCCACCCACATCCCCTGGCAAAAATATAAAAGAATTTCTCAAAATATCTTGTTTTACAGCCCATAATCAGTTATAATAAGCCTGCATTTCAATCGCAATAAGAAGAAGGAAGGCGGCTTCGCAAATGTACTACGGAACAATCAAAACAACCGACATCGCAAATGGCATCGGCGTCAGGGTTTCTCTGTTCGTGTCTGGATGCACCCATCACTGCAAAGGCTGCTTTCAGCCGGAAACATGGGATTTTCATTACGGAAGCCCCTATACAAAAGCAGCTGAACAGCAGATTCTGGACGCGCTCAGCCATGATTATATCAAAGGGCTGACGCTGCTTGGCGGGGAACCGTTTGAGCCGGAGAACCAGCGGGAGCTGGTGAAGCTTTTGCGGCGGGTGAGGGAGCATTTTCCGCAGAAAGATATCTGGTGCTATACGGGCTATACATATGAGGCAGACCTGGCCGGAGACAGCCGTGCGAGATGCGAGGTTACTGACGAGATGCTTTCTATGATAGATGTGCTTGTCGACGGAGAATTTCATGAGGCAGAGAAAAATATCAGCCTGCGTTTCCGGGGATCGGAGAACCAGCGTTTGATAGATTTGCCAAAAACAAGGCGGCAGAATAAAATAATATTGTTAGAAATTTAGTCTTTTCTTTTTTGGAAAACCATGTTATAATATATAACAGATTTTGCAACCGTAGTCTAACGGATAGAACGCAGGACTCCGACTCCTGTAATGTGGGTTCGATTCCCGCCGGTTGCATTTT
>CANOET010000187.1 GCA_947564835.1 uncultured Eubacterium sp. | reverse complement strand
GCTAAAAGCGCCCCTCAAACGTCCTTCCAAGGTGTGTCTCCCGGCGCATCCCCTGGCCGCATCCCGCAGAGTCGTCCGGTTAGCCACATCTCCCCGGCCGCATCCCGCAGAGTCGTCCGGTTAGCCACATCCCCTAGCTAACCTGGACCTTTCGGGAAGCCGCTTTTATATCGACTTCCGGAAGCAGTATTTTTACAGAAAATCCCCCATGTAAACTGTGTCCAATCACAACACTTCCCCCATGCGATGCCGCAACCTGGCGGACAATCAAAAGCCCGAGCCCATGCTGCTGCCTGTCGGTTTGTTCATCGCACATCATATAATGCGGCGCATGGTTCAGCTGTTCGATCTGTTCATCCGGCACACCGCATCCATTGTCGGAAACCTCAATGCAGCACATATTGCTGCCAGCAGGTTTTGCATCAACAGTGGCCTTGCCGCATCCCGCAGCTGCATCAGCTGTGTCCCGGCGGCCGGACACTTGCCGTACAAGTGCGACGCGGATAAAAATCGTACACCCTTGCGCATTGTGGCGGATACAGTTCCAGATCAGGTTGCAGACGGCGCGTTTTAGCAGCCCTTTGTCCGCAGCTGCATAACAGGCTGGCAGCCCTTCCTCTGTTTCCCATTGAACCGGGTACTTGTCTGCGGTCTCCATATTGATAAAATCTACCGCGGCCTGACGTACGACGGCAATGATATTGATGTGCGACAGGTGCAGCGGCTGCATATTGTATTCCAGTTTGGATGCCAGGTTCAGGTCGCTGATCAGATTGCGCATGCGTTCGCTGTGCCTTACGATGCCTGCGGCTCTTTGGCGTTCTTCTGCCGATAAACGGGGAGAATCTGCAAGCTGTCCGGCATAACCCATTACCATGGACAGCGGAGTGCGGATATCATGGGACACGCCGGCGATCCAGTTTGCCCTTGCGGTTTCTTTGCGGCGCAGCTGGTAAGCCTGGGACTGCAGGATTTCTGATGTCTGGTTGATATTGGCGGCTATTTCAGACAGCAGCCCTTTTTCCGGGATATGGACCGGTTCTTTGGTTGCAAGCGCCTGGATGCCGCTGATCAGCGGGCCGGCGGATGCTAACAGTTTTGTGTTTGCGGCTGCGTAGATGATAAAAATAACAGCGGCATTGATGGCCAGTACGGCCAGTACGGTCTTTGGAAAATCAGCGATCAGCTGGTAGTCCCAGCTTGGCCACAGATGTTTCCAAAAGCTGTGTTTTGGGTAGCCAAGTATCAGGATCCCGTAGGGAGATTCTCCTGGAAATGTGGGGTAGTCCTGCAGATAGCCGCGGGTCAGGCTGGAGATATCGGAAAGTGTATAGCTGCGGGGGATGTTTTCCGGTATGTTTTCTGTCTGCCAGGCAATCTGGCGGGTATCGTTGTCAATGAAAACGGCCCAGATGCCGTCGGATACCAGCCGGCGCGTGATCTGGCCGGGCAGGCCAATGCCGCTGTCTGTTGCCTGTATGGCGTCTGCGGTTTCTTTTGCGGTCTGCCAGGGGCTGGCATTGGACGTATATTGCAGCGCAATCACTGACAGCAGACAGACATTCAGGATGATCAGCAATAAAAGGCTGAAAAACAGGATTCCGGCAAAACGCCGGATGAGCTTTGGGATATTTTTCATCAGGGTTTCCTTTCAGTGTTCTTTTACAAGCAGCTTATAGCCAAGCCCCCGGACGGTTACAAGCGATACCGGCTGGGAAGGGTTTTGCTCGATTTTTTCCCGGATATGGCGGATATGTGCCATCAGGGAATTTTCATAGCCATATGGATTATCGCCCCAGGCGGCTTCACATAGCGTATCGATCGTGACAATCCGTCCGGCGTTCCGGTACAAAGCGTTTAAAATCGCATATTCTTTTGCGGTCAGCGAAAACAGCTCCTGGCCTTTTTGCACCTGCGCACGGGAAAAATCGATTTCACTGTCTGCCAGCCGGACAAGCGGGGGGCTTTCTTTATAGCTTCTTCTTAGGATGGCCGTGATCCGAAGCAGCAGTTCTTTCGGCAGGAACGGTTTTACGATATAGTCGTCAGCGCCAAGCCCGAACCCTTTGAATTTATCCTCATCTTCGCCGCGTGCGGTTAAAAACAGAACCGGAAAATCCCCCAGCTGTTTTAACTGCTCCATCAGTGCAAACCCGTTGCCGTCCGGCAGCATCACATCCAGTACCGCCAGGGCCGGCGGAGACTGCCTGGCAAGTAAAAGCGCCTGTCTTACGGTTGCTGCAGTCGTGATGTGCCGGAATCCGCCCTCGTTTAAAATCGAAACAACCAGATCCAGCAGATCCTGTTCATCGTCTACAAGCAGGATGGATTTGGATTTCAGATAGCTGTCATTCATAGTAATATCCTTTCTGTTTATCATGCATGTCAGTATTATTCATGTCTGCATCGCTATTGTCCGCATCAGTCCATATAAAGCAATGCGTCCTGGGTCTGTCCTTGCATTTTTTATTATACCATAATTGTTACATTTTTGTGCTGCCAGCAAAAAATATAAGGAAGATTTAAGGTAACGGGAAGGTAACTATAAGGCTGGCCAGGTATGCTGTCTGTATCAGCCGAAAGGAGGAATGCATACATGAATATGATTGAAACCCAAAAACTGACCAAAGTATACGCAGGCTTTACCGCTGTATCGAATCTGGATATCCACATCCCAAAAGGCGGGGTTTACGGCTTTCTTGGGCCGAACGGCGCCGGAAAATCGACAACGATGAAAATGTTTCTGGGGCTTTTAAGGCCCACAGCAGGGTCGTTCACGATAGGCGGAAAGAGTTATCCGAAGGACCGGGTAACGATTTTAAAAGAAATCGGATCATTTATCGAAGCGCCTGCTTTTTACGGCAATCTCAGCGGGGAAGAAAACCTGGAGCTGGTACGCAGTATCCTCGGACTTGAGAAATCCAGTGTCAGCGAAGCGCTGGAGCTGGTCGGGCTGGCGCCGTTTAAAGACCGTCTGGCAAAAAAATATTCGCTTGGCATGAAGCAGCGGCTCGGGCTGGCCAGTGCGCTGATCGGGCAGCCGCCGGTTTTGATTCTGGATGAACCGACAAACGGGCTGGACCCGGTTGGCATTCACGAAATCCGCACGCTGATCCGTTCCCTGCCGCAGCGGTTTGACTGCACCGTGCTGGTGTCATCCCATCTGCTGTCAGAAGTGGAGCTTATGGCGGATACCATCGGCATTTTAAATCATGGGCGCCTGCTATTTGAAGGCCCGCTGGAACAGCTGCGGGAGGATGCAGCCGCAAAAGGATATCCGTCCGCAAATCTGGAAGATACGTTTTTGGCGGTTATTGACGAGGATAATCAGAAGCACGGGAAAGGAGGCAGGCGATGAGCAGCTGTCCGAATTTTATAGGGCTGGAATGCAAAAAGGTCAGGCGCACAGGGTTTGGCCCCGCATTTCTGGCAGGGGCATTGTTGGCGGCTGCGTTTCCGGTGATCCAGATGGCAGCCCGTACGGAATTGTTTTTATCTCTCCCGGAAACGCCGGTGAAAATTCTGCTGGATGCAAACTGGCAGCTGATGGCAATGCTGAATATCCTGCTGGTGATCACAGGGGCATGCCTTTTATACCATACGGAATATGCAGAGCATGCCATTTTGAAAATGTGCATGCTTCCGATCCGGGAAAGCAGCTTGTACGCCGCAAAAGCTATCCTGCTGGCCGGAATGTGCCTGGCTGCGCTTTTGATCGAAGCCGCCGTGGTCATTTTATGCGGGCTTTACTGGTTTCCGGGCGCGGATGCGGCGGGTATGCTGGCTGAAGCAGGCAGACATTTCGGTGTATCTTTGCTGCTGACGCTTCCCGTTGTTTCTGTATCCCTGGGAATTGCCAGTGCGTTCGAAAATATGTGGGTATCCCTCGGCATTGGCGTAGTCTGTGTATTTACCGCTACGCTGCTGCCGACAGATGTATGGATCCTGTCGCTGTTTCCATATGCGCTTCCGTTTCAGACCGTTTCCGGGTTATCCGCACAGGCAGTCCGAAGCTATTTGCTGGCAGGGGCAGCCGAAACTCTTGTATTTAGCGCCGCAGAGGCCCTGTTTTTAAGGATTAGGAAATTATGGATGTAAATAGCTTTGAAAGAATGGGAGCAGATTGTAACAGTTCCATGGGTTATCGGAACTGTTACAGCAGATTTTGCACAGACCATAGTTCAGTATCAGGAGGTATTTCATTATGAGTTTTATCCGTTTACTGCAGGCGGAGTTCCAGAAAATCCGCCGTTCGCATATCATATGGCTCTTGCTTGCGGCCACCGTTCTGTTATGGGTACCGTCCGTGGCCAATGCCCATCTGAATTTTGAAATGCAGGCAGAGGGCATTTCGCCGGAGCATAACTTTTTTATCCAGGGGTTTTTAGGGTTTTGCTGGTTTTTATTTCCGTCATGCATGGTTGTCGTCACCGTGATGCTGAACCAGGCCGAACGAAACAACCGGGGCATCCTGAAAATGCTGACCCTGCCCGTTAGCACAAGCAGATTATGCCTTGCAAAGTTTTTCATACTGCTGACACTGGCGGCTTTGCAGATCCTGCTGGCGGTTGGGATCTATCTGCTGAGTGCAGCCATTGCATCCAAAACGCAGGCCTATCCGTTTTTGCTGCCGCAGGCTTTTTTATGGAAAGAAGCGGGCCTGATTTTTATAACAGCAGTGCCGATGCTGTCAGTCTTCTGGATGCTGTCGGTCTGCATCCGCATACCCGTCTTCGCCATTGGCGCGGGCCTTGCCGGTATAGTGCCGTCGGTACTGGCAATTAATACGAAAATATGGTTCCTTGATCCTATGGCATATCCGTTTTACGCACTGACGGCAGAATACGGCCGGCTGGCTGCGCATTTGCCGGCTTTTGAGATAGCATTTATACCATGGATTCCGGTAAGCCTGCTGCTCACGGCCGGCTGCCTTTGGATATCCTGCCTTTGCTTCGGGCAGGCGGAAAGGAGGTGAAGAAGATGGGCAAAATAAAACAAAAGGCTGTTACGGTTCTCTGTGTGGCGCTGCTGTTCCTGCCATGGACGATCCTGCCGCTTCGCGGTTTTTCCTGGGCGCTTGAGTCCCCGGTGGCGGAGGTTTTAATTGCGGGATATGCCTTGTTTATGATCGGGAGCGGGGTGTTTGCGGCGGCTGTTTATTGGAAAGGCGGGGTGCGCAACGGATGGATGAAAATCTGCCTGGTTGTGGATGGAATGTATGCTGCGGCGGGGGTGGCGGTGCTTGCGATGATGTTGTGATGGGGATGGATACTGGTTAGCCCCATCCCCTGGCCGCCGCCCGCAGAGTCGTCCGGCTAGCCCCATCCCCTGGCCACAACCCGCAGAGTCGTCCGGCAAACCCCACCCCCTGTCTAACCAGCATCTTTGATCTGCATCCCACAAATTTTCTAACCCTTTCCATCCGCACATTTCTATGCTATAATAAGACCTGGCCAAACCAATTGTTGCAGATATAATGACAAAAAGCCGTCCTGGGTATCCGTGTTCAAACACATAACACAGTACCCGCTGTTCATACGGCTGCAAAAAAAGAAATGAGGTGTCCGGAATGCTGGTCATAAATGCAAATCAGGAGCAGAAACAGGTATTTAACAGTCTGATCGAAGAGATGGATGCGCAAGTCGTCTGGAACGGGCGTTTTGTAATTATGGGCGACCGTCTTATTCTGGAAGGGGTTGTACGTTCTTTATTTTTCCACTTTGATATCCAAAAAACAGAAGTGCAGCTGGTCGACCTTTCGTCGGATGAAGAAGAAGAGATTGAAATGTCAGAGCATCCGGAATTAGAGGAACTGATTGCGATTGCAGTGTATGCTTTTGAAAAATGGGGCGCGTTAAAAGGCGTTTCTGTAGAACAGGATGTGGAGCAGCTGGATCATATTTTCATGGAAATCTTAGGCGCTTACGATATGGAAGCGTTTTTTTCCGAAGAAAAGCTGGAATTTTACCAGTCAGGCATCCGCATTACTTATGAGGATGTGGTGGAAGCAGTACTTTCTTTTACGGGAGTAAAAATGTTAAATCCAAGGCTGAAGCTGCCTGTTGCCGGCCGGCAGAATATACATACTATACAGGAAGCCGTATGGCCGCAGACTGCATCCGCCATTTTTGGTTCGAGCATGGCTCATGCTGCGTCTGCGATCTTTGGAGCCGACAGCGAAAAAGAAGACCGGATCGGAAAATATCATGCGCGTATCGGCGTGCTGGACCGTTTGTCAGACCTGCAGCGGAAATCGCTGCTGCGTGATATCCGGGGCGACAAATTGCTGAGCGACGCGGAAAAACAGGAGCTGTCGTATCCGATTGAGGATTATGAACGCCAGCTCGAAGAACAAAAGGCGTCAAATCAGGCATCTTCAGCGGCAGATGCCAAAGCCGCAGCCGAAGCAATTGAAAAATATATCGCGCGTATCGGTGTGCTGGAACGTTTGTCACAGCTGCAGAGAAAGACGCTGCTGCGTGATATTCGGGGGGATAAGCTGCTGAGTGATACACAAAAAGAAACGCTGTCGTATCCGATTGAGGATTACGAACGGCAGCTGGAAAAACAGGCGGCTGCAAAAGACGCGTCCGCTTTGCAGCGTGATCCCAAAGCCGTGTCAGACCGGATCGAAAAATATCATGCGCGTATCAGTGTACTGGACCGTCTGTCCGAGCTGCAGAGGAAGACGCTGCTGCGCGATATCCGCAACGACCGTCTGTTAACGGACAGCGAAAAAGAAGAGCTGTACTATCCGATTGAGGACTATGAGCGCCAGCAAGCCGCCCAGGCAGCGCAGATGGGCGTCACACAGGAACAGAGCCAGGTTTTGGAACACAAGGCGCAGACGGATACCGCGGCATCTGTTCCGGCAAGGGACAGCAAAGCCGTCAGGGACCGGATTGAAAAATATATTGCACGTATCGGTGTATTGGACCGTTTATCCGACCTGCAGAAAAAGACGCTGGTGCGTGATATCCGCAATGACCGCCTGTTAAACAGCCAGGAGAAGGAGAAGCTGTATTACCCGATCCAGGATTATGAATACCAGATGAAAATGCAGGAGCTGGAACAGATACTGAGCCAGAAAATCAACAGGACTTATGCAAATCTGAAAAAAATGATCGAACAGGCGCAGAAGGAAGACATGTTCGAAGAAACCAAAAAGGCTGTTCTGGAAAGGCTGCGCGACTTGTATACGCAGCTGGGCATCCAGGAAGTCCAGGCGATTATGGAGCGCGTGCCGCAGCATGTGGAACGTGCGGAATACCAGGAGCTGCTGGAACAATTAGCGCCTTATGAAGACATTGACCTTGCCGCATATAAAGAACAGCTGCGGAAAATGCGTGAAACACTGGAAATCAAAGAGATCAGCAACCTGTTGATGCAGTCGCAGAAAAAAGACCGCAAAGACTATATGAGCCTGCTGCGGAAAATCGAAGAACAAGGATTTGCAAAAGAAAACGCAGCGCCGTATGTAGAACGGATCTTGGACTGGGTCAGCGAACTGGATGAAAAGGAGTTAAGGGGGATTCTTTCCAATGTAAAAACGATGGACCGCGATGCGGCAGAGAACGTCTATCAGGCCGTCTGCACACAAAGCTTTCTTCCGGCATTGCGTAAACAGGCGCTGGAAATCGTTTCCGTACGGCTGGAACAGATCAGCCTGGGCGAATGCAGCATATTTGTACGTGTCCTGGAAAATGCGGTCAACGGCGTAGTCAGTGCAAATCCAAGGCATCATTTTTATCCGGCGCAAAAAGTGCTGACAAAAACGGCCGGGCCGGAAGAAACAAGACTGATTGACAATGCAGTTTCTGCCTATGCGGAAAAACGGAGCCGGTTTGAATATCCGATTCTGATGGTGGACACGTCCAGAGAATGCAGCGGAAGGGACGGCATGCTGCTGACAACGCAGAACCTGTTTTACAGCACAAGGATGAACGGGTACCGGATCCCGCTGCACGTGCTCAAAGGCATCTATATTTCCTCTGGGCTGCTAAGCCACAGGGCCCTGATTGCCGAAGACGCCAGCGGTGTCAGGCACAAGCTGCCCTGTGTGCTCGAGGGCGATGAAATGAAGGAATGGGCAAAAGTGCTGGATCGTTTTGTACGGTATCTGCAGGAAAAAGCGCCCCGGCTAAGGGAGCTTTCCGACGGCCCTGCGGACGGCATGGTATATTGCCGCCGCTGCGGACGCATGTATCAGGAAGAAGAACCGGCATGTCCGGAATGCGGGCTGGCGAATGCCGTCAAGCAGGAGCAGCCATAACAGCAGGTCAGCGGCTGCCGGCGTCTGAATACAAGGATGTTGCTCTGGATGAACCAGGAGAGAAACACTTTTGACATTGTGTTGCGTTTTTTAGTGGCTATGCGGACGCCGGATG
>CANOET010000186.1 GCA_947564835.1 uncultured Eubacterium sp. | reverse complement strand
CCAGTCCGCCCAAGGTGTGTCTCCCGGCGCGTCCCCTGGCCCCAGCCCGCAGAGTTGTCCGCTTAGCCACCCTCCCCTGCTTCGTAATTTCCAATCTTCCTCAAATCAGCTTGCATTTACCAACACCAGCATCCCTAAAAGCATGCCGGCCCCAACCGCCCCAACCAGCAACACAACATTCAAAATCAGATACACCTTTTCCCTGCACAACTTTCTGAAAACAGCAAAAACCCCCATCCCCAGCAATCCGCCCGCCGTATTCCCCAGCAGGTCCGTAATATCCGTAGCCCCGATTCCCAAAATATACTGCAGTACTTCCACCGCAAGGCTCGTGAAAAACACCGGCGCCAGCCTTTGCAGCCAGTTTTTTTCCCGCCCGATCATACAGGCAAATACACCAAACGGAACAAAAATCAGGATATTATCCACAATTTCCTTTACATAAATCTTACCGTCCACAACCACTGACTCCGCAAACGGAATCAGGTTGATACTGCGCCTGATTCCAAACTGTGAAAAAGGCATCTGCATTTTAAACAGAATGATCCATATCAGAGCAAGAAAATAAAAAGAGAATAAAATTTTTGACAGTTTTTTAGATTCCATTATGGCTCCTTTTCAGAAAGATACCCAAGCTCCTTTAGCTTCTCCCGCAGGCACGTAAATCTTTCATCTACATAAATCATGACCTGTCCGTCTTTCGGAAGAGAATGGTCACAGTACTCCTCAATTGCGTTGTAATTAAACACTTCCAGAAAACCTTCTTCATCCCGTACTTCCAAAATTAAATCCCCATGATAGGGCGTGGTGGCTTCTGTATCTTTCCACTGGTCATCCACACGTAAATTCCCATCCGCCACATCCTTCTTCACCGCTTCATACAGCTGTTTCGCATCTGCTTCAGATATCCGCACTTCATTGCTATACGCCGCCGTTTCGCTGTCTTCCCCGCTCTGCGTATCTGCAGCTGCTGTAATCCATTTCCCCCCATATACTTCGATTTTTGGATAGTGAATGCCAAACATTTCTTTCAGGATCACTTCTTCCCTGCCTGCATGTTCCATGATCTGACCGAATACACTATCCTTTTCATCATCCGCAGGAATTTCATATCTTCTTTTTATGATTGAATTGTCCTTTAATAAATATTCAAAGCTGGCATATTGTGTCATTTCTGTTCCGTCTGCTATTTTGCGTTCGAATTCTTTTTTTGCATCTACGATCTGCCTGTGGATTCCATTCACCCAGGAGATTTCTTCTTCCTGCGTTGCAAACAGCCGGATACTGCCATCCATCCGGACAGCCGTAATTTCATCTGTATCCGGAATTTTTCTTTCCAGGCCCAGTACATCCAGATCCAGCGCAAAATAACATCCGCAGACCACCGCCGTATAAAGCAGGCATTCCTGGATCTTTCGTTTTGTAAATACATGGATGCTGCGGTCCAAAAGCATCTGCGCAATAAAAAACACGATTATGCCAACCACTGCCACACTGATCAAAACAGATGCAAATGATTTGTTAAAAAAGGAATAACATAAAAGCAACGCCCCCAGAGATGACGTACAAATTGCCATCCCCCAGCGGAAAATCGGTTTCAGCCAATTTACGGTAATTACGTCTCCGGCTGTTTCAATATGCTTCTTTTCATATACAATCAGCGCAACCACCGCGAACAGAACTGCTGCAGCCAGATAAGCAGGAAGCACATTCATCCGCTGTAACGTATATCCCGGATCTTGATAGGAATAGTTATTCTTAAGCCCTACACGCCTTAAATAAACCATCGGCGTAAGCACACCAAATCCTCTCAGATACACATCATCGTTCATTCCATAGCAAACGGCTTGTATCATAGATGATGCAATAAACACACATCCCTCATATAAAAAATTTAAAACCAGATACAGCGCCGGAACGGCAATGATATTTCCTACAAACATCAGCACACAGACTGCCATGCTAAAGAAAAACAGGTTTTCCACAAATACGGTCAAAAACCAGATGCCGTAATATTTCATTACCTCAGCATTCACCGCGCCTTTCAATGCCCCGATTGCCAGCGTCAGAATGCCCGCAGCGGCAAGCGGTACAAGCAGATACAAAATGCCGGAAGCAAAATTCGTAAAAAACAGGGTAACCCTGCTGACCGGATACGTATGCATCATATTCGAATTTCTGGCTGTAAATAAGTAAGAAAAAACATGCATCGCACACAGCAGCGCCGCAATTGCAAAAAACGGCACCAGCGTCCGCATCGCCGACCATACGTTTGTAATCATCAAAAATCGGAAGATGACCGGCAGGGCCACATCTGGATCCTGGTGATACGTCTGGTAGCGGGCCATCTCAGAGAGCCTGCCATACATGTTCAGCGGAAACACCAGTATATAAAATACCAGCAATCCTGCCCACAGCACCCATCCCCTTGTCAGGTTCTTTTTAAAAACCGCTTTATTAAATAAGGATATCTTTGACTTCATACTCAGCACCTCCCAGCTCGTATATAAAAATCTCCTCCAGCGTCAGAGGAAGGATATCCAGCAAAATCGGCTGCAGAGAAGAGATTTGTGACCGGATCAGCCGCTGTTCTCCCCGGATAATCATCGTATGCACCCGCCCTGCCTGCGAACGGTGCAGGATTTCCAGCCCTTTTGGCAGCTCCGGCAGCGTTTCGCTGTCAAATGCCACCTGGATCTTGGATACACTGCCCTGCAGGTCATCCAGTGATTTTTCCATAATGACCTTGCCATGATGCATAATCCCCACATGGTCGCAGACATCTTCCAGTTCCCGCAGATTATGGGAAGATACCAGCACCGTCGTACCATGATCCGCCACATCCGACATTAAAATGCTCCAAATCTGCCTGCGCATCACCGGGTCCAGGCCATCTACCGGTTCATCCAGAATCAGCAGCTTCGGCCTGCAGCAGATCGCCAGCCAGAAAGCCGCCTGTTTCTGCATCCCTTTGGACAGCCTGCGGATGGCACGCTTACGGTTCACCGACGGAAAACATTCCTGCAGCCGTTCAAATAACGCCGGATCAAAAGACGGATACATATCTTTGTAAAATTTCATCATATCCATCAGATTCGCCTGGTTAAAGTAAAAAATATCATCTGGAATATAGGCAACCGTTGCTTTTACCGCAGCATTTTCATAAATCATCTGCCCGCCTACCCGTATCTCTCCTTCATCCTGACGGTAGGCGCCTGTAATATGGCGGATAATCGTTGACTTCCCCGCACCGTTCGGCCCCACCAGCCCATAAATCGCCCCCTGGTCCACATGCATATTCACATGGTCCAAAGCCGTAAATGTATCAAACCGTTTTGTAACATTAATTACTTCTATCATTGATCCGCACCTCCCTGCTGCAATTGGTCGATTCTCTGTTTCAGCTCATTTGGATCTTTCTTTAAGCACAGCAGTTCTGTAACCGCTTCATCGAACTGTGCAAACAGCGTCTCCTGCCTGCCTGCGCGTACATCACTCAGAGGCGCGGCGAAACTCCCCCTGCCAGACACCGTATATACATAACCTTCCTGTTCCAGCTCACGGTACGCTTTTTGTATCGTATTCGGATTAATCGCCAGCTGGCTCGCCAGCTCCCTGACACTAGGCAGCTTTTCATCCTGCCGGATCACATCCGAAAGAATCAGCCTTCGCAGGCCGTCCTTGATCTGTTCATAAATGGGCCTTGCATCCCGGTAATTTAATTCCAGCATGTAGCATTCCTCCTTTCCTATTAAAGACCCGCTATCTGTCCGGCACAGCCCATTTTCTCTGTCCGGTTCTGTCATTTTCAGTATATTTTAATTTGTTAGATTCTGATTTTGCAGCTGACATCCGCAAATGTATGGATCATTTGGAAGTTTGTGTGTGGATGATTCACATACCGTATCTTGCATACCCGATGCACAGGCTGGGAAAGGTACTGTGCGGTTGCTTTTGTCAGCTGCATTCGGTGTGTGGTGTGTCATAAGATGTATTGTATGTACTGTGTGTATCACTAGTACTAATACACAATAGCATATAATTTTGAGATTGTCAATGATTTTTTTACTAATTTACATAACAGAAAATCAAGAGTATCATATCCCCATAAAAACAGCCTTATCGCTTAAGCGATAAGGCATCATTAACGCACCACGGCATGTTTCATCAGAAAATCCGTCCACAATTTATAATACTGCGCATACATATGTACTTCATCAAAAGTATAATCTGCCTTTAAATACCCTCCCTTGTCCGTCAGTTTTTTACTCACATCCAGATAAAAGATATCCTTCCCGTCCGCCAGCTGTGCAATTGCCACATTTTTATCATTGATATTGATATTATTGAATATTTCATCTTCTGAGGCCTTCGCTTTGCTGACCGGAATAATCCCCTGGATATAAATCACAGCATCCGGCTGCCATTTGCGGAATTTCTGTAATACACGGGCATAAGCTTTCTGGAAGGTACCTGTATTGCCTGTGCCAAGCTCATTAATGCCTACCATAAAATAAATTTTGCCGTATTGATAGGTTTTGAGCATATGCGCCACACTGACCTCTTTTCCGGTCTTTGGATCTGTCAGGAACGGGTCTTCCAGAACATCGTAGACGTTCATTCCTGTTTTTGCAAAAAACTGCGCATTTTCAAGGCCGGAATAGTCCTGCATGCCTACGGTTCTTGAATCACCGATAAAGACTGCATCATCAAAATAATCCTGATCCACCTTCTGATAAGAAAAATCGGTAGTCAGCGCTTTTTTGCCAGGGTCTGAGTAATATCTGGATTCGGTCTTTTTCTTTTCATATGTAATAAATTTGGTTACGCCGATTTCCTGATCCTGTTCTTTTTCTGCCTGCTTTGCAGAATCTGCCGCGCCTGTTTCCGCAGGATCCTTTTCACCCTTTATCGTGTGATTTGCGCTGTTTTTATCACCTGAACCGCTGCCATCAGCCGTATGCTTCTGCTCTTTGGCATTTGCCGCATCGTCTTTTACGGCGTCTGCATTTTGCGGCCCGGATGCTGAGGCCAGAACGGTCTCCTCCTCATCAAGGTCGAGATCCGGATCATCCAAAACCGCATCCGGCACCTCCGGCTCCAGCAACGCCGTAAATGCAGGCGTTTCTACTAACTCCCATCCCAGCTTCTTTGGCATACGGTCTTCAGACCATGTAAACGCCGCCAGCCCAATCCATCCGGCTAACAGTAAAAACAGCATTGGGCATTTTATAAACCATTTCCATATTTTCATATTATAACCTTATCTTTCCTGACTTCTGACAATTTTGTTTCCTGTCAGAAATATCTGACCTTCCATAGAACCCATCTCTCCATTTATTAAAATCGAAAATAAAGAAATGGATTATTTGCCCCATTCGCAAGCTCATATACGCTCATCCAGAAAACGCCGCATGCCGCCAAAATAATGACCAGCCCGCCGCGGATTCTATGGTAAATCCGTTCCGGCAGCCTTGTGGAACAAAACGCGCAGATCAAAAACAGGGGCCCGTATTCCTGTATATATCGATGCAGCTGCTCTGTACTGACCAGTACCGGCTGCAAATGTACGCCAACCAGCTGCTGCAGATAAATCAGCAGTTGCGGAAAATCTGAAATCGCAAATACGACCCAGGTCACCGGAATTAAAATCCAGATATAAAGATGACCGATGATCCTGCTGTTTTCCAGAAATCTTCCGTACATAAATTTTTCCAATGCAAGGAGCACGAAGAAACCAAGCCCCCACAGCACAAAATTCCAGCTGGCGCCGTGCCATAGTCCGGTTAACGACCATACAATCAGCATATGTAGCAGCATCCGCAGGCTTCCTTTCCGGTTGCCGCCCAGGGGAATGTATACATATTCGCGGAAAAACCGCCCTAATGTCATATGCCAGCTGCGCCAGAACTGTGTCACAGATTTTACCATATAAGGACTGTCAAAATTCTTAGGCAAATGAAATCCCATGATACGGCCCAGCCCGATCGCCATCAGGGAATATCCCCAGAAATCAAAGTAAATTTGAAAAGAATAGGCGACTGCTCCCATCCAGGCAACCGGTGTGGAAATATTTGCATATCCAATTCCCTGCACCTGGTTCCAAAAAATAGATATTTTATTTGCCAGCAATACTTTTGCACCCAGTCCGAAACAAAATACTTCCAAACCATATTCTACATCCCACAGAGTAACTTTTCTTGCCTCCAATTCATTGGACACTTCTTGATACTGGACAATCGGCCCCGCGATCAGCTGCGGAAACATACAAACATAAGTCGCAAATTCCAAAAGCGACCCTGGATGCTTCATTTTTCCGCTGTAGATATCCCCTACGTACGATACAATCTGAAATGTATAAAAGCTGATTCCCAGCGGCAGCGTCAGCTCAAGCAGCGGGACAGCCTCCTGCCGCAAAACGAGGTTCAGATTCTTAGCAAAAAAATCAAAATATTTAAACAGGAACAGCATGCCAAAGTCCAGCAGCATAGCAAAAATGAGTATCCATCTACGGCTTATTGACCTGTTTTCCCGTGCCAGATGTACACAGATCCAAAAATTCGCAAAAATCGTAAACAGCATCAAAAAAACGTATACCGGCTCACCAACTGCATAAAATATGATACTTCCCAAAAACAACGTAAGATTCCGAAACCGCTTAGGCGTTTGAAAATAACATAAAAAAAACAGAGGCATGAACCGAAAAATAAACATTAAACTTGAAAATACCATAATTGCCTCCACACTCAAATATGTATTGCCAACAATCACTAATTATAATCAGCCTTAAGCCGGTTGTCAAATTTTATTTGTTTATGACAGATCTGTTAAGATTTCGTTTCATATATGCAAAATTTGTGTCAGCCACAAGTAAACGACTGCGATGACTTCCCGTAAAAATAACGTTGGCAGATATCTCCAGTCCGTATGAGCTGCGTATCCATAATCTTCAAAACCAAGCTTTTTTGCCCAATATCTGCCGCGGTACAGATGAAACTCACTGGAAATCACCGTAAGAGGGCCGGACAATTCCAGCTTGTCTAAAATTTTTTTCGAGTTTTCCAGGTTCGTTCTTGTATTGACAGACTCCGCTTCCAAATACAGGCGGCTGCCGTCAATACCTGCGCGGACCAGCTCGCGGTACATGCATTCTGCTTCTGAAATTTCTTCTCCCTTGCCCTGTCCGCCTGATAAGACACAGACAGCCTGCGGATGTTCGCGTAAATAAACTTCAGCTGCTTCAATTCGTTCCCGCAGCACTCTGCTTGGGCGCGTACCTTTTACGGCACATCCCAATACGACTGCCGGCGTCTGATCCGGTATTTTCCTGGAAGAAGCGTTCCGGATCGCAATCGAAGCTGCGATCATCAGAACCAGCCCCAGGCAAATGCATACTGCCGCAACGATAAAAAATGGCCGCATCGGTTTTTTCTGCCATAACGCTGCAACAAAAGAGCCTGCTTTCTGTGAGAACAAACCGCAAAACATCATGAGCGCCGATATCGCCATACCACATAAATTGCCTGTATTCAACATTCCTTTGCATACAGCCGGCCAGCAAAACCAGCAAAAAAACAACGCACCAATCACAAACATGATTCCTGTTATCATATGATACCCCAAAAAATCCGTTCTGTCCATCCTCAAAATTTACCTCCATTAGTCCGCCAATGCCATTTTCAGCTTGCTTTGCCTCCATTAGTCCGCCAATGCCATTTTCAGCTTGCCCACCGCGCGATACAGCCGGCTTTTAACGGTACTTAGTTTTTCCTTTGTGATTTCTGCAATTTCATCCAGCTGCCTGTCTTCAAAATAACGCAAATAGATGACCGTCTGTTCTTCCTCCCTTAATTGTAAAATCGCCTGCTGCAAATCCAAATCCACATAATGATCTTCCGTACACGGTTCGGCTTCTTGCGGCTGATACTCTTCTTTTTGCTTTTTACGCAGTACATTATAAGCTTCATTCATAACAATCCTGCAAATCCAGGCGCCTGCATAATCCGGATTTTTCAATGTATTGCATTGATCCATTGCCTTATAAGCCGCTTCCTGCACAACATCCAATGCATCTGATTCGTTTTTTACATAACGGTATGCCAAATGATAATAGCGTCTGTAATTTTCTATCAGGTTTGTTTTGATAAGGTCATTGCTGATCCATTCGTTTTGATGTTCCATATTGTTCCTTAGTTCCTCCTGTTTCCATTTCATATGCATGATCTTTATCATAAATCATTTCAGCCACATTTTGGCATCAGAAGGACAAAAAAACCTGGTTTATCCCAACCAGGTTCTCTCAATGATTCTTTTAACAGGGGTGGAAGGAATCGAACCCTCCTCTGGAGTTTTGGAGACTCTTATTCTACCGATGAACTACACCCCTATAAATCCCAAGCTATCACTTCAAAAAATGTACCCTCAAAACTTCATACAGAATTCTATCCGATCTCTTCCATCTCTCCCCGGCCTATGACCTCTCTGGTCAAGCCTTCGAC
>CANOET010000185.1 GCA_947564835.1 uncultured Eubacterium sp. | reverse complement strand
GCATGTGCTTGGGACACCGGAGGAACTAGAGGTTTTTCTTAAGGAAGTGTAAATATGATGCATACTGTCTGGGCGCTGTTTCTGGTTGTATTTACGGCGGCGCTGTTCCAGATGATGTTTTCTGTTGATGGATGGTACCGCAAAGGGAAGCGCTGCAAGCCGGGTTTATGCAAGCCGGGTTTATTCGTGCTGGAAACGCTTCTGCTGGTCTGGGCGTTTGCTTCTTATCAGGCGTTTGTCCCGTTGTTTCTGGCATTATGTGCAGGGGTATATTTGATCCGCCTGTCATCGTCTGCAGGCAGATTTGCAGCCGGGGAAGAGCTGCGCAGGCTGGCATGGATGGCCGGGGTTTTCCTTGCGGCTTTTGTCTGCAATACGGTGGTTACCAACCGGTTTTTTATGCCGGACGACTACCTGACCGGGCAGGTCGTATGGGGTGTGCGGGAGACAAAAGAGATCCTGCGCTGCCTGGCGGTATATTTTGTAAAAAGCCATCTGGGCCTGGGCGTCCAGTATTCGTGGCTGATGGGGGTCGGGGCAGTTTTTGCGGCGCTGCTGGTGCTGCGGGTGCTGTTTTTTGAAAAAAAGGCCTGGATGCATAAGGTCCTGTATGCGGCGTCTGTGGCGGTGGTCTGGGCGGCAGCGCATATGCTTACGGTTTATGTCGGGACGGAGACGGTGATACGTTCGCAGCTGGCGTATCCGTTTGTTATGGCATTTCTGCTGATGTTTGTGCTGGAGCAGACGGGCAGGGAGCAGGCGGATACGGATGTCAGTCTGAAAAAACAAGGGATGAACGCGGACATAGATGCCGGTCTGAAAAAACAGGGAATGCAGGCGGATACATGCAGCAGTTTGAAAAAACAGGGGATGCAGGCGGATACATGCAGCAGCCTGAAAAAACGGTGCATGTGCCTGGCGCTGGCTTTTGCTGCGGCAGCGGGTATCTGGGGACAGCTGGGGGATACATTCCGGCTGTGGTATACGGAAGATATGAAGGATAAGATGGATATGGCTGTTGTACAAAAGGTCATTTCCCAGGTGGACCGGCTGGGGCTTGGTACACAGCCGCAGCTGCCGGTGGTGTTTGTTGGGGATTATTCGCCGCAGGTTAACCGGGCGTGTTTTGACACGGACGCGGACCTTAGTATCGGCGTATCGTGCTGGGAAAGGGTGAATGAACAGCCGAACCGTCTGGTCAGGATGATTGAGAACCATTTCGGCGTGTGCTGGCAGCGGGCGGATTGGGAGAGCATTGTGCATGCAAGGGAGATTTCGAGAGATATGCCGTCTTACCCGGATGAAGGGTATGTGCAGGTGCGGGATGGTGTAATCATTATTAAAATGTCAGATTATTACTAATGGTTGAGATCAGGATTGAATAGCGGCTATATGACGGACAGCCCCTGAAAAGGCGGAAAGAAGGGGAAGTCCGCTGCCGGAAAGGGGTAAGAATGAAAGAATGCCGGTACGGCCGGCGGGAGAACCAGCTGCAGTGGATACGTTCTTACAGTATGGTTTTTCTGGCGGCATGCCTTTGTGTCTATGCGCTGCATATTTGTGAACAAAGGTCCTTGATATTTTACACAAAATACCAGACCGGTGACGGATTGCAGCAGCATTATACGGTTCTTATGTATTATGGAAGGTGGCTGCGGGAGATTCTGCACAGGGTTTTTGTACAGCACCGGCTGTCTGTTCCGGACTGGGACCTTTGTATCGGGCTGGGAGGGGATGTGGTCGCTACCCTGCATTATTATGGTCTGGGCGACCCGCTGAACCTGCTGGCGGTTTTTGTGCCGGAACAGTATACGGAAGCTTTATATGTGGGGCTGGTATTTCTCAGGATGTATCTGGCAGGGGCAGTGTTTGGGATTTATTGCCTCCATCACGGATATCGGAATGATAGGATACTGCCGGGTGCGCTGATTTATGTGTTTTCTTTTTATACGGTTGTGGTGTCTGTGCTGCACCCGTTTTTTCTGAACCCGCTGGTCTATTTTCCCCTGGTTCTTCTGGGGATAGATCTGGTGATAGAAGAAGGGAGGCCAGGCGTTTTTATCCTTTCTTGTATTGCGGCGGCATATGCCAGTTTTTATTTTTTTTATATGCTGTCGGTTTTGATGGTTGTTTATGCAGCAGTACGTTATTTCATGCTGTTTGGGACGGGGCTGCGCCGGAAGCATCTGCTATGCATGGCCGGCAGGTTTGTAATCCTGTATCTGGGGGCGGCCCTGGCAGCGCTGCCGGTCCTGCTGCCGTCGGCCCTGGAAGTGTTATCTGGAAAAAGGGTTGGCGGCGGGGTGCAGGTGCCTGTGTTTTATGAGCCTGTTTATTATGCCAAGCTTCCCATCGCATTTGTCAATGCGAGTGCGGACCACTATGCGGCGCTTGGATATACCGCGGTCGGGCTTCTGGCAGTGGCGCTGCTGTTTGGAAAGGCGGAAAGGGGAAAGAAGCAGTATTTAAAAATACCGTTTTTGCTGGGGACGGTGTTTTTGCTGTTTCCTTTTTTCGGGCATGTACTGAACGGGTTCGGATATGCGACGAACCGGTGGGTATGGGCATATGGCTTTACCGTGTCCCTGATAGTGACTGACCAGATGCCGCGGATCGTGGAGCATGCGTGGAAGTCTGCGGCGGCTGTGGCGCTGGGCACGCTGGTGTTTGCGCTGCCGACGTTCTTTTTCCGGGCTGCGGGCGACCGGGGGAAGATGGTGGCTTCAGTGGCTTTGCTGTTGTGTGCGGGGGGCGGTATGGCGGTTTTCCTTGTGGCTGCGCGCCGGCGGAAAGGCGGCAGGATAACGGCAGGGGTTTTCCAGGTGTTGACCCTGGCCGGCATTATCCTGAATGCATGGGGTTTTTATGCGCCTTTTGGCGGGAATGACATTGAGAACCATGCAAAGGCGGGCACGGTTTACCGGGAACGTATGGACGGGTTTTACAGGATTTTTGATGAAGAGGAGCTGGATACGTCCGGGGTAAGGATCGATACGGCCCATCTGGGGTTCGGCGGGGCAAAGGTGAATGCCGCCATGCTGCACCGCAGGAATAGCACGTCCTTTTATTTCAGTACGAATCATAATGTTACCAGTTCCTTTATCCGGGATATGGAGCTGCTGGTATCGACAGATATCTGTTATGTGGACCTGGATGCGCGTTCCATCGTGGATGCGCTGCTGGGGTGCAGGTATTGTGTGGTCAGGCAGGGGGATGAGGAGTACCTGCCGTACGGCTATGACCGGAAAGTGGTGTCCAGGGACGGGTATGGCATCTATGAGGGCAGATATGCGCTGCCGCTTGTATATACATATGATTCTTATATCAGCCAGGAAGACTACAACGGGCTGACAGCCGCACAGAAGCAGCAGGCGTGTGTACTGGAGGCGGATGCAGAGGGTGCAGCCCGGACAGAGACGGACTGCCTGGAATTTACGGATACATGCATGGAGGCAAAAATCGATGGCTGTTCGGAAGGCGTGCGGGCAGACGGCAGGCAGGTGACCGTACCAGAGGCAGGCGGATGGGTACATATTTCTGCGGAACCGGCAGAAGGGACGGAGCGGTATTTAAAGATTGGGGATCTGCGGTACAGAGGGTCTGATACCGCAGATCTTACCGTGTCGGATGAAACGCAGGAAAGGACGTTTCAGGTAAGGAGTGTATCCAGTACCCTCTATTCGGGTATCCATAATATAATGTGCAACCTTGGATACCGCAGTGAGCATGGCAGCGGATATACAGTCAGGTTCGGGCGTGCCGGCACCTATTCTTTTGACAGCCTGGAAATTGTGGACCAGCCGATGCAGCTGCTGGAGCGGATGACGGAAAGAAGGAAGCAGGACAGGATCAGCTATGCGTCTGAAGGGGATGAGATCCGGATGGATGTAAAACTGGAGGATTCCCGGATCGTGTACGCCGCGGTTCCGTATGGCAGGAAATGGAAAGCTTATGTGGATGGAGAAAAGGCGGAATGCATAAAAGCCAATGGCTTTGGGATTGCAGTCTGCGCAGGGCCGGGAGAACACCATATAGAGCTGCAGTATTGACATATGGCTGTCTGTATGAGGGAGGCTGTCTGCCGGAAGACGGCCGGAAAGGAGAATTTATGCTTCTGTCAATTATTGTCCCCTGCTACAACGAGCAGGAAGTCATACCTGTATTTTACCAGGAATTTAGAAAAGCAGTGCAGGACATGCCTGCGGAGTATGAATTGCTGTTTATCGACGACGGCTCTAAGGACGGTACGCTGGAGATCCTGCGTGGCCTGGCCAAAGAGGATGGCTGTGTGTCGTACCTGTCGTTTTCGAGGAATTTCGGAAAGGAGGCGGCGATGTACGCGGGGTTTTGCCATGTGCGCGGGGATTATGCGGCGGTGATGGATGCGGACCTGCAGGACCCGCCGCAGATGCTGGTGCAGATGCTTGAGATCCTCCGGTCGGGGGAGTATGACAGCGTGGCGGCGCGCAGGGTGTCCAGGAAAGGGGAGCCTGCGGTCAGGAGCTGGTTCGCCAGGCAGTTTTACCGTCTGATCAACCGGATTTCGGATGCGGATATCGTGGACGGTGCGCGGGATTTCCGGCTGATGAAGCGGGAAATGGTGGATACGGTCGTCAGGATGGGGGAATACAACCGGTTTTCCAAAGGGATCTTCGGATGGGTCGGGTTTCGGACGTACTGGCTGGAGTACGAGAATACGGGCCGGGCGGCGGGTACGACGAAATGGAGCTTTTGGAAGCTGTTTTGTTATGCCGTGGATGGGATTATAAACTTTTCCCAGGTGCCGTTGAGCCTGGCCTCGTGGTTCGGGCTGGTGATGACGGCGGTGTCTTTTCTGGCGGTGGCGGTGGTCGCGGTGCGCAGGCTGGTGTGGGGCGACCCGGTGGCCGGGTGGGCGTCGACGGTCTGCGTGGTTACACTGATCGGAGGGATCCAGCTGTTCTGTATGGGGATTATGGGGCAGTATATCTCAAAAATCTACCTGGAAGTAAAAAAGCGGCCGCATTATATCGTGGCGGAGAGCAGCCCGGGCATAAGCGGAATGCGGGAGCAGGCAGGGAAGGCGGACGGACGGGACGGGGATCGGAAATGAGACGGGTCTGTATGGGCCTGCCTGTCCGGAAGGTATCTGCAGGTTTGTATGGGCCTGCCTGTCCGGAAGGTATCTGCAGGGCGCCTGGTGTATATGAAGAATTTCAGGATAAAGGAGGAAGGTCCGATGGGAAGGACGGGGGTTGGAAATGTGTGCGGCAGGTTTGTACGGAATGTGTTTGCCGGACAGCCGCTGCATACGAAAGCGGGAAGGAGGAAGCTTTATGCCTGTTATACGATGTTATTTGCGGCAGTGTCCCTTTTTGTGTTTTCCTGGTATTTTTTCAAGGGGAGGACGCTGATCTGGAACGGTGACGGCTGGGTGCAGCATTATAAGGCGCTTGTATATTATGCCAGATACCTGCGCGCGGTTTTAAAAGAGCTTCTTGCCGGGCATGGTCTGGCCTTTCCGGCGTGGGATTTTAATATCGGGGAAGGCAGTGATGTGCTGCAGGCGTTCCATTATTATGCGGTCGGTGACCCGTTTACGCTGGGGGCTGTTTTCGTTCCGGTGCGGTACATGCACCTGTATTATAATGCCATCATTCTGCTGCGCCTTTATTTTGCGGGGCTGCTGTTTTGTATGTTCTGTCTGGAGGCGGGCAGCCCGGCAGCAGACCGCCCGGGGACAGGTTGCTTGGAAATGTATGGCATACTTGCCGGTTCTCTGACGTATGTCTTCTGCTATTGGGCGCTTTTTAATGCGCAAAGGCACTCGTTTTTCCTGAATCCGATGGTCTTTTTCCCGCTGCTGCTGACCGGGGTGGAGAAGGTGCTGAAAAATAAAAACGGCCGGCTGCTGGCCTTTGCTGTTTTTCTGTCTGCCGTCAGTAATTTCTACTTTTTCTATATGCTGGCCATGCTGACGGCCCTATATGTGCTGATACGCCTGGCAGTGTGTTACCGGGGGAGCCGTGAAAAAAGGAGGGAGGCACGGCTGTTGTTTTTGCGGATTGGCGCGGCATCTGTGCTGGGCGTGCTGCTGGCGGCGGGGATTTTCCTGCCGGTATGCATGCTGTTTTTCTCGGATGCGCGTGTTTCCAGCGGGGATGAGGGGAGCCTGTTTTATTCTTATGCTTATTACAGCAGGTTGCCTTCCCTGCTGGTTTCCACGGGGGATGACTACTGGACATGCATGGGGTATGCTGCCCCGGTGCTGCCAGCGGTTGTACTGCTGTTTTGGAGGAAAAAGAACCATCTGCTCAAAGTGCTGTTTCTGGCAGGTATCCTGATTATGTGCGTGCCGTTCCTCGGCCGGGCGCTGAACGGGTTTTCGTATGTGACAAACCGCTGGTCTTGGGCGTTTGCGATGCTTGGCGCCTATATACTGGCGGTGATGTGGCAGCCGCTGCTGGAGCTTGTGCCGGGCGGGAAGGACAGCCGGGCGGTGACGGCGGGCGAGGCTGTTTATTTTGCCGTATGCATGGCTCTGGAGCGTTCCCGGACGGTTATGGCCTTTACGGCTGTGTGCCTGGCGCTGCTGTTTGTGGCCCTGCCAGCCTGCCTGAGCGGGCAGGATGGAAAACGGGCGGGCCGGGTGCGGCAGGCGGCGGGGCTGGCGCTTGTGGCGGCCAGCATCTGCACCAACAGCTTCTGGTTTTATGCAAACGCGCCGGGCGCGGGGAATTATGCGGCCCAAAGCTGGGGATCCGGCCATGTGCTGGAAGATCTGACAGCGAATGAGACAGCGGCTGTGCGGGATGCGGCCGCGGCGGACGGGGCGGAGGATTTTTACCGTTATAGCGGGCGGGGGCTGACGTTAAACGCAGGGATTCTGGAAGGCCCTTCCTCGACGCAGTATTACTGGTCCCTGTCGAACCCCTTTGTGCAGGAGTTCCGCAGGGTTATGGGGCTGGAAATGGAAGAGGTGGCGGTGAATTACACCGGGTATGATGACCGGACGGCACTGACGGCGCTGGCAGCCGTCCGGTACTATGCGGCCCCTGTCTGGGACGCCGGTTTTGTGCCGTACGGCTACTCCCATGCGGCAACCGTCAACCTGAAAGGCGCTGCGAGGGAGGACGCGCTGGAGCGTCTTTGCATGGAGCTGGGCGTGGAAGCGCTGACCGAAGACCAGATCCGGATGGCGGAAGGCCCGTTCCTGGATGAACGCGCGGTTTTCCGGAATGACCATGCACTGCCGCTTGCTTATACTTATGACGGCTGTATATCAAAAGAAGTGTGGGAAACGCTTACAGCCGTGCAGAAACAGGAGGCCCTGCTGCAGGGGGCCGTATTGGAAGGCTATGCGGGCGGCGCAAAAGAGGCGCAGCTGTCACTGCACAGCGAAGAACGGGCACATTCCATACGGTGCAATGACAGCGGGGTGTCCATCCAGAAGGACAGGTTTGTCGTAACGCAGGCGGGCGCGTCCGTGACATTGGAGTTTGAGGGCCTGGCGGACAGCGAAACATACCTTTCCATAGACGGGCTGGATTTCGAGGGGGTGCCCGCGTACGACCTGTATTTCGGGGCGGAGGAGAATGACCCGCTGCGGCTGTATAACCGCACCAACTGGGAAAACCTGTCTGAGACGGAGCGGGAAAACATCCGCAGGGAAAAGCGGTTCTGGAAAGCCCCGCCGGATACCCGCCTGACAGTTGCCGCATCTGACGGGCGCCGGAAGGTGCTGACGTATTATAACAAAGAACACAGCTGTTACAGCGGGCGGCATGATTTCACGGTCAACCTGGGCTATGCGCAGGAAGCGCGGACTTCGGTCACGGTGTCTTTTGGCCGGGCAGGGATTTATCCGCTGCGCGCATTGCGGGTGGAATGCCTCCCGATGGACGGCTATGCACAGCAGCTGTCGGCACGCGGGGAAACCGTGCTGGAAAAGGCAGAAATCGGGACGGATGAGGTTACGGGGGAGATTTCGCTTGCCGCGCCGAAGCTGCTGAACCTGGCAATCCCCTATTCCAAAGGGTGGAGCGCATTTGTGGACGGCAGGAAGGTAAAGCTGTACCGGTCGAATGTGATGTATATGGCGCTGGACCTGGATGCAGGAAGGCATACTGTCCGGCTAACCTACCATACGCCGTGGCTGAAAGAGGGAATGTATATTTCCGTATTCACGGGGCTGGCGTGTCTGTGTGCTGCGCTGATAAGAAAGTTCAGGCGGAAATAAATGACCGGATGGGGCACTGGCACTGCGCTGTGCAATGGACGTCGGCTACAGCGCCTGAATGATGTGCTGGCAATGCAGTATCAGAGCTAACAATGCAGTACCAGATCCAGAAATGCAGTACCAGAGCCAGCAATGAAATACCAGATCCAGAAATGCAGTACCAGAGCCAGCAATGAAATACCAGATCCAGAAATGTAGTACCAGTTCCGGCAATGTGGCACCAGGGCGAGAAATGCAGTACTAGCAATGCAGTACCAGAAATGAAAAAAGAAGGGGAATAT
>CANOET010000184.1 GCA_947564835.1 uncultured Eubacterium sp. | reverse complement strand
CGCCCAAGGTGTGTCTCCCGGCGGATCCCCTGGCCACAGCCCGCAGAGTCGTCCGCTTAGCCACATCCCCTGCCCACACGCAGAGTCGTCCGCTTAGCCACATCCCCTGGCTAACCAAGATATTTCGGGAACCCCAAAAACGCAACACAATGTCAATTCTGTCGCCAGAAGTCAAATTTATTGCCTTTTTGCGAAAAAATCGTTTCTAAGTACACCTAATCCAAAAATACTATGCTTGCATGATGCATCTTCACTTCATCCAGCATCGCCTTCGACGGCTCGACCTTTACTTCCTGCAGCATCCCCTGGCTCGCAAAGATCATGCTGTAAATCGTATGTTCCGGATTTCCTGAAGAATAATCATGTACTTTCAGCTGCGGATTGGAATGATATCCATCCAGCTTATGTGACTGGACCGGCGCCATACACTGCAGCTCGCTTAAAGCATAGGAAGCGAGTTTTTTCCGCTTGCTTTTATTTTTCACGACTGCAATGTCCAGTTCCTCCGATACAAGCAGATATTCATACTCCCGGTAACGGTTTTTGATTGACGTAAAGCTAACCGGTATCATGATGATGCCAAGCATCAAAAAGAGCGCCTGAAACATGGCGCCATACAGCAATAATGCCATCGTAACCAGAATCAGGATCATCCCCACCTGTTTTCCTTTTACATCTTTTTCATCATGAACAATAACCTCCGCATATGACTCAGACATTCGTTCCTCCTTTTTATCCTGCTCAGCCCGCTCCCAGGCTTCCTCTGGCGTGTTCCGGCAATCCGCGCACACCCCGCATCGTAATCAGCGGGCCGCCTTTTCCTTCCACATAGTCACCTGTAATCGTTACTATTCCAATATTGTCATCCTTTGGGATTTCATACATAATATCGAGCATAAATTCTTCTAAAATCGCACGCAGCGCCCTGGCTCCGACTTTCTTTTCTTTTGCCTTTTTTGCGATCGCATGCAGCGCATCTTCTTCAAATTCCAGCTTCACTTCATCATAATCCAGCAGCTTCTGGTACTGGCGGATGATTGCGTTTTTCGGCTCCGCCAGGATCCGTACAAGCATATCTTCCGTCAGGGCTTCGAGCGAAAACAGGATCGGAAGCCTTCCGATAAACTCCGGAATCATGCCAAACTTGCGGATATCCTCTACGGTTACTTTGGACAGCAGATTTTCCTCTTTGTCGTACTTATCCTTCAAATCTGCCTGAAAACCAATCGAAGACGCTTTATTCAGCCGTTCCTTAATAATTTCATCCAGGTCCGGGAACGCGCCGCCGCAAATAAATAAAATATCCTTCGTGTTCACCGTAGTCATCGGCACCATTGCATTTTTACTGCTTGCACCGACAGGCACTTCCACTTCTGCGCCTTCCAGCAGCTTTAGCATCCCCTGCTGGACCGATTCGCCGCTGACGTCACGCTGGTGCGTATTTCTCTTTTTTGCAATTTTGTCAATTTCATCAATAAAAATAATGCCATGCTCCGCACGTTCCACATCATTATCGGCCGCGGCGAGCAGCTTGGATACAACGCTTTCGATATCATCCCCGATATAGCCAGCCTCTGTCAGGGATGTCGCATCTGTAATCGCAAGCGGCACATCCAAAAGCTTTGCAAGCGTTTTAACGAGATAGGTCTTGCCGGAACCGGTCGGCCCGACCATCAGCATATTTGATTTTTCAATCTCGATCTCATCCTTCTGGTCGCTGCCGATGCGCTTATAATGATTATATACAGCTACAGACATGACTTTTTTCGCATGCTCCTGCCCGACGACATAATCATCCAGCTTTGCTTTGATCTTATGCGGAGCCGGTATAGCATGGATATCAAAAACAGGAGCTTCTTTCGCTTCCTTCGGTTTTTTCTTTTTCACTTTTTTGGCGTTCGGCATCATATTCTGCAGATCCGACAGGTTAATCATACTGATATTCGGCATCCTGCCGCCCATATTCTGCATCGGCCCCAGGATATCATCCAGACGGAACCCCGACTGGTTCATGCCGTCAAATGTACGCTGCATACAGTCCTGGCAGATACAGATATTGTTCGGTATTTTAATCATCTTACCTGCTTTACTCTCCGGACGGTGACAGATATAACAGACTTCCTCATAATCGTCTTCTTTTTCTTCTTTGGATTCATTTAAATCCACTTCTCTAAAATCTTGTTCTGACATGATCCATCCAACTCCATTCTATTTTTCGTTATCAAAAGCCGACAATACTATTATAGAAAAGTCTCTGCTGTTTGGCAACTGGTAAGGCGAAATTTAATAATAAATTTAGAGTTGCATTTCCTAAGCCCCTGCCCCTAATTTTCGTACATGTCCTCCTCTTCCTGCACGGTAAACGTCTCCCTGCGCCTGCGGTCCAACACGCGCAGAAACTTCCCGGCCTCTTCCCATGCCTTTTTCGATTCCTGCAGCATCAGCTCCCCCATCTGGAAAACATGAAACATCCCTTCGTATATGCTCAGCCGCACCTTAACCCCTGCTTCTTTTGCCTTCTTTGCCAGCGAAACCGAATCGCTTAGCAGCATCTCGATCGAACCGACCTGGACAAGCATCGGCGGGAATCCTTCATAGGAACCGAATAATGGGGATATATAAGGATTCTGCGGATCTTCCTCCCCGACATAATCCCGGTTATAGATCATGCTTTCCTTTGTATTGCCAAATAGCGGGTCTTTCGTAAAGTTCGTCTCGTAGGACTCCCCGCTTGCGGTAAGGTCTGTCCACGGAGACATTAAAATAAGCCCTTCCGGCAGTGCCATCCCATGGTCTTTTAAATAGAGGCACAAAGCAAGGGCAAGCCCGCCCCCGGCGGAATCTCCCGCAACGACGATTTTTTCCGGGGTGCATCCGGTTTTCAGCAGCCAGTTCCATGCGTCCACCGCATCTTCCAGGGCTGCGGGATACGGCGCCTCTGGCGCTACCCGGTAATCCGGGGTAAATACATTGACCCCGCCGCCGATTTCATTGTACAGCCCGGCAAAGGACCGGTATTTATTACGCATCGCGCCGATATAGCCGCCGCCGTGCAGCTGCAGGATGACCCGGTTCAAATTTGGATTTTGCACAAGGCTTAACAGCTCCGCCCTGCACCGCGGAAGGTCAATCTGCGTCTGGTGAAAACAGGCGGGACATTTCCAGGGCGGCTCTACAAGGTTTTTGCGGATTTCTCCATTTTGGATTTTGGGCCCGATCAGCCGGTCTGCGGTCATCCGCGCGATCATATCCCGCACAAACGCAGCGAACATGCTGCTCTTTTTTTCTTCTTTTTCGTTCTCTCCGGCTTCCTGCAAAGATAAATTCTGCTTTATGATATTTTCTGCCATAATCTGTTTCCCTTCTGGTTCTTATTTTCCGTCCAGACACCAATCTGTTTTCCGCCTACATGACATGAAAGCGCCGCTTTAGTTCATTTCTCGCGCGTCTGCCTCCGATAATAAAGGCTGCCAGGAACATGACAATCGAAAGCCCGAATGCCACATAACTCATCAAAGGCTTTTCGATCACGCCGAACAGGCTCAGCAGCACGCAGATGCCGCTGCACAGGATCATAAAAATCTGAAACAGCAGGTAGCTCTGCCAGTTGCGGATATTCACAAACATGACTGCCACGATCATTGCGTCTACCACAATGAAAGACAGCGGTATCGCATAGTTCAGCGACCAGTGCGTAAATCCAAACACGTAATCGATCAGCACCATATAGGCGGCGCCGCATGCCACGCCGATCAGTGCTTTGCTGCGGTATCCCGCGTGTTCGTTTTCTATAAAGAAAAACAGGATCAGCAGTGTGTAGCCAAGGCCGCCCACCACAATCCCGCTCCACCAAATACCGCCTTTTTGCAGATAGTTGATCAGCACGGCCAGCGCTCCAAGCACAAGATCCACAAATAAAACAATCCTGCCAATCAGCTCCAGCTTCCTGCCTTTCAGACGGATATCCGGATACCGCTCTGGCGCCGCTTCTTCGTCCTGCGCTTCCACGACGCATTTACAAAGCGGGCATACATCTGTCTGATCCATGATCTTTACCCCGCAATGCAGACATTTATTCATAATACACCCCGTTGCTTTCTATCGTCACATCCAGCCCTTCGGCTGCCAGCGTCCGGAAAAAGATCTTCTGCACCACAGGCTTTTCAAATACCGAGCTGAATGTAAATACAAGTGTCTCCTGATAAGAACAGATCGTGCCCTTTAACAGCTGGCCCTTGCTCATCGCCAAAAAGGAATGGAACATTTCGATATAGGGCTCATAAGCTTCCTTTACTTTGACATTCCCGATATTGGTAACTGTCGTTGTATTGGCAAGCGCAGATTTCGTATAAACCGACCGGATTGCAATATTTTTAAAAATCAGCGGCACCGCGCGCATGGCCAGATTTTTTTCATTGGATACATTGTAGGAAAAAATATCCTCCAGGTTTTCTTTTTTGATCTGGCTGCGCAGGCTGTCCTTGACAATCTGCAGCACTTCCTCAAACGGACAGCTTTCTTTCTTCGGCCAAAACTCCGCCGATACCATAACGAAGAAATTTTTGGTCGTCACCGAATCAAAGTACGGACGCAGGTTCACAGGCACTGCTGCCCGGATCGGACGCTTTGCCTGCGCGCCGTGCAGATAGCCCTGATAAATACTCCATACGACCAGCGCTACCAGGTATTCATTGATGCTCATTTCATGGCGCTTGCAGACTCCCTTGAGCTGCGGGATATTCAGATATCCGTGCATTACGCCAAATTCCTGCGCGCGCAGCCTGGGCGCCTTCATAATATACGCCCGCCCGGAACGGTAGTTTCTGGCATGGCCCCTTTTATAATTCTGCAGAAAGCTGTCCTCGCGGTTTAAGGAAGTCTCCGCGCTCAGCCGGTCGCCCTCCTGTTCCCGCAGCTTTGGATGGGACAGGCGCAGATACTGGTAAGTCAGTTCCTTTAAAAAATTCAGGCCGCCCATGCCGTCCGTCAGCACATGGAATACCTCCAGGTTAATCCTGCACATATAATAAGTCACCCGAAACAGGTAACTGTTATTCCGGTTCTGCAGGATATAGCGGCACGGATACGTATTCTCTTCCAGCACCTCCGGCGCCGGTTTTCCGTTTTCCTCAAAATAATACCAGAAAATCCCCTGCCGCAGGCGCACATTGAAACCGTCGAATTTCGGCAGTACCATGTCTAACGCCCGCTGCAGCACGGAGCCGACCACCGGTTCCTTAAGTACCACGCTAATCCGGTATACATTTGTCATATCATCGCCGGCAATGACCGGGAATAAATGGGCCGTATTATCCAGCTTATCCCATTTCGGTTCACGGCCGCGCCCGGATGCCTTTTTCGTTTTCTTTTTTTCCGTCACATTCTTTCCGTTCATCGCATCATTTCGCTAGCAGATTTCCCTGATCCAGCCCTGCGGCGCTTCGATATGCCCCATCTGGATACCGGTAAGGGTGTCGTACAGCTGCTGTGTCACAGGCCCCATTTTTTCCATACCGCTCGGGAAACAGATCTCCCTGCCGTGATCCACAATCTTTCCGACCGGAGAAATTACAGCTGCCGTGCCGCACAGGCCGCATTCCGCAAAATCCCTGACTTCCTCCAGCGTCACCTTTCTCTGCTCTACTTTCATATTTAAATACTGCTCGGCAACTGCCATCAGAGAACGCCTCGTAATCGACGGCAGAATACTGTCAGACTGCGGCGTTACAATGGTATTGTCCTTGGTAACAAAAATAAAATTGGCCCCGCCGGTCTCTTCCACATAGGTTCTTGACCCTGCATCCAGGTACATATTTTCATCATAGCCCTCTTCATGTGCGGTTACGATCGGATACAGGCTCATCGCGTAATTCAGCCCTGCTTTAATATGGCCTGTGCCGTGCGGCGCCGCACGGTCGTAGTCACTGACACGGATCGTCAGAGGCTTTACCCCGCCCTGGAAATAAGGCCCTACCGGAGTTGTAAAAATACGGAACTGGTATTCATCTGCCGGCTTTACCCCGATCACCGGATTGCTGCCGAACATATACGGGCGGATATATAAGGTTGCCCCGCTGCCGTATGGCGGTACATAGGCTGCGTTTGCCTTTACCGTTTCTGCCACTGCATCCACAAACCGATCCTGCGGAAATACCGGCATAACCAGGCGTTTGCAGGTATCCTCCATTCTCTTCGCATTTAAATCCGGGCGGAACGTAACGATCCTGCCATCCTGCGTCGTATATGCCTTTAAGCCTTCAAAACAGGTCTGTGCATATTGCAGGACACCCGCGCATTCACTGATCGTAATCGTGTCGTCTTCAGTCAGCCTGCCCGCATCCCAGGCGCCGTTTTTAAACTCTGCGACAAACCGCTTGTCTGTTTTGCGGTAATTGAATCCGATATTTTCCCAGTCGATGTTCTTTTTTTCCATTTTCATAACCTTCTTTCAATAAGTCCCGTACTGCTTCGCGGATTTTCTTTTTCTCTTTTTTGTTTATGCGCATTTATTGTAGCATATAATAGAAGTTCTGAAAAGCATTTTTTTAGTATATATACCGCATAAGAACTTCTTGACTTTTCACCAAATCCGCTATAAGATACTATTTACCGGAATCATCCGTCCGGGCAGCAAACACAAAAAGAAAACAAAAAACGGGGAGGACTCCTTATGCAGCAGTATCAGTTTGAAAAGATCTATTCTCAAATGGAAAAAGACTTTGGAAAAATCAGAAGGGGTGAAGAAGACGTTCATACAATGATGTTCTTTACTATAGAAAGCAACCTGCTGAAAATCCACCGCCAATATCCGTCATCCAACAGCCGCCGCCTGAAAGAAGCCATAGCGCTGGCGCTTTTTACGATCAAATCCAGATGCACGAACGAGACGTTTGCATTGGATGCGTTCCGCAGCGAAGACAACGAACGGCTGGAACAGGCGATTTTAATGGCATTTGATCCGTTTACAAATAAAGAAATCCATTCCTTTATAGAAGATGAAACCGATCTGGACCTGACCGATCCGGACACACTGCATGACCTTTATACAGAACCGGTGCTCTGCCTGCTGCGCATCCGCGAATCGGTAGAGACATGGGAAAAGAAAATGGGATCAAACGGGTATTTTGAATTTTCGGAAAGCTATATGGGCCCGCAGGTGGATGGGGATGAGATGACTTATACGGTTGCCATGCCCGGAGACTGATCCAGGCATGTACGGAAAAAAATACTGGACAAATACCGCTGGTCTATGCTAACATTAAGAAAATTAAGAATTTCAGAGGTATATTTTAAAAAACGAAGGCGTTTTGCATCATATGCAAGGCGTCTTTTTGCTTTTTGGAGGAAAACAGTATGAAACGTAAGTTAGATTTTATCGATCACCAGATCATCAGCCTACTGCAGCAAAATGCAAGAATGTCCTTAAAAGACCTTGCATCCAGAATCTTTTTATCCTCTCCGGCGACATCCGCACGGCTGGAAAAGCTCGAACGCGAAGGGTACATTACCGGATTCCACGCAAGCATCAACCATGAAATGATGGGTTACAATATCAAAGCCTTCATTACCCTTGCCGTAGATGCAAAGCTGAAAGAAGAATTTTTAGATTACATGCGCCAATGCAGAAATGTCATAGAATGCAACTGCATCACCGGCGATTATGCCATGCTGCTGGAAGTCGTATATCCGAATACAGAGGCTTTGGAAACATTTGTCGGAAAACTGCAGAAATACGGGAAGACACAAACCCAAATCGTATTTTCCACAGCAGTAGAACATCGGGAAATCGCGCCGGACCCAGAGATTGAAAAAGCCGGATAAACGGAAAGCATCTTGACAACTGCCGGAAATTGTTTATAATGAATATTGTCGAATCGTCAAATCAAAGAAAGATGAGGTTAACAATATGAAAGAAGAAACAATACCTGCAGTACAGCAACTCTGTTTTATCGCACTCATGGCAGGCATCATGTGCCTGTTAGGACCGCTGGCCATTCCCATCGGGCCGGTTCCGATTTCCGTTATGACACTGCTGATTTATCTGTCCGTATACATATTGGGCATGAAAATGGGGACAGTCAGCTGCATCATTTACCTGCTGCTCGGATTTGTCGGGCTTCCTGTATTCGCCGGGTATACAGGCGGGGCAGGCAAGCTGCTCGGCGCGACAGGCGGATATCTGGTTGGTTATATTTTTCTGACGCTTGTGAGCGGATTTATTATGGAAAAAATTGCTTACCGCAGGTTCTGGTGTATCCTGGGAACAGTCGCCGGAACGGCTGTTTTGTATGCATTTGGGACAGTGTGGTTTGTCATTTTGATGGACTGCAGTGTTGGGTACGCCGTTTCTATGTGTGTAAGGCCGTTTCTTATTGGGGATCTGGCAAAAATCGTACTGGCGGAACTGGTTGGGCAGGAAGTGCGCAGGAGGCTTCGGGCGGCTCATTTGCTGGATTAAGCGCTTAGAAATAATTTTCTTGCTTTATGCGAAGTGGTTTGCCGGGGGGGAGATGTGGCTAAGCGGACGACTCTGCGGGCTGTGGGCAGGGAATGCGCTGGGAGATACACCTTGGGCGGACTGGGGCAACGCTGCGGTGAACTAATCGCTAACT
>CANOET010000183.1 GCA_947564835.1 uncultured Eubacterium sp. | reverse complement strand
TAGCGATTAGTTCACCGCAGCGTTGCCCCAGTCCGCCCAAGGTGTGTCCCCCGGCAGAGCCCCTGTCCACAGCCCGCAGAGTCGTCCGGATAGCCATTATACACAAAAATTCACTTTTAAGCATCTAACAAACAAGCCAGGCCCCTATTTTCCGGTTCCTGGCTTTTGTTTCTTAAGAATGCTTTTTTAAAGAAAAACGGCTGATCAGCCCCTTCAAGTTCTGTGCCTGTGCGGCCAACTCTTCACTGGAAGACGCGCTTTCCTGCGCAGTCATGGAATTCATCGTAACTGCGTCTGACATCTGCTCAAACCCTGTATTGATCTGTTCAATCGCAGACGCCTGTTCCCTTGCCGCATCTGCAATATCCGCAATAATGCTCGTAATCTCACCCGTATTGTTTACCACCTGCATCAGGGACTGTGCTGTTTCGTTCACAATATTGGTCCCGTTTTCAACGGTTTCAATCGACTTTGTAATCAGCCTTGCCGTATTCTGGGCTGCTTTCGCACTCTCTTCCGCAAGGCTTCTGACCTCTTCGGCCACAACGGAAAAGCCTCTTCCGGCCTCACCAGCACGTGCCGCCTCAATCGCTGCATTTAAGGACAGCAGGTTTGTCTGTTCCGCGATATCTTCAATATTTTTGATAATGTCGCTGATTTTTGCAGAACCGGCTTTGATATCGGCCATCGCACCGATCATGGACTGCATCTGCTGGTTGCAGATCTCTACATTGTTCTTTGCTTCTAAGGAACGCTCACTTGCCCTGGAAGCATTTTCTGCCGTAAGCTTTACCTGGTCGGAAACACTTGTAATGCCCGCTGTCAGTTCTTCTAATACACTTGCCTGGTCTGTGGTTCTGTCTGCCAGGTTCTTCGCCCCCTGTGAGGAACCGTCGGAATGATCTGCTACCACATCCGCAGCGCTGTTCATCTGTGTCATTGTTTCGTTAAAGGAGCTGATAATGGTATCGATGGATTCTTTTAAGCTGACAAAATCCCCCGCGAACCCGGCTTCGGTCCCTGTATCCAGATTTCCCGCGGATAACTGGGAAAGCACCCTTGTAATATCTGAAATGTACAGGTTCAGGCTCTGGATCGTATGTTCCAGGTTGCTGGAAAGGACAGCCAGTTCATCCCCGGTATTGATTTCTTCCACAGGTGTTTTTAAATCGCCTTCTGCCAGTTTTACCAGACGTTTGGTTACAATATCCACCGGATAAATAATATCCTGAATCCGGCGTTTCATTAAAGTAATCGTAACCGCCAGGAGTATGATGCCGATCATACTGTTTACAATGACAGAAATCAGAACTGCTGATGTAAATTCTCTGTTCGGAGCTGTCATAATCAGGCGCCAGTCCTCATGCCCGGTTACCGGACAATAGGCCGCAAACATGCTTTTGCCGTTCTGGCGGTAAGTAGTGGTACCTGCTTTTGTACTGGAAAGGATTTTTTCGGTCGCTTTTGCCAGGGAAGCATATTTCCTGTCCGTTTCCTTCTGAGTAATTGCATTGACCTGGTCTGCGATATTTTGTTCGTCTTTATGGAAAATTACTGTCCCTTCCTTATTAATAATGTATGCATAGCCTGTTTTTCCAAAGGTCAGTTCACCGATTTTATCATTGACAGACGCAACCAGATCAACAATAAATACTGTGCCGACGATCTGCTCGTCCTGATAAACAGGAGCGCCTGAAATAATAATGATATCGCCGTTGAGACGGTTAATAATCGGTTCGCCTACAAAAACTCCCCCTTTTGATGTTGTCTGAAAATGAAGCTGGTCATTAAAGTCAAACTCTCCATAATTGGAATACCCCTGCCCGTTCATTTCCACAAATCCGACTTCATCATAGTTATTTTGTACCCGGACGCCTTCCATGGCTTCCAGCTTTTCCTCTTTCGTTACCCCGGTATCCCGGATGGTTTCCAAAGCGGCTACATTCATCGCATTTACTTCCAAGGTGTGCAGTGTCCGTTCAACAGCTGACGAAGTGGAATTTAACGCTACATCTGCCATTTCATGCAGCGTATTGATATTGCTGAAATACATAAATACCCCGGATACTACAATCAGTGCAATTACCAAAATCAAAAACAGCCTCATTACCTGTGAGACCAGATGCTTTTGCAGTGTTTGGCCTGTTGCTTTAGATGTTTGTTTTTTAAGTTTTTTCATCTTCCTCCTCCTGTTTTTTGCCGCATCCCGGCTGCCGAATCAATCGGAATCACAACAAATTCTATAAAATCAGCATAGCATTTCAGAAGGCCGCTGTCAATGTGCAATCGTTAACTAACCGTGATATCAGCGTATACAACGTTACTTTTTATGGGTCAGGAATGCGCACTAGCTGCACGTTCCGTAAGAACATAATTCAGGAGTTCGGGGCGATTTTGCTCATCCAAATTTTGGCAAAGCAAAGGAAAAGGGCTGTATACACAGCCCTTTTCCTTAATTTTTACATTCTTTACACCCTGTTTTACAACCTACAACAGCTGCTCTTTATTTATAAAGCTCAACTAACCTCTCTAAGTGCGTATAGCGTGCCTTCGCAGCCTCTTCGGATTCTTTGAACAGTTTTTCTGCACGTTCCGGGAAGGACCTTGCAAGACGGCTGTAACGTGTCTCGTTCTTTAAGAAATCCTGGTATGTTCCGTCGCCTGGCTTAGAGGACAGTGTAAATGGATTCTTTCCTTCTGCCTTTAATGCCGGGTTGTAAGAGAACAGGTTCCAGTATCCTGCAGCAACCGCTTTCTTCATTTCATCCTGGCAGTGGTTCATGCCGCCTTTGACACCGTGCAGCTCGCATGGAGCGTAGCCGATGATCAGGGATGGTCCGTTGTAAGCTTCTGCTTCTGCAATAACTTTCACTGCATGGGCCATATTTGCGCCGAGTGCGATCTGTGCTACATAGACATAGCCGTAGCTCATAGCGATCTCTGCAAGGCTCTTCTTGCCCACGTCTTTTCCAGCTGCCGCGAACTGGCATACTTCACCGATATTGGAAGCTTTGGAAGCCTGGCCGCCGGTATTGGAATACATTTCGGTATCGAATACCATCACGTTTACATTTTCACCGGCTGCAAGCACATGGTCTAATCCGCCGAAGCCGATATCATATGCCCAACCGTCGCCGCCGAAAATCCATACGGATTTCTTCGCAAGGTAATCCTTCTTATCGATGGCTGCCGCCGCATCCGGACATCCGGCTGCCGCTGCCTTTTCCAGCTCTGCAATTAAAGCTTCTGCTGCAGGTGAATTTGCTTTTGTATCATCTTTTGTTTCCATAAATTTCGCAAATGCATCTTTTAATGCAGCGTCTGCTTTGTCAGATTCTGCACATTTCTTAGCGCTTGCGATTGCCTGGTCACGAAGTACCTGCTGGCCGATCTGCATACCAAAGCCGTGCTCTGCGTTGTCTTCAAATAAGGAGTTCGCCCAAGCCGGTCCCTTCTGGGAATCTTTGTGTACCGTGTATGGTGAAGTAGCTGCAGGGCCGCCCCAGATGGAAGAACACCCTGTTGCATTGGAGATATACATATGCTCACCAAACAGCTGTGTAATCAGCCTTGCGTAAGAAGTCTCCGCACAGCCTGCGCAGGAGCCTGAGAACTCAAGCAGCGGCTGATTGAACTGGGAGCCTTTGACTGTATTGTCTGCCGGCATGCCAGGCTTCTTTCCTACGTTTGCTACCAGATAATCGAATACCGGCTGTTCTGCTGCCTGGGATTCCTGCGGAACCATCTTGATTGCGCCTACCGGGCAGACTGTGATACATTCGCCGCATCCCATACAATCTAACGGAGATACGCTCATCGTATACTTGTACTCGCCGGCCTTCGGCTTCATATCTGCAAGCTTGATGTTGTCCGGAGCAGCTTTTACTTCGTCATCGCTTAACATAAACGGACGGATGGTTGCATGCGAACATACAAATGCACACTGGTTACACTGGATACATTTTTCAGCATCCCATTCCGGAACGGTAACGGCTGTCCCGCGTTTTTCGTAAGCGGATGCGCCATGCTCGAACTGCCCGTCCGGATTGCCCATAAATGCGGATACCGGAAGGCTGTCGCCGTCCATAATGGAGATCGGCTCCATCAGCTCTTTAACCATCTTAACCGTTGCCGGACGGCCCTTTAATTCAGCCGGAGCCGGATCTGCTGCCGGATTGGACCAGGAAGCAGGGATTTCTACTTTATGTACGGCATCCACGCCGGCATCGATTGCTTTGTAGTTCATTTCTACAATATCGTTGCCCTTCTTGCCGTAAGATTTCTTAGCAGCTTCTTTCATAAAGTTCACTGCGTCTTCGATCGGCATTACGTTCGCCAGCTTGAAGAATGCGGACTGTAAGATCGTGTTGGTACGTTTGCCCATACCGATCTCAATCGCTTTGTCAATCGCGTTAATTGTATATAACTGAATGTTGTTGTCAGCAATGTATTTCTTTGCTTCAGCATTTAAGTGGTGCTCTAATTCTTCGTCATTCCACTGGCAGTTGATCATAAATACGCCGCCTGGTTTTACGTCCTGCACCATCTTAAAGCCCTTGTTTACATAAGCAGGGTTGTGGCAAGCCACGAAATCTGCCTGGTTGATGTAATACGGGCTGCGGATCGGCTTGTCGCCAAAACGCAGATGGGAAATCGTTACACCGCCTGTTTTCTTGGAGTCATACTGGAAGTATGCCTGGATAAATTTATCTGTATGGTCGCCGATAATCTTGGTAGAGTTCTTGTTCGCACCAACCGTACCGTCGCCGCCAAGGCCCCAGAACTTGCATTCTTTTGTGCCTTCTGCCGATGTAATCGGAGCCGGTTTTACTTCCGGTAAGCTTAAGTTGGTCACATCGTCTACGATACCGATTGTAAAACGAGGCTTCGGATCGTCTTTCTCCAATTCTTTGTATACGGCGAATACAGAGGAAGGCGGTGTATCCTTGGAGCCTAAGCCGTAACGTCCGCCTGTCAGGACGATTGTATCAAGCCCTGCTTCACGCAGCGTAGCAGCTACGTCTAAGTATAACGGATCGCCTAAAGAACCCGGCTCTTTGGTCCTGTCTAATACAGCTACTTTCTTCACTGTCTTCGGAAGTACTTTTGTAAATGCTTCCGGAACCCATGGACGGTATAAACGTACTTTTACTAAGCCGACTTTTTCACCCTTTGCCACTAAATAATCAATAACTTCTTCTGCCACGTCATTGATCGAACCCATTGCTACGATTACGCGCTCTGCGTCTTCCGCGCCGTAGTAATTGAACAGGTCATAGTTTGTGCCAAGCTTTTCATTCACTTTAGCCATATATTTGGATACAACTGCAGGCAGTTCGTCATATGCCTTGTTGCATGCCTCACGATGCTGGAAGAATACGTCGCCGTTCTCGTGGGAGCCGCGCATAGCCGGATGCTCCGGATTGAGCGCATGGTCACGGAACGCTTTGACTGCATCCATATTGCACATTTCTTTCAGATCTGCGTAATCCCAGGTCTCGATCTTTTGGATCTCGTGGGAAGTACGGAATCCGTCGAAGAAGTTTAAGAACGGAACTTTGCCTTCAATCGTTGCCAGATGTGCAACCGGGCTTAAGTCCATAACTTCCTGCGGGTTTGTTTCGCACAGCATAGCGAAGCCAGTCTGACGGCAGGCATAAACATCACTATGGTCACCGAAGATATTCAAAGACTGTGTGGAAACGGTACGTGCAGATACATCAAATACGCATGGCAGCTGCTCGCCGGCAATTTTGTACATATTCGGGATCATAAGGAGCAGACCCTGGGAAGCTGTAAAGGTCGTTGTCAGCGCACCTGCCGCAAGGGAACCGTGTACGGCGCCTGCCGCACCTGCTTCTGATTCCATTTCTACTACTTTTACCTGATTTCCGAAGATGTTGTCCTGTCCTGCTGCAGACCACTGGTCAACGGTGTCTGCCATTGGGCTGGATGGGGTGATTGGGTAAATAGCTGCAACTTCTGTATAAGCATATGCTACATGAGCTGCGGCTGTGTTACCGTCCATAGATTTTTTTGCTCTAGGCATTATGATTATCCTCCTTCTTTATTAGTCGGAATCGACTTTATACATCAATTTTAGCACTAATTGACTCGCTTGTAAAGATTGTTAGTTGTATAAATCGGGGTGCAATTTGTATTTTTTTGTAAAATCGACTGGCAGTCTGCACAAAATTGTCTGAATTGCGGCGGGGGATTATGGGCAGGTGGTGGATGGGGTGGACAACTTTGATGGTTTATCTTATGCAGAGGGTGGGGTGGATATGACATGAAATGAAATCAAGTATGGGCCGGGGCGCGGGCGGCTCTGTGGGCTGGGGGTGGGTGCCGGAGGGGGATGGATGCGCGGACGACTCTGCGGGCTGTGGACGGGGGCTTGCCGGGGAGACACACCCTGGGCGGACTGGGGCAACGCTGCGGTGAACTAATCGCTAACTGCGACTAAATTTCAGTTTGTATAAAAGTTGTGTACAGCACCGAAGTGATCTCTTCCGCCAGTATTAGACGCTGTTTCGATTTTAGTTCAAATCTGATATCCATCTGCATATGTACCCTTCCTATTGAATTTATGCTGGATCAGATCATGCTGATAGAATATGGCCTGCCAAAAACTGCCGGGGTGCAAAAGCTTGTAAAAAGCAGCTTTCCGCGCAAACAGACCTTTTCCCGCATCTTTCATGCAGCAAAGCCGCCGTTGGAGGCATTCCGTAATGTGGTTCGTGTGCTGGAGGACGAAGCAGATTTATCATAAACGATTTGAAAAAAATGTTGTTATTTTCATTTTTAAGAATATGGCGCAATTTCTTATAAAAAAAGAAAGATCAGGTATGTATTGCTGCCGCACATACCTGATCTTTCTATAATTTCCCCTGCAAATTTCTTATTTATAGAACAGCCTCCCGCCATTTTCCTTCACCGTTTTCTGATACTGCTTCCTTTGCCTGCTTCCGGATTTGCTGGACACTGTCAGTTTTTTCAGCGGATTTCCGTCCAGATAACAAGACTCCATCTTCACACAGCCGGATACATTCACATCTGTCAGCCTGTTGCTGCCCGCCGCTATCTGCCTAAGATTTTTTAAATGGCTGGCATTGATTTTTTTCAGCTTCCCGGAAGAACAATGCAGCTGCTCCAGCTTTGCTTTGGACGGCGCCTGAAGTGTTTTTTTATCCAGCGCAGTCAGCTTTGAAGCAGAAATATCCAATGTGGTCAGATTTTTTGCAATCTTTACTTTCGTAAAAGCGCTGTGCGGGGCCTGCACTTCACTTAGCCCGCCAAGATGGGAAACGTCCAGTAACGTACATTTCGCAAGATTCCCGGCACAGAGGAATGACAGCACACTGCCTTTGCCCGTACGCACCGTGCTGCTGTTAATCTTCGTAAACGCATTCCCGCTGATATCCAGTACGTCCAAACCAGGATTCTGCCGCAAATCCAGCTTTGTCAGAAGATTGTCCTTCAGATACAGCCATATCAGCTTTGGATTGCGCGATACATCCACCGTTTTTAAACCGTTGCCGTCCAGCCTGGCGCGTTCCAGATTCGGACAGCCGGAAAGGTCGATCTCCCTAAGCCCGCAGCCTGCCAGCAGTTCAGTCAAATCCGGCTTTTCCCCAAGCTTAATTCCAGCCAGGTCAGAGCCTTCGACCGTAACAGACGCAAGCTCCGTCAACTCCGTCAGATCCAAAACACTTTCCGGCGCAGATACATGATAAAGCCTCAGATGCTGCAGCTTCGTATTTTGATCCAGACGGATACCGGTAAAAGACGTCTGCGCCACCGCAAGCTCCGTCAGCCCCGGAGCGCCAGATACGTCCAGCTCCATCTCAGGAGCAGAGGAAATCTCCAAAAAATACAGCTTTTCCAGGCGGTCAAGCGGAAGATTCTCCGGCTTCATATTATGCAGCCGCAGCTGCTGCAGATTTTCGAACTGTTCCAGGCCGGTCAGATCCATCGTTACGCCATCATAAGGGTGTTCCAGATCCGGATAATCATAAAGGTCTGACAGGGATGCACCATACCACGGGTGGCTTTCTTTATGCGGGTACTGGATATCCAGTTTTGTGACATTCCGGATCTCCTCCTGCGAAAGCTTCCCGTCCCCATCGGCATCCGCCTGCTTTACTACGATTTCCCGAAAGTTCTTATCTGGAAAAATGGCTGCATTGATTTCCGTTTCCGGCGTTTCTGATGCTTTTGATGCTTTTGCTTCAGCATGGATAAGAGCGGCAGTATTTGGTGCATTTGCCGTACAAGTCCATAGGAATGCTGCAAAAACTGCTATGCCGTTTATTAACTTCCAATACTTCATATTTGACCAACTCCTCTCTGTTAAGTGTGGCTTCCCGGACACTGTTTACTGGCTGGCTTTTCATGATCCGGATACCATTTTCCAGCTGGCTTTTCATGAAACAGACGCTATTTTGTCCAGCATTTCAGAAACTGAACACTGTTTTCCCACTGGCATTACACGATCCCCAAATCAATAATCAAAAAGCCTTATAGAAAACTGTAATTCAGCCATTGTAAAGCATACCAAAACCAGACTCTGCGGGCTGTGGACGGGGGCTTGCCGGGGAGACACACCCTGGAAGGACGTCAGAGGGGCGCTTTTAGCGGAGGTGAAATCCAGCGCTTACGGAGACTTAGACAGGA
>CANOET010000182.1 GCA_947564835.1 uncultured Eubacterium sp. | reverse complement strand
CGCCCAAGGTGTGTCTCCCGGCGCATCCCCTGCCCACAGCTCGCAGAGTCGTCCGGTCAGCTACATCCCCTGGCTAACCAAGATCTTTCGGGAAGCCCCAAAACGCACCACAATGTCAAAAGTGTTTCTTTTCTGGTTCACCTAGTACTGCGTTGTGCAATTAACGGTGAATACAGCACCTACTTTTTGCGCCAGCACTGCGTTGTTGTCAATCAACGATGGGGCTACATCGCTTCCTTCCTCCGCCTTGCGCTGACACAAAATTCAGGCACTGTATTCACCGTTAATTGCACAACGCAGTACTAAGCTAGAGCCAGGGTATAAAAAGCAACCCTCTCATTTCGAAGATCCTTTCGGATTTGCAAAAAAAGCTTCAGACATTTTCCAATCAAGCCGAATATATTAGATAGCATCTGTTTTTTTACCATAGGAGCAGGAGATCAAAAAATGGCAGCCTTTTTTCGTGAGGTATTAGATGATTTTTTAACACCGGAATTTTTAGAAGGTGTCAGGAAAAAATATCATTTTGAACAAGACGGGTTTATGGAGCTGCACACAGCAGCAAAGAATATGCTTCCATGGATGCGCAGGGAAGCTTTTTGGGACCGAAAGAAATACCAGATGCAGGAACCGCTTAGGCCCGATGCGTGCAGAAAAGAAGCAAATCCGATTTATGAATGTGTGGTTATGACTTTGGGATACGGGATCGATCAGCTGCAGGAAAGCTGCAATGACAGAGGAGGGCTGTTGAAAAGCTACATGATGGAAGCGCTGGCAAGTGAAATTTTGCTGAAATCCTATCACGCCTACGAACAGTTTCTTAGAAAAAAGACAGGCTGGCATGCCGCACGCTATCATTTTCCCGGCTACGAAGAAGCATTCCCCCTGGAACTGCTTCCAGATTTGCTGCGCGCATATGCACCGCGCATAACCTGCAATTCGGCCTTTTGCATGTCACCGAGTAAGAGTGTGGTATTTCTCTCAGAACTAACACAGGAGGGACGGCACGGCGGCAGCATTTGTCTTGGATGTACCAACAATCACTGTCCCTATCGGGTAACAGACGTTACTTCCGGAAAAAGACAGGCTCAGGAAAAGCAGGATTTGCCGCTGACTTACGGGTACAGCAGAATTTTTGGCGCATCAAGCCCGATACTACGTAATCGTAATTAAGAAAGGAAGGTGAAAAAAGTGAATTTCTATCGTTTTTTTGAGAACAGAGATTGCAAATATTTCCCATGCCATCAGGGTCTGCAGGATTTTAACTGTTTATTTTGTTACTGTCCGTTATATTTAAAAGAACATTGCCCCGGAAACCCTGCCTATCTGGAAAAAGGCGGAAGAAAAATAAAAGATTGTTCCAACTGCACCTTTCCGCACAAGGCTGAAAATTATGACCTGGTGATCCAGAATTTATAGATAGTTTACAAAATTGACGATACACTTTCTACTGGCGTATTACAGACTTTCGCCGATTAGAGTGCGCCCATACTGGGCGCACTAAAAAATCCCCGTCTCTAACCGCCCTTCTTGGATTTTATCGTCTATATTTGTCACCAAATATACCGCCAATGTTGAAAATATCAGACGATTGCACATAATATATCGCCTCTATCCTACACTCTGCTGTTATTGCATCACTACCTACTTGTTAATTGCTTAAACAAAACATTGCCTAACATACTAAGCAATGTCCGTGCAATATCAAGCATAACATTTATCATGTCATTGTTTTTCCAATGACTGCCGTCACCCTGCGTATATATTGAAGCAGCTTGCAACATGATTGTTCGGCCATTGCAAAGAACAAACTTATTTTTACACAAATTAATATTTATTTTCATGCCATAGTTCACTGCAGTAAGTCGGTCAAGCCTATTCAGCGTATTATTATCATAGTGCAATGTATAATTGCTGCCGTCAGGTCTTTGTATCGTAATATCATGTGTCAAAAAATTTGAACCCTCTAAAAACAGAATATACGGAAAATAAGGCTCTGACAGCATATAGTTAGCAATTTCACAAACATTCTTGTGTGCCCGCTCAATGGCATTTCCTGCCGCCATTAAATCTTGATCATTGTTTTTCCCGACTTTGATACCAGCCTTTACATTATCAATATCCTTGCCCTGAAACTTTGCTTCTGAGACAACTACAACGTGCCATTTTCCGTTGTCGTCCTTAACTTCAATAATTCCACCATCTGGAATAATGCTTGCACTTTGCAAGAACAACGTTTGTCCCAGATCGCCATCAATTTCATGTAACGCCTCGTTAATCTCTTTCTTTGAAATACTTTTCCTATATCTAAAAGTCAATGTTGGAAATTCTTCTTGCAACTTATATACTACAACTTTAGAATTATCAGAAACTTTCCTGTCATGTTCCTGTGCTTCTTCATCAAAAATTCCAATGACACCTTCTGCTGCCTTTTGCTGTGTTGTCAGCCTGTCAGATTGCTGTTTCCCTTTCATCTCGTTGTTCTCCTTTTAAGTTAACAAAAAAATCTTTCGCATTGTCTATATGGATATAGTCCGTATTTTGTCCCAGTTCCCTCATAAGTTCAAGGTGTTTGTTAAAATAATCAATAGAAGAATGATTGCTATCACACATCAAGCAATGCCGCCCCCCTGAAACACAAACGCGTCCGACTGTTCCACTCCCTGCAAAAAAATCAAGCACAACTGATCCCGGATACGAAAGTGCTTGAACAAAGCGCTCAATAATTGCAACAGGTTTTTGTGTTGGGTGTCCGACACGTTCCTTGCTATTACCATTAAGCCTATTGATTTCCCATACATTTGTTGGGTTTTTGCCCTTTTTTGTATTTTCTGGATTTAGGCGTTTATCTTTCAATGCCGCTTCAAGGTCTTTTTCTGAATAAGGTTCTCTTACTGAATCTAAATCAAAATAATAGTCATTTGTTTTTGTTAGCCAAATAATTTCTTCATGCCTGTTCGCAAAATACCTATGGGCAGACATACCATTTTTATAACGCCAAATAATTGTATTTATTAACTTGAATTTCGTATTGTGCCTAACATGATAAATGATATCAATCAAGTCTCCCGATTTGACATCTCTAAACTGTATTCCGCCAAATATAACCATGCTGCCATTCTTTGAAAGAACTCTGTATGCCTCATCAAGCCATTTTGCAGCCCACTCAATATAATTATCGTAAGTATCCCATCCTGCAAGTTCAAGATTATAGGGCGGATCAATGCAAATTAACTGTACTGATTCGTCAGGGATTGCTTTCAGAAAGTCTAAGCAATCCATAATGTTCAAGCAAAGCATAGTTTTATCGGGTGATGTAAAATCTGCTGCTGTCTTATGTTTTAACGTATTATCCTTTCGCATTTTGTTCAAAGACATAAGCGCGTGATTATGATGCGATTTATTATGAATAGCCATGTTTACACCTCGTATTCTTATTCTGCATTTGTTTCCACAACATCACCAAACCCGCATTCCATAACTCTGGCAATTCGTGCCAACGTATCCATTGAAAAAACCTTATAAAAAAGGACTTCCAGAGTTTCCCTCGAAAGCCCTATAAATCATTATTTCTTAAGCTTATTCAAGGTTACAAACTGCACATCCGGATCCAACAGTTCTATCATCTCACAGAGGGCGAATAAATCGGAAGACTTTTCAAACGTTCTTACAGCCCCCGGATCCTCTCCAGCGCCGCCACCGTACTTTCATAACTTCCAAAAGCCGTCAGCCGGAAATACCCTTCCCCGCTCGGCCCGAAACCAGACCCCGGCGTCCCGACCACATTCGCATTTTCCAGCAAATAGTCAAAAAATTCCCACGAACTCATTTTTTCCGGTGTCTTTAACCAGATATACGGTGCGTTCACACCTCCGTATACCTCATATCCCGCCGCAGACAGCCCTTCCTTAATCACAGACGCATTTCTCATATATCTGGCCACCTGCTCTTTCAGCTGTGCCTGTCCCGCCGCGGAATAGACGGCTTCCCCGGCGCGCTGGATGATATAAGGCGCGCCGTTATACTTGGTTCCATGCCGCCTTGCCCACATCCCATGCAAAGAGACTTCCCCGCACAGCAGCGTCTTTGGCACTACCGTAAACCCAAGCCGTACGCCGGTGAATCCGGCATTTTTGGAAAAACTGCGGATCTCAACCGCACAGGTTCGCGCACCCTCGCATTCATAAATCGAGTGCGCCACATCGTCCTGTGTAATATAGGCCTCATACGCTGCATCATAAATAATCACCGCTCCCTTTTCATTGGCATAATCCACCCATGCCTGAAGCTGTGCTTTTGTAATCGTCGTCCCGGTCGGATTGTTCGGAATGCACAGATAAATCAAATCCGGTGTTTCTTTTGGAAATTCCGGTACAAATCCATTTTCCCTTGTACACGGCATATAAATGACATCGCTCCACATCTGGGATGCGCTGTCATAGACGCCGCAGCGGCCTGCCATAACATTGGAATCAATATAAACCGGATAAACCGGATCGGTTACTGCGATCCGGCATTCCGGTGAAAAAATCTCCTGGATATTGCCGGAATCGGATTTTGCCCCGTCTGAAACAAAAATCTCATCCTCCTGAATGTCACAGCCTCTTGCCCGATAATCGTGTTCCGCAATCGCATGCCGCAAAAAATCATATCCCAGATCCGGCGCATAGCCGCGAAAGGTCGCCGCATCCGCCATTTCATCCACCGCCCGGTGCAGCGCTTCGATCACCGCGGGTACAATCGGCTGTGTAACGTCCCCGATGCCAAGCCGGATCACGTCCTTGTCCGGATGTGCCTGCGTAAATGCGGATACTTTTTTTGCAATGGTACTGAATAAATAGCTGCCTGGCAGCTTTTGGTAATTTACATTGATCTGAAACATATATACGCTCCTTCTGCCTTCCTATTCTGTCCGGTTCTGCATCACTGCCGGTAAATGAATTTCCCCGTCAAAAACATGTGCCGCAGCCCCTGTCATAAAAACAACGCCTGTCTTTGCATCCCATTCGATGTCCAAATCACCCCCGGTCAGCTTTACCGTAACTCTGCGGTCCGTAAGGCCGTTTAAAATACAGGCTACCGTAACCGCACAGGCGCCTGTTCCGCAGGCCAGCGTCTCGCCGGAGCCTCTTTCCCATACGCGCATCTGTACCGTATGCCTGTCCAGCACTTTTACAAATTCCGTATTGACACGGTTGGGAAAACAGCTGTGATGCTCAAACAGCGGCCCGGTTTTCTCCAGGTCCAGCCCTTCCACCCCGTCTGTAAAAACTACGCAGTGCGGATTTCCCATTGATACACAGGTCATACGGTATTCCAGCCCTCCCACGCTGACCGGGCAGTCCACGATCTGGTGCAGTTTCTGCGGATACCTGACCGGGATTTTTTCCGGTTCCAGCTCCGGTCTGCCCATATTGACGCGTACTCTGGCTACTTTGCCGTCCGTAACGGTCAGGTCTGCCTCTTTGATCCCGGCCAGTGTTTCAATCTGGATGCTGGTCCGGTCGGTCAGATGACGGTCATATACGTATTTTGCCACACACCGGATCGCGTTTCCGCACATCTCGCCTCTGGAACCGTCGGCATTATACATTGCCATCTCAAAATCCGCCTTTTCCGACGGCTGAATCAGAATCAGGCCGTCGGAGCCAATACCGAAATGCCGGTCGCTGACAAATTTTGCCACTTCCTGCGGCTGCTGCAGCGGCTGTTCCAGGCAGTTCACATAAATATAATCATTGCCGATGCCATGCATTTTTGAAAAAAACATGTTCTCACCTCCGTTTTGCCTATTTCTCATGATTCTGTAACAAGCTTAAGATCATGCGCGCTGTCTCCCCCAGCCCGGTGCCGTTTTCCATACTGCGCTTTTGCAGATAGCGGTGCGCCTGCGCCTCTTCCAGATGTTCCCGCTCCATCAGCAGCAGTTTGGCTTGTGCAATGGCCCGGTTCTCCTCTGCGGAGCGTGATTTCGGCTGCTTCCTGCGCTGTTTCCTTTTGGCCGCATACCGGCTGGCTATTCCGGCTACTGCCTCAAGCAGCTCATGCACCTTTAACGGCGTGCAAAGTGTCGTAATCTGCGCCTGCGTACATTCTTCCACCTGGTTACCGGAACCGATCAGCAGCATCTCATACCGCGGCGCCAGGTATTCATATAATTCCTGATATACCATATCCGGCAGGCGGCAGGTGCAGATGATCATCCCGCTGTCTAAGTCGTTTGCCGCCCGCAGCGCCTGCGCCCCGGTGCAGCAGACCGCGTCTACGCTGTATCCGCTTTTGATCAGGATGCTGCGCACGCTCTTTGCCTGTTCTATTTTCGGAAAAACTATTATGATATTCATAAAAACCGCCTAAATCCGGTATAAGTACTCATCCGTTTCCCAATCTGTAACTGCCATGCGGAACCTTTCCCATTCCCGCCTTTTGGCCATCCCATATTCCTTGCTGATATGCGGGCCAAGCGTTTCGAGGATAAATGCATCCTGTTCCATTTCCCGCACGGCTTCCATCAGATCGCCCGGCAGCAGCTCCACGCCGGTCTGTCTGAGCTCTTCGGTGCGCATCTGATATACATTGCAGCTAACCGCCTGCGGCGGCATCGTCTTGTTACGGATACCGTCCAGCCCGGCACGCAGGCAGAGCGCCAGCATCAGGTACGGATTTGCCGCAGAATCCGGGCTGCGCAGCTCAATCCTTGTTCCGCTGCCCCTTGTCGCCGGAATCCGGATCAGGGAGGTGCGGTTGCTTAAAGACCAGGCAATAAAATTCGGCGCTTCCTGTCCCGGCACCAGGCGTTTATACGAATTTACCAGCGGATTGCCAACTGCCGTCATACCTTTGATATGCTTTAACAGCCCGCCGATAAAATAATACGCCTCCCGGCTCAGCCCGCACGCGTCGTCCGCATCTGCAAAAATATTCCTGCCGTCTTTGGCTAACGACAAGTTCAGATGCATGCCCGAGCCATTCGCACCGCTTTTCGGCTTGGGCATAAAGCTGGCAAACATCCCATGGCGCTTGGCAATCGTGCGCACCGCCAGCTTAAAGGTCATAATGCTGTCCGCAGTCCAAAGCGCCTCATCATATTTTAAATCGATCTCATGCTGCCCGGGCGCGCCCTCATGATGCGACGCATCGACCGCATATCCCATTTCCTCCAGGGTCAGCACCATATCCCGCCTGGCATTTTCCCCCGCATCCACCGGTCCTAAGTCAAAAAAACCCGCCTGCTCGTCAATCTGCGTCGTCGGATGCCCATGGTCATCATACTGGAACAGGAAAAATTCACATTCCGGCCCTACTTCAAACGTATAGCCCATCTCCTGCGCCTCTTTTACGGCACAGCGCAGAATATAGCGCGGATCCCCTTCAAACGGCGTACCGTCCGCATTATAAATATCACAGATAATCCTTGCCACTTTCCCCTGCTGCGGCCGCCACGGGAAAATAGCAAACGTATCCAAATCCGGATGCAGATACAAGTCCGACTCTTCCGCTTTTGCAAACCCTTCAATCGAAGACCCGTCAAACATACACTCGTTATGCAGCGCTTTGACAAGCTGGGATTTGGTAATGGCAATATTTTTCAAAGTCCCAAACACGTCCGTAAACTGGAGCCGGATAAATTCAATATCCTCTTCTTCCGCCAGATTTAAAATATCCTGTTTTGTGTAATGATTCATAATCAACCCTTTCTGCAATATGCCAGTACTTCCTCATACGGCATCGGCCCGCCGAACAAATCCAGCGCACTCCCGACCGTTACATGCAGCCTGCCGTCCCCATACAGGCGCAGCAAATCCAGATCCCGAAAGCTGCCCACACCGCCCGCATAAGTAACCGGGATTTTCCCCCAGCTGCCCAGCAGCTTGACAAGCTCCGTCTCAATCCCGGACGTCCTGCCTTCCACATCCGCCGCATGGACCAGAAATTCATCCGCATACCCGCAAAGCCTGTCCAGCAGCTGCGGCGTTACCGCTTCTTTTGTAAATTTCTGCCAGCGGTCAGTCACAACCACATAGCCCCCGTCCACCCTGCGGCAGCTCAAATCCAAAACCAGATGCTCCTTTCCGGCCGCGGCAGCCAGCTTTTCCAGGTTCCCGTAATGGATCCTGCCATCCTGAAACACATAAGAAGTAACAATCACATGGCTTGCGCCAGCCTGCAGAAACTCCCGCGCGCTGTCCGGCGTAATGCCGCCGCCGACCTGCAGACCGCCCGGATAAGCCGACAGCGCCTGAACCGCCTGTTTTTGGTCCGCTTCATAGTATTGCGTCCCTCTGGGATTCAGCAGAATTATATGGCCGCCGCGGATATGGTCCTTTTGATAAAGGCGTGCATAAAACGCCGCATCCTTCCCGGACACGAAGTTCTCCCTGGCGCTGCTGTCTGCATCGGACAGGCTGGCGCCTACGATCTGTTTTACTTTTCCGTTATGGATATCGATACATGGACGAAATTCCATGGCTGCACCTGCTTTCTGTTGCGTTTTCTTTTTCTCAGTTTTTCAGATTAAAGGATATCACATTCTGGCGGAAAAAAAAACTGTTATTTTAAATTCCGAATGAAATAAACCGGGAACAGTAACGCTGTCATTGTGTTGCGTTTTTGGCTTCCTGATTGATCTTGATTGGCCAGGGGATGTGGCTGACCGGACGACTCTGCGGGCGGTGGCCA
>CANOET010000181.1 GCA_947564835.1 uncultured Eubacterium sp. | reverse complement strand
CAGGAGGGCCTCACCCCGACTGTCTTAGTCGCAGTTAGCGATTAGTTCACCGCAGTGTTGCCCCAGTCCGCCCAAGGTGTGTCTCCCGGCGCGTCCCCTGGCCCCGGCCCGCAGAGTCGTCCGGTGAACCACATCCCCGGCCCGCAGAGTCGTCCGGTGAGCCACATCCCCGGCCCGCAGAGTCGTCCGGTGAGCCACATCCCCCAGCTACCCGCAAATCCTGCTTCCGTTTCTCAAATGCAATTCCGCCTTCTATGCATTAACAGCCTCAGCAAATCTCAAAAACGCCTCCCTGCCTTCCGGCGTGCATTTATACACACCCGCATCCTCCAGTACCTGCTGGAATACCAGCCCGATCTCTGTATGGATGATCTCATCGATATTGGATGCATCCATCGCCGGATATTTCGCCCGGAACGCTTCTGCCCAGTCTGCATGTTTTTCCAGCACCTCATCCGCACGCAGGTCTGCGCCGGAGAGCAGCGCCTGTTTTAACTGCGCCATCTCGTCTTTCAGCCTTGCCGGAAGCACTGCCAGGCCCATGACTTCGATCAGGCCGATGTTTTCCTTTTTGATGTGGTGCAGATTGGCATGCGGGTGGTAGACGCCGAGCGGATGTTCTTCGGTTGTGATATTGTTGCGCAGCACCAGGTCCAGCTCATAGCTTGCGCCGCGTTTTCTGGCTATCGGCGTAATGGTATTGTGCGGCTCTCCGTCGGTTTCTGCAAGGATAAATGCTGCTTCGTCTGTATAGCCGCGCCATTTTAATAAGATCTTGTCGGCCAGGTCGATCAGCCTTTCTTTGTTTTCCGCACTGATGCGGATGACGGACATCGGCCATTTGACAATTCCGGCTGCGACATCGTCATAGCCTGTAAAATGGATTTCTTTTTCCACCGGGGCTTTTGCCATCGCAAAGGTGTAGTGCCCGCCCTGGAAATGGTCGTGGCTTAGGATCGAGCCGCCGACAATCGGCAGGTCTGCGTTGGACCCTACAAAGTAATGCGGGAACTGCTCTACAAAATCCAGCAGCTTGCCGAATGCTGCCCGTTCGATCTTCATCGGTGTATGCAGGGAATTGAATACAATACAGTGTTCGTTATAATATACGTACGGCGAATACTGGAAATACCAGTCGCTGTTGTTAATGGTAACCGGGATGATCCGGTGATTCTGCCTGGCCGGATGGTTGACGCGGCCTGCGTATCCTTCGTTTTCCCTGCACAGCAGGCATTTCGGATAGCCGCTCTGCTTTGCCAGCTTGGCGGCGGCGATCGCTTTCGGGTCTTTTTCCGGCTTGGATAAATTAATGGTAATATCCAGATCGCCAAATTCTGTCTTTGTGATCCATTTTAAGTCCTTTTTAATCCGGTATCTGCGGATATAGTCGGTATCGCGGCTCAGCTTATAAAAATAATCGGTCGCTTTGCGCGGGTCTTCCTGATAAAGCTCCCGGAAACGGCGGATGACTTCGCTTGGCCTTGGTACAAGCATGCTCATAATCTTTGTGTCGAACAGGTCCCGGTATACAATGCTGTTTTCCTCAAGGATGCCTTGTGCGTATGCATAGTCCAGCATCCCGTTCAGCACGGGCTCCAGGGCTTCCTCTGCGCTTTCCTGTGTCAGGGCAGGCTGTTTTTCATAGGCTTGTACTGCTGCATCTTCCAGTTCATCTAACCGGAACAGCTCCAGCAGGCGGTTGACCGTATACTGTTTGTCTTCCGGTTCAATCAGGCCCGTTGCCAGGCCGTAATCTGTTAATTTTAATATGTATTCCTGAATCATCCTTTTTTCCACCTTCCTTAAGACAATCTGGCCGGCCCGCCGCCGATCTCTACGACATAAAAATCGCCTGCGTAGCCGATTTTTTCCTTATAGGCTTTTCCGACTTTTTCAATAAAGGTATCTACCGCATCATCGCGTACAATGCTGACGGTGCATCCGCCGAATCCTGCGCCTGTCATGCGGGAACCGATCACGCCGTCAATCTTCCATGCTTCTTCCACCATCGTATCAAGCTCTACGCCGGTTACCTCATAGTCATCGCGCAGGGACACATGGGAAGCGTTCATCAGCTCGCCGAACTGCTTTACGTCGTTGTTTTTCAGCGCTTCGACTGCCTTTAGCGTCCGCTGATTTTCGCAAACGGCATGCTTTGCGCGTTTGACGCGGACTTCATCTTTGATCGCGCTTTGATACTGCGCAAACTGCTCTTCGGTCAGGTCGCCCAATGTCTGAATGCCTACAACCTCCTGGATCTCTGCCAGCGCTGTTTCGCATTCACTGCGGCGTTCGTTATATTTGGAATCTCCGAGCCCCCGCTTTTTATTCGTGCAGGAAATCACGATTTTTGCTCCTTCCAGCCGGATTGGCGCATATTCATATTTTAAGGTCGCTGTATCCAGGAAGATGGCGTGGTCCGCCTTGCCCATCGCGATTGCGAACTGGTCCATAATGCCGCAGTTGACGCCGTTAAAATTGTTCTCGGAAAACTGCCCGATCAGCGCCAGATCCTGGTTGGATACGTCAAATCCGAACAGGTCCTTTAAAATATATCCGGTGAGCACTTCCACGGACGCCGAAGAGGAAAGGCCGGAGCCATTCGGAATATTGCCGAACAGCAGCAGATCCATGCCCTGCTCCACCTTCATTCCACGCTCGCCGAACGCCCACATAACCCCCTTCGGATAATTGGTCCAGTCCGCTTTCTTTTCTACCTTCAGGCCCTCTACTGAAGATTCGATGACGCCCAGATGTTCAAAATTCATCGAATAAAAACGCAGTGTCTTGTCATCCCTTTTTCTTGCAACGCCGTAAGTTCCAATCGTAAGCGCGCACGGAAATACATGCCCGCCGTTATAATCCGTATGCTCCCCGATCAGGTTTACGCGCCCCGGCGCAAAATAGACCCGGATATCTCCCTGCGCTCCGAATATCTCCTTGAATTTTTCTACGATCTTTGCCTGCATTTGTTTACCCTCTTTCTTTTTTTCATTTTCCTGTCAATTCCATAACATGGTATCGGTTTCGGCTGCATGCTGCAACATTGTGATACTATATATATTATAAGCAACTCCTATAAATTTTGCAATTTCCAAACTGTTTTTTACAACAATATTCCGAAAAAATGCAACAAAATGACCAGGCATTACAATCTGCACAAAAGGAGCTTGTTCCCCCGCATGTTTTTTTATTTTTTCCATAAACTTTATTAAAACTCTCTTAATTTAAATTTACCCACTTGTATGCAAAAAACGCATGTGCTATAATCCGCAGTGTGTGGATGTATCAGATACAAACAGGAGAAATATGGTACGATTTCAAAAAAGATGTATGGTTGTACCTGTAGTGATTTTGAAATTAAAGAAGGGTGAAACATGCAGATCCGTGAAACAAAAAAACAAAAAAAGACATTCCAAGAACTTATCTATCAGTACCGCCATGCCTGGGTCCTTGCTTACTTTATTATGTATATCCCCTGGTTTGCATGGCTCGAGCAGACGGTAACCAAAAAATTCCATATTATTACAATGCCTGCGGACCTTAAGATCCCGTTTTGTGAATATTTTATTATTCCCTATCTGCTGTGGTTTGCTTATGTGGCATTTGGGGTCATGTATTTTTTCTTCCGCAGCAAAGAAGATTATTACAAGCTATGTGCCTTCCTGTTTACGGGAATGACGCTGTTTTTGATTGTATCGACGATTTACCCAAACGGGCATTACCTGCGCCCTTTGGAATTTGAGCGGGAAAATCTGTGTACGCAGCTTGTGTCCTGGCTGTACCGGACCGATACGCCTACCAACCTGTTCCCGAGTATCCATGTATATAATTCCCTCGGTGTACACATCGCGCTGATGCACAGTACGTGTCTGCAGGGGAAAAAAGCCGGCCGGGCTGTTTCCTTTGTGCTTTGTGTCTCCATTGTTTTATCAACGATGTTTTTAAAGCAGCATTCTATCTTTGATGTGCTGACGGCTTTCGGACTGGCGTTCGTAATGTATTATGTCATTTACCGTCAGGCTTATAAAAGGGTTCCTGCCCTGCTGCGCACTGGCAAGCGGGAAAAAGGACATGTGCTGCATGACCTGCGGCTGTAACAGATCCGTATCCCTTTGGAAAAACGAACAGGCCAATTGCTATGGCCTGTTCGTTTTTTACCCTGCGTTTTGCATCAAAAAACGTTCGGCATTTTTCCAGAATATTTTTTCAATTACTTGTTTGCCAAATCCTTCCCGTTCCATCACATCCTTCAGATCCGGTATGGACTGCACGCCTGCAATGCCCCGCACCATCTGGTTTTTGCAGCCGTCCAGATCGCCGCCCAGCGCAAGGATATCTTCCCCGCCCATTTGAAGGACGGTATCCATATGCCGGAGCAGATCTGTCAGCTTTGGCCGCCTGGCGACAAATTCCTGGTAATAATTCATACCGATCAGCCCTTTTCTGCGGATCAGTTCCCGGATCTGTTCTTTTTTTAAATTGCGCGGATGGCTGCACACTTCCCGGACGTTGGAATGCGAAGCGATAACGGGGCGGTCTGTCAGCTGAAAGATATCTTCCACGCCCTGGTCCGACAGATGCGAAAGGTCCAGGATGATCTGCTGGTCAAGCAGCTGGGCGGCCAGCTCCTTGCCTTCTTCAGTCAGGCCCCTGGACTGGTCTGTGACCGCGCCGCAGCCGTAAGCATTCTCATAATTCCAGGTCAGCATCGCAAACCGGAACCCCAGCCCCCGGATCTGCCCGGCCAGGCTTCCCATCACAGACACATCTTCCACAGCCAGAAACACAGCCGCTTTGCCCTGTTCATGCGCCTTTTGCATATCCTCCGCGTTCTGGCACCATTCTAAATAGGCGGACTGCTCCAGCATCAGCCGCATGCTGCGCTGGTATGCCTCCCAAAAAGCGTCTTCGGTACTGGCGCCGGATTGCAAGACCGCTTCCTGGTCCATCCAGACGGCAAATATCTGCGTATACTGATCGGCAAAACGGCGGACCCTCTCCAAATCCAGACAGCAGGTATTGCGCATCAGATTTTCTGCCGGCGGAATTTCTGTCAGCGTATCTGCATGGCAGTCAAAATAATTCATAGCATGTTTCCTTTCCTTTTTCTGAGTTTTGCAACAACAGCCCGGATAATCCCTGCACTGTTACATTTTACATCCTTTTTTGTTCTATTGTAACACAAATCCCTGTCGGCAGCATTCGAATTTTGTCTATATGTTACAGTTCGCACCTGTCCAAAAAGCAGGACAGTTGTGAACTGTTACGTCATACAGCGCATAAAAAACTGGCAGGCAGCCGCGGTCCGGGACTGCCTGCCAGCTTTTCCCGCCGGCTGTTAAATCTGAAATTTTTCCATCAGCTCCACCATAGATTCTACCTGTGCCTTTTGTTCTTCGCTGACTGCCGCAGTCTCCTGCGAAGTAGCGGAATTATTATCTACCACGGCAGATACCTGACGCAGATTTTCACGCACGCTATGCATATGATCGACATCCCCCTGCAGCATAACCGCAATCTGACCCATCGTCTCTGTGGCTTCTCTTGCGCCGACCATAACCTGGTCCATATTTTCCGCTGTCTCGTCCGCAATCGCAATGCCGCTGTCTACGGCTGTAATCGCTGTCTCAATCAGCTTCGTTGTCTTTCCGGCTGCTTTCGCAGACTCTTCCGCCAGGCTCTTTACCTGCTCCGCCACAACCGCAAACCCCTTGCCCGCTTCCCCGGCCCTTGCCGCTTCAATCGCCGCATTCAGCGACAGCAGGTTGGTCTGGGACGCAATATCCTCAATCGTGCCGATAATCGTACCGATCTGTTCCGAACACTTGCTGATTTCTCCAATGGCTGTCTTTAATTCCTGCATTTTTTCATAGCCCTTGGACAGCGTCACGCCTGCCTTGGACGCGATATCCACGGACTCCTGCGCTTTTTGCACATTGTTTTCCATGCTGGTTGTCATTTTTTCAAATACTTTCACCAGCTCGGTTACCTGGCTGGCCTGGTCGGTACTGCCTTCCGCCAGATCTTCCGCAGCAAACGCAAGCTGTTCGGAACCGCTGTCAATCTGGACGGATACTTCCTTAAGCGTCGTCAGCGTTTCCCGCATTTTGCCGATAATTACAGTCAGAGATTCCCGGATTTTAATAAATTCCCCGACATACTCCTCTTGCAGCTCAATCTGGTAATTGCCGTTGCCCATCTGTTCCAGCGCCTGTGAAATTTCCTGGATCATATGCAGCAGGTTATGTTTCATAAAAGCAATCGCCGTAACCATGCTGCCGACTTCGCTTTCATCTTCCTTTAAATCCAGCGGCTTGCTGAAATCGCCGTCCGCAAGCGCCGCCATCTGTTCGGATACTTTCTTGATCGGCTCTAACAGCTCCGCGGTCGCAAACCGGATAATCAAAACAATATGCCAGATAATATATGCAAAAGACAGCAGCAGCATAACTGCCAGCAGGATCTGAATGACTTTCAGCACCTTCTGCTGATTTTCTTTGCGGGTATTAATCGTCTGGATCGTCTCATCCGTCTTGGTATTAATCAGGTCCACCGCATCGCCGTATTCCAGGCTGAATACCTGTCTTTGCGCTTCTTCCAGATCACCCTTGCCTGCCGCTGCAATCGCATTTTCCTCCAACGGAACCAGATTTTCCGACAGGCTCGCGATCTCATCAAGGCTTGCCCATTCCTGGCTGGTCAGGCTGCAGCTTTGCAGCGCTTCGCGCGCTTTTTCCCGGCGTTTGTCCTCATTCAGTTCTTTCATATAAGCATCTACATACTTTTGTTCTCCGGTAACGGCATAAGAACGAACTTCATATGTAAGTGTTTTGGAACCGACCCGGTACTGGTCAAGCGAAAGCGCCGCATTCAACTGAACCGTCTGCATATTGGATAATACCAGATTGAAAACAGCAAATCCGAGCATCAGAAAAATACCGATGCCTACGGCTATAAACGCCTGCTTCACCAGCTTGCGCATCTGCGCTTCCTGGCTGTTTTTTCCAAGGATCTTATGATTGCGTTTGCTTTTTCCCATAGACTATCTCCTCACTTTGTAGAATCAGATCAATAACACTAGGTCTATTATACTCCAACCAGAAAGATCGGGTCAAGGTTCTGTGAAAATTTATTACATCTTTTGCAGCCGTTTGGCTACAGTTCGCAGCTGTCCTGCTTTTTGGACAGATGTGAACTGTAACGCCGTTTGTTTATGTACGAAACACCGCCGTCACGCACATCTGCCCCTGCCGCACCTGTGCAAACAAGTCTCCGCCCATCCGCTGCATCAGCTGCCTGCAGATATACAGCCCCAGCCCGCTGCCCGTACTGTTTCCGGCATTGGAGCCCCTCCAAAAGCTGTCGAAAATATGCACCAGCTCTGTTTCCGGAAGGGTATTGCCGCTGTTTTTTACGGTTACCAGCACATAACCTTCCTCTTCGCAGCAGGACAGCACGATTGTTTTTCCATCTCCATATTTCACCGCATTTTCCATCAGATTATGCAGCACCTCAACACTCCGGTCAAAATCCCCCTGCAGCATACAGTCCGGAATCTGTTCCAGCAAAAACTGCGTATGCAGCAGCCGGAGCTTCTCTTTGTAATAAGCGGCTGTCTTTTCCACCAGCTGCGATAAATAAAACGGCTCCTCGGTAACCTCCAGATGCTGAAAATCCTCGCCGGAGGCTTTGATCATCTGATTGACAAATTCCCCGATCTCATCGGCCTTTTCCTCCATACTGCGCGCAATCTCATCCAGCTGCGCCGTATTCTCGTACATATGTCTGGATATTACTTTTGTGTATAATTTAATAGCAGAAAGCGGTGTTTTAATATCATGGGAAATAGATAAGACCAGCGTCTTTTGGGTACGCTGCAGATGCAGCTCCCGTTTCTTCTGCTGTTCGATGGATGCACGCAGCAGGTCAATCCCCCAGACAAATCTGCCGAAATAACGGTTTTTCTGCTGCGGCAGCGGAATTGCCAGCCTGCCTTTGGACAGTTCTTCCGGGACTTCCTTGATGCGTTCAAACGGCTTTATAATTTTACAGCGGATATAAAACAAGACGCAAAGCAGCAGCAGGCTGACAGACGCCAGTGCCAGGTTCAAAACACCGGACAGGGACTGGCGGGCTTGTGCAGTCTGCGGTATATAGTCAAATCTGTAAAGCGTATTTTGAATCAGGCGTACGCTGTAATCATCATCCGGAGCCGCAAAAAACTCCTGCAGGGTATGCCCCAAGCCGCCGGCGCTGTGCTGCTGTATTGATTTTGCGGGAGCAAAAGTCAGTTCCTGGCATGCGATATTCTGCACATACTGGCAGCCGGACAGGCTGACTGCCTGATCGCCTTTCCGGCTGATTTCCCCTGCGAGCCTGGCAATTTCTACACGGTGCATACGCCCGGTGTTGTTCTGGATGCCGGTATGCAGGTATAGATTTGCGGCGAGAAATATCATGGCTGTCAGAAAACAGACGGCTGCGGTTAGATGGTTAAAACTTTTCACTTTGATTGATCCTTTCTGCATCTATTCTATGGTTAGCTGGGAGGATTTTTTTATTGGCTAAGCGGACGACTCTGCGGGCAGGCTTAGCAATACCTGAATTTCAGTTTCCTGTAAAGCGAATGAAAACCAGCCGGATGAGGGGGAAAGGGCCTGGCTTCCGGCGACGTTGGAGGA
>CANOET010000180.1 GCA_947564835.1 uncultured Eubacterium sp. | reverse complement strand
CCCAAGGTGTGTCTCCCGGCGGATCCCCTGGCCACAGCCCGCAGAGTCGTCCGGTTCGCCACATCCCCCTGGCCATTCAAGATCTTTCAGAAAGCTCCAAAACGCAACACAATGTCAAAAATGTTTCTTTTCTGCTTCATCCAGGTTAGGCTGCATCCTGCATGAAAAATAATAGAATTTACAATTGCAAATCCACCATACGCATGCTATAATCAATCTAGAGCATATTTTCTCCATGCAGGGCTTCCAGCCCGCATACCAAAGGGGCAATACCCGTCAGAATGACAGATTCAAAGGGCAGATGATACCGCCCGTCAGTCATCGTCAAGGAAAATCCATGCAAAAACAACCACATACACAGCAGGGGTTTTGCCGGACAGCCCCTGCAGCAGACAGGAGGAAAAATGAACAAAGGAACATCGATAAGCAAAATCGCATACCAGAACAAGGATATCACCAGCAAAGTACTCGCCGAACGCTTTCAGGGAAAGTCCTTCCATGTGTACGGCCTGGATCTGCCGAAGATTATAAAAGCGGGTCCTACAAATATTCCGATTATTACAGCCAGTGAGCTGCGGCTTGATAATCTCTTTGAACTGGCGGATCAGACCGTAGCCATTGTGGATTATGAAAGCAGATACAAAAAGGAAGACAAAATCAAATACCTGAATTACCTGGCAGGAATTGCAAACCGTTACCACAGGGAAAAGAAAAAATGCCCTGCCTTGCGGATGATTGTTATCTATACAGGGGACGTTAAAAGACGACAGGTATCGTGTGAATATAATATTGGTGCATTAAAAATGCATATGGAAGCAGCATTCCTTTCGGAGCTGGATGCGGACGGTATTTACCGTAAATTAGAGGAAAGGATCCGGACAGGGCAGCGGCTGACAGAGGAAGAACTGATGCAGTTTATCATACTTCCGCTGTCTTTGAAGACGCAAAAACAGAAAAGGCAAAAAGCAGCGGAGATGGTAGAATTGGCCGGACAGATGAAGGACAGGGAACAGCAGATGTTTGCAATGGCGGGGCTTTTGGTCTTTGCAGACAAAATACTGGATATGGCGGCAGCAAATAAAATAAAGGAGATGATTCGTATGAATAAAGTTGAATGGCTGATCCGGCAGGAGGAACGCCAGGAATGTGAGGCAGAAAAGCAGCAGGCGTTAGCAATGGCAGAAAAGAATTATCAGAAAGAGAAAAAACGCGAATTAAAGCGTGCAGCAAAGCGTTATGAAAAAGCAAAACAGGAGTATGAAGCCAGGCAGCAGGAGTATGAAGCCAGACAGCAGGAGTATGAAGCCAGGCAGCAGGAGTATGAAGCGAAAATGCAGTATATGATCAAATGGATGGCCGGGAAAGGGTATTCTGCGGATGAGGCTTTGTCAGAGTTTCTGAAAGAAAATAAGAAGCAGTAACATCGTTTAGCCGGCAGAGAAACTATTTGGGAACAGCCTGGTATTGCGTTGTGCAATTAACGGTGAATACGGTGCCTGAATTTTGCGTCAGTGCAAGGCGGAGGAAGTTACTGTTCATACCTTGTTCAAGCGCTTGCTGCTTGGACAAGGCCAAAAAATGTGGCCTGCCAAGCATCCAGCCCTTCGCCGAAGGCGAACTTTCCATGGGCTGGATGCCGTTACAGTTCGCAGCTGTCCTGCTTTTTGGACAGGTGTGAACTGTAACCGGAGGAAGGAAGCGGCACATGGAGAATGAACAGCTTCTTGACAGCGCTTACACAGCGCGTTACAATAATACAGGCATAAAATCAATATCTATGATAGAAAAGAAAGGGGCAATTGAAAATGAAAGTAGCAGTCACCTATGAGGATGGCAGCATCTTCCAGCATTTCGGCCATACACAGCAGTTTAAATTCTACGATATCGAAGGAAAAGAAATTATGAAGGAACAAATCATATCCCCGACGGGCGGCGGGCATGGCGCGCTGGCTGGTTTTCTGACGGAAAACGGTGCGGATACATTAATCTGCGGCGGAATCGGCGGCGGCGCGCAGATGGCGCTGGCTGAGGCGGGAATCCAGCTTTACGGCGGTGTTACCGGCAGTGCAGACGACGCAGTCCGTGCGCTTTTGGCAGGGACGCTGGACTATCAGCCGGATGTCCGCTGCAGCCATCACGGGAAAGAGCATGGCGGGGACTGTGCGGGGCATTCCTGCGGGGAAGACAAGCACGGATGCCAGGGCTCCCATGCACAGGAATCATAGGAGCTGCGGGAATGGAACAGCCTCAAAATGCAGCGGTGAGAAAAAGGGTCTGCCGGGTACTGGCAGTTTGCTGGATGGCTGTGATCTTTGCGTTTTCTGCAAGGAACGCAGACCTGTCTACGCAGGACAGTATGTCGATTGGCATCCTGTTCGGACGGCTGGTGGTACCAAGCTTTGCACAGATGGATGAGCAGATGCAGGTTTCTTTTGCGGACCTGGTCGATCATCCGATCCGTAAGCTGGCGCATGCGACAGAGTATGCGGTGTTAGGGTTTTTGCTGGCCGGAGGTTATGCGGACAGGCATAAAAAGCGGCTGCTGCAGGCAGGCGTTCCCATGGTTCTGGGGTCTTTGTATGCCGTTTCGGATGAGCTGCACCAGCTGTTTGTGCCTGGCAGGAGCTGTGAGCTGACGGACATGCTGATTGACAGCGGCGGAGTGGCGGCAGGGACGCTGGCCGGGTTGTTTTTGTTTGTGTACTGGAAAGGCAGGAGAAAACGGAAACAGCCGGGCAGGCGGCAGGGCATAAAAAACGGCGGCAGATAATTTATGGGCAGATATGGAAGCAGATGATGGATAGATGAGCGATATTGACGAGCGATATTGATAGAAGGAGAAGCACACATGAAAAAAGAACCATTTGTAACAAACGAACAGCTCCAGGAAATCGTAAAACAGTTTCCGACGCCGTTTCACTTGTATGATGAAAAAGGCATCCGTGCAAATGCCAAGGCAGTGCGGGACGCTTTTGCGTGGAACCCTGGCTTTCGGGAATATTTTGCGGTAAAGGCGGAGCCGAATCCGTTTATTATAAAAATCCTGCAGGAATATGGCTGCGGCTGCGACTGTTCTTCTCTGACGGAGCTGATGCTGTCGGATGCACTTGGAATCCGCGGGGAACAGATTATGTTTTCCTCCAATGAGACGCCGCCTGAAGAGTTCCGGCTGGCAGACCGGCTGGGGGCGGTAATTAATCTGGATGATATTACGCACATTGATTTTTTGGAACAGACGGTCGGGAAGATCCCGGAAACGATCAGCTGCCGTTACAATCCGGGCGGGGTATATGAGGTCAGTAACGGCATTATGGATAATCCTCAGGATGCGAAATATGGCTTTACCAAAGAGCAGCTGCTGGAAGGTTACCGGATCTTAAAGCAGAAAGGGGCGAAACGGTTCGGCCTGCATTCATTTCTTGTCAGCAATACGGTGACAAATGATTATTATCCGGCGCTGGCAAAGACGCTGTTTGAGCTGGCCGTGGAGATTAAGGAAAAATTGGGCATTGCCATCAGCTTTATCAATCTTTCCGGCGGCGTAGGGGTCGCATACCGGCCGGACCAGCAGCCGAACGATATCCATATGATCGCAGAAGGCGTACACAAAGTATTTGATGAAGTGCTTGTTCCGGCAGGGCTGGGGGATACGGCGATCTATACGGAGATGGGGCGCTTTATGACAGGGCCTTACGGCTGCCTCGTAACGAAGGCTGTGCATGAAAAGCACACGTATAAAGACTATATCGGCGTGGATGCCTGCGCGGCGAACCTGATGCGCCCGGCGATGTACGGGGCGTATCATCACATTACTGTTATGGGAAAAGAACAGCAGCCATGCGATCATAAATATGACGTGGTAGGCTCTTTATGTGAAAACAATGACAAATTCGCGGTAGACCGGATGCTGCCGGAGATTGCGGTTGGCGATCTTCTTGTGATTCACGATACCGGAGCACATGGATTTGCGATGGGATATAATTACAACGGCAGGCTCTGGTCAGCAGAGGTATTGCTCAAAGAAGACGGCACGCCAAAGCTGATCCGCCGGGCGCAGACGCCGAAGGATTATTTTGCGACGTTTGACTGCTTTACTATTTTAAAAGATATGAATTATGATGTATAAAACACGGAAGACCGTCTGAACGGCGATCCGCGGGAGAAGCTGTCACAACCGGCATGTCTGCAGACAGCATGCCGGTTTTTCTGGTAAGGTATCTTAGATCTGCAGAGCAGATTTTTATCATTCAGGTAATTTGGCGGACATCATGGCTATGCCGGGTACGTATTGTAAAACAGGTTAACGGACCAGGCTTTGGAATGCGACGGCTTTGCCAAGGATCTGCACTTGCTCCAGCTCTTCATTTACGAAAATAGAATCTTCATAAGCGGAGTTTTCCGGTTTGAGGATCAGCAGTTTTTTTTCCTTATGGTAGTACAGCCTGCGCAGGACGGCTTTTTTCTCGTCATGCAGCACAAGCGCCGCAATTTCACCGTTTTCGACCCAGTCCTGCTTTTGCACCCATACCAGGTCGCCGTCGCAGATTCTGGCCCCCTGCATACTGTCTCCGGCTGCGATCAGACAAAAATCAGCTTCGACAGCGAGGCTGTTCGGCTCTGCCGGCAGCAGGTTAACCGTCCGGGCAGGCAGGCCGTCCGGCAGCAAAGTGATGACAGGTGCGGCCTGGCAGACGCTGGCCGGTGTGTTTTCTTCTTCCTTCCAGCCCATTAAATAGGCAGGCGATGTATCCAGCGCTTCAGACACTCTCAATATTTTATCCCGTTTCATATTGGCGATCATGCCGTTTTCCCATTTCCGCACCGTACTTTTCCCGACACCGACCATATTTCCGAGCTCTTCCAGGGTTAATCCTTTCTGAGTACGCAGATAGTAGATCTTTTCGCCCATATCCATGTTGACACCTCTTCTATATTGACACCTCATTTCCGATGCTTCATTATATACTAGTTGTGTCTTTTTTGCAACATTTATATGCGTTCAGATGAAAAAAAGTGTCGTAAAAGACAAAACAATATTGACAGCATTTATTTTATGTGATAGTCTAATAGTGTCTTAAATGACACGAAAGGAGATGGACAGGATTGGACAAATATAAACTGGAATATGAAATGAAATCCAGAGGTATTACAATTGAACGGATGTGCGCGGAATTGCACATCAGCAGATCTGCTTTTTATCGGAAATGCAATGGAATCTCAGAATTTACGCAGAGCGAGATTCAGAAAATCGTTGACTATATCGGATTGGATTCCCCGATGGGAGTCTTTTTCGCTGATAAAGTGTCTAAAAAGACACAAGAAAAAGCCATTGTATGAAAGGAATCCCTTTCAAGCATGTACATACGCCTGGCCAGGCAAAGAACCTGATATACCAAAAGCCGGTTTTTCCAGTTTCCGCAAGCGGGACAGAGATCCATACAGCGGAACAAAGGGGCAGCTTTTTGTATATAGATCAAAAAAATGTGAGGAGGACATCATGAAACAGAAATTCGTGAAAAAAGCTCTTGCAGTTGTACTTTCCACTGCCATGACATTCAGTCTGTCATCCGCGGCGCAAATGCAGACGGCATCAGCAGCAAAGAAATTTGTCAGCCTGAACACCACTTTTAAGACCTTAAGAGTAGGACAGAGCAACTATAAGCTGAAGCTGACAAACAACACCATCGGATGGAAAGTGACAAAAGCAGTATCCACGGACAAGAGCATTGTTGCAGTGCAGAAAAAGGCTGCTTCCTATGTAACACTCAAAGGAAAGAGTGAAGGCAGGGCCACCGTCCGCGTAAGCCTTAAAACAGCGGCAAGAAAGAACAACAACACCAAAATACTGCGCTGCCGCGTAAAAGTCGTAGAAGCAGGCACCACAAACCCAACGACACCGACCAATCCGACAACACCGTCCGTTGACCCGGTACAGACAACCGCAACGGTAACGACACAGGCAGAACTGGACGCAGCACTGAAAAATACTGCAGTAACAAGCATTACGATCGACACAACAGCTGCAGCATCCCTCAGCATTCCGTCCGGCCAGTACAACAACGTTGACCTGACCGTGAACGCACCGAACGCAGACGTAGCAAACAGCGCAACTTTCAAATCTGTCACCATCAAAGCAATCAAAAATGATACATGGACAGAAAAAGCACGCGGCAACAGCCTCCGTGTAGAAGCGCTGAAAGCACGCATCGTTGTAGACACAGCAGCAAGCGTAGCCGGCATTACCGTAACATCTGCAAACGCAGACGTAGCAATTGTAGTAAACGGCACAGCAGCCGGCATTACCGTCAGCGCAAAAGCAAAACTGAACCTGACAGGCTCTGCTACCGCAAAAGTTCCGGTAACCATCGCAGCAGCAGCAACCGGTTCCGAATTAATCTCCGCAATCCCTGTCATCCTTCAGGCAGCAGCAAATGCAACTATTGACCTGCTGGCAGGCGCAGAAGAAAGTACCGTTCACGTAACAAGCACTTCCGCAACGGTATCCGTAAAGAACAACACAACAAAGAAAATTACAGTTACAAAAGCAGACAATTCCACGAGCGATGTAGCAGCAAAAGGCAACCTGACAGTAAAACCTTCCACAGGCACCTCCACCGGCAATACCGGCGGCAGCAGCAGCTGGGGCGGCGGAAGCTGGATCGGCGGCGGAAGCTCTGGCGGTTCCAGTTCTGTGAAGGATTATGCGTATGTAGCGAACCAGGAAGAGTTAGATGCTGCTCTGAAAGATTCTTCTATTAAAGAAATTACAATCAGAAACGCAGCAGGGACGCTGTATATTGATGAGAAAGACAGCAGCGGCAATTATATCAGTTACAGCAAGGACTTGATTGTAGATGCTCCGGAAGCGACAATTGAGAACTATTCTGATTTCAGAAGCATTCAGATTAGAAATATTGCAAGCAGCACATGGCGTGAATTTTCAAAGAAGAAAAATAATTTCACGATCACAGCTCCGAATCCGCATTTTGTTGTAGGTAAGGGTGCAGCAGTTGGAAGAATTGAATTCCGAGGCTCAGTGAAGAAAGCAGAACTGGAAGTGCATGGAACAATCGAAAACGGTGTTAGCTGCGCTTCTAATGAGAAAGATGCCAATATCGTTGTTAGAACAGCACCTGATGCAGAGATTAAAGGCAGTGTTAATGTCGATGCTAAAATCCAGGTTGATGTGGTTGGCGCTACAACTGGGAATAAAATTGAGGTAACAGTGAATGTAGCAGGCGCAACATTGGTTGTTAAAATTCCTGTAGCAATTAAACTTACGAAGAATGATGCCAATATTCAGGTTAAAGCAGGCGCACAAGGCACTTCTCTGGAATTTGCTTCTAATGTTGAGAAGACATTGATTAATACAGAAGTTCCTGTTGAGAAGATTGTGGATGGGAATAAAACAGAAGTTCCTGCGGGAGCAGGCGAACTTAAAGCTGACAGTGATACAGTGAATGAAGATGTAGATGTACCTTCAGTTGATGGAGCTGACGATGCTGTCAAAGACGATGGAGAGCAGACAACTCCTCCGGCAGATAATGAATCCACAAGTACCGGTGATGCAGGTGATGAATCCACAAGTACCGGTGATGCAGGTGATGAATCTACAAGTACTGGTGATGCAGGCGATGAATCTACAAGTACCGGTGATGCAGGTGATGAATCTACAAGTACTGGTGATGCAACATCAGGAAAAGTAGAAGTAACAGGTTCCCAGGGAATAGTTTCAGGTAGTGCTTTAATCGTCACAGCAGGTTCTATAAAAGTTGATGGTGTAGCAGTAACTATTCCAGAGGGTACTTCAGCAAAGGTTGGTAACCAGGATATAACGTATAGTAATCGAGTATTTAAGGTTGAGGACTTTACGACGGGAACAGAAACTACTTTAACATTTGAGGTTAAGGATGGGAATAATAAGAGTTATACAATTACGATAACTATTCCAGGGAATTTGGATTCTTCAAGCGCTGTAGATTTAGAAGGTTCAGGAGAACTAAATAAATGAAATATTAATCGAAATTGAAAAATAGTGTTTCATTTTAACAATAAAAAGTCTTAGAGGGTTTATCTCTCTAAGACTTTTTATTAACAGTTTAAATTCAAAAATTATCGGCAGATTTGGTAAAGTTCCTTTCTGATTTATCTATAGATGTATCAACTGGTCTGAATGAGCAGGTTTTAAATATACAATTATTTGAAGAAGCTGCGGTACCAATTCGATAACTAATTTACGCAATTTCCTGTGTTGATATTACCCTAACCTGGATGAAGCAGAAAAGAAACATTTTTGACATTGTGTTGCGTTTTTTGGCTTTCCGATAGATCTTGATTGGCCAGGGGACGCGCCGGGAGGTACACATTGGGCGGATTGGGGCAACGCTGCGGTGAACGAATCGCTAACTGCGACCAAGACAGTCGGGGTGAGGTCCTCCTGCCTAAGTCGGTGTACCTCCCAGCACATTCCCTGGCCACAGTCCGCAGAGTCTGGTTATTGGCAGGCTTTATAACGCCTGAATTTGTATCTCATGTAAAGTTTGTGAAAACCAGGCCCTTCCCCCCCTCGTTCTGCTGGTTTTCATCCGCTTTACATGAAACCGATCATGCAGGTATTGTAAAGCCTGCCATAATCAGACTCTGTGGGTTGGAGATCGGGGATCCGCCGGGAGACACACCTTGGAAGGACGTTTGAGGGGCGTTTTTAGCG
>CANOET010000179.1 GCA_947564835.1 uncultured Eubacterium sp. | reverse complement strand
CCGGCGTCCGCATAGCCAATCAAAAACGCAACACAATGTCAAAAGTGTTTCTTTTTCACCCAGAAAGGAAAATCTCTATCATGAAAATATTAATAATAGAAGACGACTCCGGCCTAAGCCGCGGCATCTCATTTGCCCTTTCCCAGGAAGGCTACGAAACATCCACAGCAGAAACCGCAAAAACAGGCTGGCAGCAGTTTCAATCCATTCACCCGGATGCAGTCCTTTTGGATTTAAATCTGCCGGATGCAGACGGAATGGATCTGTGCAGAAGGATCCGCAAAGAATCAAAAGTACCGGTACTGATGCTTACAGCCAGAGACCTGGAAGTAGATGAAATCATGGGGCTGAAAAGCGGCGCAGACGATTACCTTACAAAGCCGTTTTCACTTTCTGTACTCAAGATCCGCCTGGAAAAAGCGCTGCACAGGCAGTCCCTCACAACTGACCAAGCACAGGACACAAAGCTGCAGTCCGGCGACGTCTGCTTGTATCCCGGCCAAGCACGTGCCTGGCTGCGCGGGAAGGAACTGGAGCTTAGCCTGACAGAATTTCGCCTGCTTCAGTATTTTATGGAAAATAAAAATCAGGTGCTGTTAAAAGAACAGATTTTACAGCAAATCTGGGATAATGACGGAAATTTTGTCGAAGAAAATACATTGTTCGCCAATATCAGCCGCCTGCGCAAAAAAATCGGCGGCGGCTGCATCAAAACGATTTATGGCATGGGATATTTATGGGAGGAATGAACGTTGCGTCTGGAATTGTTATGCCTGATGCTTGGGGTGTTGTTTGCAGCCAGTGTGTGTATTCTGCTTGTGTGGGCGTGTTGGTTTTTTCATCAGTGGCATTGCCTGGAGGCTGTTTTGGAGCAGTTTCAGGAACAAGACCTGCTGGAAGCGGACGGGAAACCGCGCAGGCAGCCTGTGAATGCGGATGTAAAACCGCGCAGGCCTGTGAATGCGGATGTAAAACTGCGCAGGCAGCCCGTGAATGCGGATGTGCAGGAAACGCTGGAATCCAGGCTGGTTCATGATATGCGGCAGATTTTAAGCCGTGCGGCCTGGCGGGAGCAGGAGGCGGTTCATGAAAAACGGGAAGTTATGAGCCTGCTTTCTGACCTTTCCCATCAGCTGAAAACGCCGCTTGCAAATGTGATTCTGGATATGGAACTGCTGGAAAGCGGCCTGGATCATATGGATGAGGCGGGGAAGAGGGAATTTGTATCCCACGCAAAGGCACAGGCTTCTACGATGCAGTGGCTGATGCAGGATCTGCTGAAAGCGTCGCGGCTGGAAAACGGGATGATTGAGTTTCAGGCGGAAATAAACCCGATCCGGCCGACGGTCGCAAAAGCTGTCGGGGCAGTCTATGCGCAGGCCTGCGGCAAACAGATGGAAATCCGGGTGGAAGATATGGAAGATGCGGCCTTGTATCATAATCCGAAATGGACGGCGGAGGCCATCGCGAACGTGCTGGAAAATGCCGTAAAATACGCGCCGGGAGGGAGCTGTATCCGTATTTTTATGGAAAAAATGGATATCTATACGAGAATTACCGTGCAGGACCAGGGGCCGGGTATTGCGGAAACGGAGTATAATAAAATTTTCCAGCGGTTTTACCGCGGAAAGCAGGCGTGTACGCAGGAGGGGACGGGGCTGGGGCTGTATTTGTCCCAGCTGATTTTGAAAAGCGAGCAGGGATATCTGACGGTGGAATCGAAGCCGGGGCAGGGGAGCAGGTTTCATTTTTTCCTGCTGAATCCGTCAAATGCGCTGTAATTTTTGCTTTTTCTATAATGAAAACTATGATACAATGAACATACAGATCTATGCTTGGAGGTAGTTCATGATTGAACAAGTTATATTTGAGAATTTTCGTGGATTTAAACGCTTAGAACTTTCAGATCTTAAGCCGATTACGCTGATTTCAGGAAAAAATAATGCGGGAAAGAGTTCTGTTTTGGAAGGGATATTCCTGTTCCTTGACCATAGCCTGCCGGAATCATTTTCAAAAATAAATAGATTCCGTGGGCTGATGTCGCATATCAATTCTGCGAATTTGTGGGAAACGGCCTTCTATCAAATGAATGTTCAGAATCCTTTGCATATTTTGCTTACGTATAAGGGTGTACCGGCCTCGCTGGAATATGTGCGTGATGATACATTTGTCCCTTCTGCCGATTTGAATGTGCCGCAGGAACAAATGGGACAGATTTTGTTTTCAGCAGCATCTGCGTATTCGCTTAGATTCAAATATCAAAAAGCAGACTATATAGAAGATGGCCATTTTATTATTGGACCGACGGGTATCATGCGGGATATGACTGCACCCGCCAGCCCTAATCCGGATCATAGAATGCCTTTTACACAATTCATCAATGCTGCAATTATCAATAGCAACAGTGACAGTTTTATTGCGGAGTGGCTTGGTAAGCTGGAGTTGGAGGGAAGAAAACGCAGGATTATAGAAATATTGCAGCTCATTGAGCCGGCAATGGAAGATTTGTCAACGATTGTCATAAATGGAAAAGCACAGATTTTTGCAAAAATCAAACAGCAATTGCTGCCGCTTCGACTTGCCGGAGATGGATTAAACAAGCTTTTATTTATGCTACTTTCGATTGCGGTCAATCCTTATTCCATTGTACTGATCGATGAAATAGAAACGGGTTTTCATTATTCTATGCTTCCGGGATTGTGGGAAACAATTGCGCAAACAGCTTTCGAGAACCATTGCCAGATTATAGCTACTACTCATAGCTATGAATGTATTGTTGGCGCTGTAGACGGGATTGGCAAAGCAAAGCGAAGTTCCGCATTTTGTTACTATCGTTTAGACAAAAATGGAGACGGCAGCCATGCTTTCCGGTATTCCGATGAGTTGCTTGAAACGGCGGTTGCTACAGACATGGAGGTTCGGTAATGCCAAGGAAGACCAATACAAAGATACTAAAAGAAAATTTAATTTTCTGTGAAGGACGGGATGAGCAGGAATTTCTCATTCAATATTTGAATAGTACCGCGCTTTCCCGTGAACCGTTTTTTTCGAATGACATTCAGGTTATTGATTTTGGAGGAAATTCCGAACTGGCCAAAAAACTTGCGGTGCTAAAAAATATGGATGGTTTTGAAAAAGTTACTTCTTTGCTGATTATTCGGGATGCAGAAACAGATGCAGAAACAGCCTGCCTGGAAATTCAGCATGCTTTGGGCAAAAATAATCTTCCGGTGCCTCAGAAGCCTCACTGCTGGAAGGGAGAGAAGCTTAAGGTTGGATTTTTACTGTTTCCGGTTTTACATGATTGTGCAAAGGAGGGAACACTTGAGGATTTATGCCTTTCTATTTTGGCTGACCCTTCCGCAGATGATACGTTAAATGAAATTAATTTGTTTCTGGAACGGCTGGAAAGCTGCTGCCAAAAATCTTTTTCAAGGATATTTAAGGCAAAACTGCACACATACTTTTCCGTTCATAATGACTTTGTGTCATTGAAAATAGGTGAGGCGGCAGCGGCAGGGGCATTTGATTGGAACAATGCTGCGCTTGCATCTCTTAAGAATTTTTTGCAGGAAGTATTACGATAGATTCTTGCAAATTTGTCAGAATGTTTTTTCACATTGTCAGACTCCTGTCAGATTTTTTTGATAAAGTAAATGCAGGTCAAAGATAAGATATCAAAAACTTACAGGAGGTTCATATGAAGATCTTAGAAACCAACAACCTGAAAAAATATTACGGAAGCGGCGACAATCTGGTCAAGGCGCTGGACGGTGTTTCGATCCAGATTGAAGAGGGGGAGCTGACAGCGATCGTGGGCTGTTCCGGCTCCGGCAAAAGTACGCTGCTGCATATGCTGGGCGGGCTGGATTATCCGACGGGCGGTACGGTTACTGTGGCAGGCAAGGAAATTTTCCGGCTGAATGAAACGGAGCTGACGATTTTCAGACGCCGCAAGATCGGCTTTGTGTTTCAAAGCTATAATCTCGTCCCGATTCTGAGCGTTTATGAAAATGTGGTTTTGCCGCTGGAGCTGGACGGTAAGAAGCCGGATGAGAAATTTATCCAGGCTGTGCTGCAGACGCTTGGGATTGCGGATAAAGCAGACCGCCTGCCGGGGCAGCTTTCCGGCGGGCAGCAGCAGCGCGTGGCGATTGCGCGTGCGCTGGCGTCCAGGCCGAGCATCGTGCTGGCAGATGAGCCGACCGGGAACCTGGACAGCCGTTCTACGCAGGAAGTGCTTGGGCTGTTAAAGCTGAGCGGGGAACGGTTTCACCAGACGATTGTGATGATTACCCATAATGAAGCGCTGGCACAGCTGTGTGACCGCGTACTTCATGTGGAAGATGGGAAGATCGTGGACGACAGCAGGAAGGGAGGTGTGCCCCATGCGGAATCCTAACCGTGCGGCAATCCGCAGGCTGTCTGCGAGGAGCCTGAAAAACAGCAGGGTGCGCAATTGCTTTGCGGTCTGTGCCATTATCCTGACAGCGATGCTGTTTACCGCTGTATTCTCCCTGTTCGGCGCAATGATCCAGTCCGGGCAGGAATCTACCATGCGTGAAGTGGGCAGCCGTTTCCATGCGGGCTTAAAAGACGCGGATCTGGCGCAGTATGAAAAAGCGGCCGCGGACCCGCTTGTAAAAGAATGCAGCTACAATATCTTTCTGGGGCTTGCGGAAAATATCCGGAAACGGCAGGCGGAGATCCGTATGATGCCGTTTGAGGAAGCGCTGCCGGATTATTTTATTACGCTCAAGGAAGGGAGGATGCCGCAGAAAGAGGACGAGATTGTGGTGGATACCTTCCTTATGAGCGAGCTGGGCCTTGCGCAGGAATTGGGGCAAAAAGTGCCGCTGGTATTCCAATTTATGGGGGAAACGGTGGAAAAGGAGTTTTCCGTCAGCGGTTACTATGAGGGGAATCTGATCAGCCATGCAAGCGAGCTGTTTGTGTCCGAACCATTCTGGCAGCAGGTAAAAGGAGACCGTACGGAAGAGGATTTCAGGGCATGGCAAAAAGAGCATCCGCAAGACCAGGGCAGGGGGCTTTTGTCCGTGCAGCTGTTTTTTGAAGATGCGTCGCATCTGGAAGAAAAGGTGCGTACGGTAATTACAAATGCAGGTTATGAACCGGAAACGGAACTGGACTACGGTGTGAACTGGGCGTATATGCAAAACCGCATGGAATCAGTGGACCCGATATCTTTTGCCATGATCGGCACGGCGCTGGCAGTTATCCTGCTGACCGGTTATCTGATTATTTATAATATTTTCCAAATCTCCATTCGCAGCGATATTCGCTTTTACGGGCTGTTAAAAACGATCGGCACGACGAAAAAACAGCTGCGGCATCTGATTATGCGCCAGGTGCTGCTGCTGTCTGCGGCCGGTATTCCCATCGGGCTGCTGCTTGGATATGGTGTGGGGTGCCTGGGTGCGCCGCTGATCGCAAAAGTATCGAACAACAATATGGTTACAAACCTTTCGCTTGCGCCGAATCCTGCCATTTTTATAGGAGGTGCGGTATTTTCCGCGGCAACGGTCTTCTTAAGCTGCCGCAAGCCGGGAAAAATCGCCGGAAGCGTGTCCCCGGTAGAAGCTGTCAAATATACGCAGGCAACCGTCAAGGCCCGCCCGAAAAAAAGGCGCCGCAGCTTTACCCCTATGCAGATGGCCGTAGCAAATGTAGGAAGAAGCAAAAAGAAAGCAGTGGTTGTAATTGCGGCCATGACCCTTAGTATGATCCTGCTGACAATTGTAATGACGGGCGTAGGGAGCTTTCAGATCAGCCGGTATCTGGAACAGCGGATTGCAGGGGATTTTATGATCGCGGGTATGGATATTTTCCAATATACAGGTGGAAACTATACAAAACTGGATGAAAAATTTGAATCATTTGCCGACGCACAGCCGGGTGTAGAACATACGGACGAGATGTGGGCCGGATATGGTATGCAGATTCTGGTAGATGAAAAAGGCAGGGACGGACTTCAAAGGCTGGATCAGGAGGGGAAGCTAAGAAGAGACGAATACATGGAGGAGCCTTTGGAAATGGAGGAATTTAACGGCTATACGTTCGGCTATACAGATGGATTGTTTCAGAATATCAAAGTACTGGAAGGCAGCCTCGATGTAGAGAAATTCCAGTCCGGCGATTATATATTGCTGAAATGTTTTTACGGAACGGATACCCTGGACGCCGGAGACAGTATTTACCATCCCGGGGATCAGGTTACGGTTTCCATTATGACAAAGGATACTGTCTCGCATGAGGTCATAGACGAAGCGGGAGAAGTGGCCGATGTGGTTTACGAAGGCCTTGCCGAAAAACAATATGAGGTTATGGCAATCGTGGATTATCCGCACAGCATGGACATGGGCAGATACAGCCCGAACGGGATGGACGCGGTGCTTCCGCTCAGGGATGTAACAGATCAAAATGCGAGCGGTTCCGAATGCTTTGCAAAATCCTATCAGGTAACAGACCAGGACAAAGCGGCATTTGAGGCAGCGCTCAGGGATTATACAGAATCCGTAGACACAACGATGGGATATGCATCCAAACAGATGCTGGAGCAGGAATTTTCCGGTATGATCGGGGCGATTTCCATTATTGGGACTACGCTTGCGATTGTGATTGCGTTTATTGGCGTGCTGAATTTTATCAATGCGGTCTTTACCGGGATTATTTCCAGAAAACGGGAATTTGCCATGTTACAGAGCATCGGCATGACGAAAGGGCAGCTGCGGGGCGTGGTCGTCTGCGAGGGGTTAAGCTATGTGGCGGCTGCCGGGGTAATCGGCTTTGCCGGCGGGAGCCTGCTGGCATATGCGGTGCTGCATGCGCTGAATGATGTGATTATGTTTTTTGAATACCGGTTTCAGGCGTTGCCGTTTCTGATTATGATTCCGGTTTTGACGGCGGTTGCGGTAGTGACACCGGTGGTGTCGTTTGCGCAGCTTGGGAAGGAGAGTGTCGTGGAGAGGCTGCGGGATGCCGGGTGATCATACGGCAAGCATTTAAAATAGGTCCGGCCCTGGTGGGCCGGACATTGTTTTCGTTTTCGAAAGCTTATATCAATCCATACCGATTTTAATTCCGCCCCGCCGTTCCGTTGGCTGCACGATCACGGACACCGGCTGGTTCCCGCTCCACTCGAATGCATAAGATTCCCCGGAAGCCTGCCCGATAAAGGTCTTCCAGTTGATATCCGCCTTAATCTGCGGATCACAGTAGCCGGACTGGCTCATCCAGCAGATCACGGCATCCGGGTCCACCGAAAGCGTATTGCGGCTTTGGATGTTGCTCAGCACGATCGGGTTGCCGTTGGAAAGTACAGCGACATAAGAATTATTTCCGTTTCCGGTCAGGATGGTCGTTGCAAACCCTTTCTGGGACAGCACGCCGCATCCGATAAAGCGGACTTCATATTGGCATTCCTGTGTAAAAGCCAGTATATTTTCAGATTCCACAGAGATGACCTCTCCAGGGGCCAGCTGATAGATCACGACATGCTGGCTGTCATCCGCGTAGTAAGTTACGGAGCTGCCGTTTAACATGACCTTCATTAACGGAATATTTTCACCGGTCACGCGCCGGATCAGGGAACCGAACGCAGCCTGTGCAAAATTATTCTGCGGCCCAAGCAGCAGTTTTTCAAATTTATAATTTTTCCCGCCCGGGCTGTCCCCTGCGATAAAAGAACCCGCCTTCGCAATCAGAACGTCACTGCCGCTGCAGGTAACTTTCAGAGTTAATTCATTCACCGTTTCAAATGTCAACATGTACAAACCTCCTAATCACTTACTTCTACGCCATACCATTCACAAAGTCCGGCCAGATCCCTGGCAACGCCGTTTCCGACAGCATGGAATTTCCAGCTGCCCTTATATTGGTAAATTTCACCGATCATCATAGAGATCACATTGGAATAGTATTCTGTCATCCGGTAGCTGGCACATTCCCGGCCAGAGCCGTCCAGAATACGGATGTACGCATCCTGCATCATCCCAAAGTGCAGCTTTTGGGAAAAAGCCTCGTTGATCGTCAGTACGAATACAATCTTTTGGACGGCAGGATTTAATTTCTGAAAATCAACGGTGATCACTTCACGGTCCGCGGCCTGGCCAGCTTCAAACCGGCAGCTGCCGTCAGGGCTTTTCACCTGCCCATAAAAAACAAACCAGGAATCGCCGATCACCTTTCCGTCCGCACCCAGTAAAAAAGCGGATACATCGGCGTCACACCGCGGATCAGAAGTATTCCAGCCAAAACAGGCTTTTAACAAGCCAGGGGAAGCGCTGCCTGTCTGAAGCGGAACTTTCTGTCCTTTCTGAACAGGCTTAACAAGCGGCGGCAGCTTCCGGCGGGCCGGTGCAGATGCAGCAGCCGGAACATACGCCGGCCGGGCAGGAGTTTTGGGTGTACTGGCCTGTGACGGATGGTTTCGGGGATAAACCGCCTGCTGCACGGCAGGCTTGTTGAGGGCCTGGAGCGTCTGGGCGGTAAGGGAATGCTGCATGCGGGTCTGATTGATGGATAAAAGAGAAGACTGGTGTAGCGGTCCTTTGGATTTCATAGCGATCTTAATCATGCTGCCTCCTGCTGATGCGGCTATGGTGCCGCTTTGTGTGTTGATAGGTGTATTATAGCAAAGAGGGGCTTGGGTGTAAAGAAGGAAAATAAGCAGTACTTTTGACATGTGTTGCGTGTTGCATTTTTTGCTTTCCGAAAGAATTTGATTGGCCAGAGGATGTGGCTAAGCGGACGACTCTGTGGGCTGTGGACCAGGGACGCGCCGGGAGACACACCTTGGGCG
>CANOET010000178.1 GCA_947564835.1 uncultured Eubacterium sp. | reverse complement strand
CCCCGACTGTCTTAGTCGCAGTTAGCGATTCGTTCACCGCAGCGTTGCCCCAGTCCGCCCAAGGTGTGTCTCCCGGCGCGTCCCCTGGCCACAGCCCGCAGAGTCGTCCGGCTAGCCACATCCCCTGGCAATCAAGATTTTAACTTTGCGCCCGCATCTGCTCAACCAGGGACTGTTTTTTCTGCCTGCGTACCATCCAGACAGACAGGACTACCTCCATACCAAACAGCACAAGGAAGAACAAACCCATTTCCAGAAAAGGAAACTGATATGGAACAACCACACCGGCAAAGGATTTCTTACTAACTTCAGCACAGACTGCCATGGAAAGCGGCAGCCCCAGGATTAAGACGGTAAGCGCCGCAAAAAGTGCATGGCACATCCCCTCGGTGACACTCATCCGGCACAGCTGCTTCCCGGTCAGGCCAACGGAGCGCAGGATACTGTTCTCCCGCTTCCGGGACATCTGGTTGGAAAGCGTCGTATTGATCAGATTGACAACGCCGAACAGGAAGATCAGCCAGGAAAGAGCCTGCAGGCTTCCAAAAATAATGCTGCTCTGCATTTTCTCGTATTCGATATGTGTGGCTATGGTATCCAGCCCAAGATTGCTGCGGCCGGATACCAGCTCCTTAAGCCTGTTCTCCACAGTCTCTGCTTTTTTCGGATCGCTGACAATGCTCCAGGAGTAGTCAAAACCTTCGATTTCGGGATGGAGCTCACGAAACAGCTCTTCCGGGGCAAACAGGCCTGCCGAATCCATGGCAAGCGCACCATGGCCATTTGACATCTTCGATGCATCAAACAGTCCGGATATGGTAACTGTCACCATTTCCTGGCCCAGGATTAGCTCCATGGCGGCCCCAACATCCATATCGGCATGGTGCTTCTGATAACCCGTACTCAGAAGGATGCTGTGGGCTTCCTCCGGCATGGCACCGGATACCAGCGCTGCTTCTATATCCATACGGTTAGCGTCTGTCAGCATGTCGCACATACCGGCCTCAGCACTTTCGGAAGTTCTAAATTTGCCGTGCAGAGACCGGCGGGTAACCAGCACGGACCTCACCCCGTCCACAGAAAGGATCTCCTGTCTCAGCTCTTCATCCAGCGGATTGCCTGCAGCCATAATCTCTTCCTCCGGCTGCTCTGAGGACAGATAGAGCTTATAATCCCCGTCCGGGAAAAACATCCTTGCAGCCTGCTGGGGCGAGCGTGTCAGAACCACGGAAGACACCACCAGAAGAAGGATTCCGCCCAGACTTAAGGATACAGCAATATTCACTGACTTTTTGCGGTCGCGCCCAAAATTTGCAAATCCCATGGATATGGGACTTAGTTTCCGGTGTTTCTTTCTGTTTTGTACCTTTTCCTGACCTGTGGAAAAACGCATTGCCTCTAACGGTGAGATTGCTGCAGCTATTTTGATCGGTCTGTACACGGAAACGGATACCATGAACCAGCAGACTACCGCAGTCAGAAGCACAGCTGCCCCATAATAAGCCCCATGAAAACTTTTTGGGAACAGGAGCAGCCCGCTGCCCACACCCAGCAGGATGCCAATCAGTATTCCAATGCTGCCCAGCCTCCGGCTCTCCTTTTTCACGATGCGCCGGATCTGTTTGGAGGTTGCGCCGATGGTGCGGAGCTGCCCATAGCTTTGTATTTTGTCGTTCACAGAAATACGGAAAATACTCTGGATGACTACATATCCTCCGGCAAGCACAAGAGCCGCTATGCCGAAAATGGTCACAAAGTCAATGGATCTGGAATTGGAAGCAAAATAATTGCTGTTCATCCCTACATGTGCAGAGCCAAACCGTGCGGCAATCTCAAGACAGTGGGCAGTCATGGTATCCTGGTCAAACTGCCTGTCATTTTTGAAATGCACATAGGCACGGTATCCTGCAGGGTCAAATCCGGCCCACTGCGTCAAGGCCGCTTTGGAAACGGCAATGGCACATATATTCGCTTCCTTTTCTCCTATATTAGACAGGATGCCGGTTACGGTATAGTCGCCATGAAAGCTCTCCGTATCCAATCGAACCGTCTCACCGATTTTGGCATTGGAGCCGTAAGCAGAGAGAAAATATTTACTGACAGCGACTTCATTTGCCTGTGCCGGGAGTTCTCCTTTTACCAGCTCCATCTGGCTGCGGGCAATATAAATCATATCACTGTCGCAGTACACATAGGAGGCGTTGTATCCCTGCTCCGAATGCTCTTGACCCAGCAAATAGTATTCTCCCACCCGGGCAAGCTCCGGCAGGTCTTTCAGCACCGCTGTCTCGGACGCTTTCACACCGGTGAAGACCGCCTCATAGGTGTTGGCCACCTGATTACGCTGGACCTGTGCAATAGAAACAGATATAACCGCTGCAAAGCAGACCAGGAATGCCGCCAGAGCGACGGCGGCCACTACCATCAGGTTCCGGCGCTTCTCGCTTGTAAGACTGCGCTTTGCAAGTTTTTTCACAATAGCACCGGTATCATTTTCAAAAGGCCATGTCATGGTCCGCCACCTCCTTTACCCCCACAATCCTGCCGACCTCAATCCTTACGATTCGTTCAGCAAGCTCACCCTGTTCCACAGAGAGACTGACGCCATCCAAGGCACGGGGCATGTTCGGCTCGCTGCCATAATACTTTTTCAGATCGATTGTTTGTAATACGTTCATAATTAAATGCTCCTTTCAAGGCTTTCTGCCAGTTGATAAGGACATTATAAAATCTAAATGTCACAGAAATGTCCGAAGCGGCATAAAAAATTTACGCCAGGCAACTGGGAATATCCATCTGCTATCTTGTAGGAAGCATAATGGAAAATTCCGAACCCTTGCCTGGCTCCGAAACCACTTTGATATAGACGCCCTGCCGTGTCACGATCTCACGGGCCAGATACAGGCCAATACCCATGCCCTGCTGTTCGCGTATTTCTCTCTCACGATAAAAGCGCCGGAAATTTGCGTTTCATGGAAAGCTGTTGAAAACCAGCCGGATGAGGGGGGAAAGGGGCTGGCTTCCGGCGACGTTGGAGGAATGTTTAGAAGCCCTTGGTATTCTGCTCTATAAATCAGGGGCGGAGCCCAGCGGCGCCTTTAGCTTCTGGCGTTTAGCCAGGGCGAACTAGGCGGCGCGCCCGGCCGGTGCCATTGTGTAAATGCAGAATACCTAGGGATTCTTAACATTCTGGAATAGGAGCCGGAAGCCAGGCCCTTTCCCCCTCATTCGGCGTCCGCATAGCCAATAAAAAACGCAACACAATGTCAATAATGTCAATTCTGTAACACGGATATGCCCGTTACTGATCCGCCAGATAGGCCCTGCCATAAGCAAGATCTTTCTCCAGCTGCGCCCGCAGCTCTCCGATTCCCGCAAACCGCATTTCCGGCCGTTCAAAATGCAGCAGCTCTACCCGCGCCGTCTTTTCATAAACATCCCCGTGAAAATCATAAATATAAGTCTCAGCCCCTGCCGGATAATCTCCGCGGATGGTCGGTTTTTTTCCAATATTCGTAATGCCCCCGTACCGCTTTCCGTCCAGCCGGATCCTGGATACATATACGCCGTAAGGCGGCAGCAGCTTTTGCGGCGGCGGATTGATATTGATCGTCGGAAAGCCGATCGTCCTGCCGATCTGGTTGCCGTGGATGATTTTCCCCCGGATAAAATACGGGTATCCGAGCAGCTCGTTTGCAAATTCAATACTGCCTTTTAACAATGCTTCCCGGATATAAGTACTGCTGATATCCCTGCCCTGGTACTGCATCTTCTGTACGACACGGAGCTGGTAGCCATACACCGGGGCATATTCCTGCAGCATATGGTAATCTCCCCTGCGGTTGTGGCCGAAATGAAAATCCGTACCGACGACGATCCATTTTACACAAAGACGCCTGACAATCTCTTCTATAAACTGTTCGGCCTCCATATGCATGATCTCTTCAGTAAACGGGCATTCGATCAGATAATCCACGCCGCGTTCCAAAAACAGCTTCTGCTTTTCTTCGTTGGTTGTAATCACCTGATGCATACTGTCCATGCGTACCGGCGGGATATCAAAGGTAAAAACGGCGGCTTTCAGCCCGGTCTGCGCTTTTTCAAATACCGATTCCATCAGCAGCTCATGCCCGCGGTGCAGGCCGTCGAATTTTCCAAGAGAAAGGACGGTAGGTTCTGTCAACTGAAGATGCAGAAAGTCTTTCTCGTATCTCATCGTTTACCCCTCCGTCCCGTTTCTTTTTGATGCAGGCATTCCGCTGGCAAACATTTTTACCGGCTGGTAGTCGCTGCGTATTATACTCCATTCATAAATGCCATAAAAGATGCCGTCCATATAAACTCTCAGCTTTTGCGGCTGTCCAGATGCCGGATGCTGTCCGGCTGGCTGGCTGTATGAAAGCGCCTGGCTTGGGAGCCTGTTTCCATTTGCCAGCATATGACGGAACGGTGCTGTTACAGCTGCTTTGGGATATTCGCAAAACAGCTGGTCCGGCGGCAAAAGGATCTGCTCCAGACGGCCCTCCTTTGCCAGCTCCTGGATTTGTGCCAGCCTGACTGTATCCTGCAGCTTAAAAACACCTACACTTGTACGCAGCAGTTCCTCCATGCATCCGCCGCATCCAAGCGTCTGCCCGATATCATGACAGAGTGTGCGGATATAAGTGCCTTTGGAACAATGGACACGCAGGCGGACCCTTGGCAGGCAGATTTCCAAAATATCTATCTGGTAAATCTGAATCTGCCTGGGCTTTCGTTCAACCTCAATGCCTTCTCTGGCCAGGTCGCATAATTTTTTGCCGTTTACTTTCAGTGCGGAATACATAGGGGGAACCTGCCAGATGCTTCCGGTAAAGGATGAAATGGCCTGGCGGACCTGTGCTTGTGTATGGATGACTTGCGCTTCGCGCAGAATCGTTCCGCTGCTGTCCTGCGTATCTGTTTCTCTTCCGAGCAGCAGGACGGCTTCGTATGTTTTATCCTGGTCTGTCAGCAGCCCGCATATTTTCGTTGCAGATCCCAGGCAGACAGGCAGTACCCCCTGCGCGTCCGGGTCCAGTGTTCCGGTATGGCCGATTTTTTTCTGCCGGCAGATCCCCCGCAGCTTTGCAACTACATCATGAGATGTATATCCTTTTTCCTTATAAACATTTAGGATTCCATTCATGGATCATACTCCATTCTTAATCTATGTGTGTATCTGGCGGCGGATCAATTCCAAAATCTGCTCCAAGCATTCCTGCGGCGGCAGATCTGTAGACGCCCCGGCTGCACGGATATGCCCGCCTCCCCCGAAATGCATGGCAATCGCGGCCACATTGACGGTATCTGAAGCGGAGCGGAAGCTGATCTTGTATCCGCCCTCTTCTTTGGGATAAAAAAATACCGCTGCTTCCACGCCCTTGGTGGACCGCAGCTGCGAAACAATCCCTTCCAGGTGCTTTGGCAGGACATGACAGGCATCCATTTCCGCCTGCGTGATCACAGAACAGATACAGGCTCCGTCTAAATAAAGCCTGCTGTTTTCAATCGCTTTTGCCAGGATCTGGTTCTGCTCATAAGTCTTTTGGACATAGGTCCGGTCCGCAATGCCGGAAAAATCAATGCCCTTCTCCATTAAAACCGCGGCTATACGCATCGTTTTCGCAGAAGTGCAGGAATACTGGAACAATCCGGTATCATGGATCAGGCCGACATAGATACATTCCGCGATCTGCCGGGTGATCCGTTCGGCTCCGATCAGGTCAAAGACCAGCTCCGATGTGGAACTGGCCTTTGGAAAAATATAACTGTCATCTCCAAATCCGGTATTGCTGATATGATGGTCGATACAGGCCACCCGTTTTGCCTTCGGAATCAGCCCCGCCGCTTTCCCAAGCCTGTCCGCGTCTCCGCAGTCTTGTACGATCAGCAGATCTGTCTTTGGAAGGTCTGTCATATCGCTGATGATTTCATCTGCGCGCAGCAGAAATTTGAATATATTCGGAATCGGCTCCAGATACAGCTCTGCCTGAATATCCGGATGGTATTCCTTGATATAATTATAGGTAGCCAGGCAGGATCCGGTACAGTCCCCGTCCGGTTTTACATGGCCCGCAACAGCTACGCGCCTGGCGCCCGCGAGCAGCTCTTCCAGATTATGCATCATCTTTTTGAACCTCATCTCCGGAGCCTGAACCTGATTCTTCCTTGTACTGATTTTTCTGATTGATTTGGTCAATCAAATGCGACATATTGACGCCGTACGCAATGGACTGATCCATAATAAATGTGATCTGCGGTGTGTGGCGCAGGTTGGCGCTTTGGGCAAGGGCGCGGCGGATATATCCTTCCGCACTGCGCAGCCCTGCCAGCGTATCTTTTTGCGCCTGTTCATCCCCCAGCACACTGACATATGCCTTGCAGGTCTTTAAGTCCGGCGCAACCTCCACTGATACAACACTTGTCATCGGATGAATGCGCGGATCCTTAATGCTGCCATGAATAATCTCGCTCAGCCTCCGCAGCACTTCCTCATTCACCCGTGTATTTTTAATACTGTTTTTTCTCATACCCAACACCTTTATTGTTTTGCATGTTACCTAGGCACTTCCACCATCTTATAAGCTTCGATCTGGTCAAATTCCGCGATATCGTTAAAGCCTTCAAAGACAAGCCCGCATTCAAATCCGGTCTTTACCTCTTTGACATCGTCTTTAAACCGCTTTAAGGAAGCCAGCGCGCCTTCGTAAATCTGCTCGCCTTCCCTGGTGATCCGGCACTTGCAGCCTCTTTCAAAAATACCGTCCAGAATATAAGACCCTGCAATATTCCCGACGCCGGATGCCTTAAAGATCTGGCGGACTTCTGCGTGGCCCAGTATTTTTTCTTCAAATACCGGATCCAGCATGCCTTTCATGGCAGCGGATACATCTTCGATCGCACTGTAAATGACCTTGTAGAGCCGGATATCCACGCCTTCGCGTTCTGCAGTCGCTTTTGCGACCGTGTCCGGACGTACGTTAAAGCCGATAATAATCGCATTGGATGCCGATGCCAGGTTTACATCGGATTCATTGACCGAACCGACGCCGCCATGGATAATCTTAACGACGACTTCTTCATTGGACAGCTTCTGCAGGCTTTGCTTTACTGCTTCTACCGAGCCCTGTACATCTGCTTTTACAATAATATTCAGCTCTTTTACATTGCCGGACTGAATTTGTGAAAACAGGTCATCCAGCGACATGCGCGACCTTGTTTCTTCCAGTAATTTTTCTTTGCTTTCTGAAATATACGTTTCCGCAAAGCTTCTGGCTTCTTTTTCCGATTCGCAGATTACAAATGTCTCTCCCGCATCCGGAACACTGCTAAGGCCCAGGATCTCAACCGGCATGGACGGCTTTGCGTCTTTGACATTGCGGCCCTTATCGTCGATCATGGCGCGGACTTTGCCGTAGCTGCTGCCGCAGGCAATCGGCTGGCCGACCTTTAACGTCCCCTTCTGTACGAGTACCGTTGCGACGGCGCCGCGGCCTTTGTCTAATTTGGCTTCAATAACGACGCCGCGGGCATTCCGCTTCGGATTCGCCTTAAGCTCCAGCACTTCTGCGGTCAGAAGGATCATTTCCAGCAGCTGTTCGATCCCCTCTTTTGTATGCGCGGATACTGGGACGAAAATCGTGCTGCCGCCCCAGTCTTCAGGAATCAGCTCATACTCGGACAGCTCCTGCTTAACACGTTCGATATTGGCATTCGGTTTATCGATTTTGTTGACAGCGACGATAATTTCGATGCCTGCCGCTTTGGCATGGTTAATCGCTTCCACGGTCTGCGGCATGACACCGTCATCCGCGGCTACAACCAATATCGCGATATCCGTGGAATTGGCGCCCCTCATACGCATCGCCGTAAATGCCTCGTGTCCCGGCGTATCTAAAAATGTAATGTTCTCGCCGTTGCATTTGACCATATATGCGCCGATTGCCTGGGTAATACCGCCGGCTTCTTTGTCGGTCACCCTTGTATGGCGGATCGCATCCAGCAGGGAAGTCTTGCCGTGGTCTACATGCCCCATAACACAGACAACCGGCGGACGGGATACCATCTTGCTTTCGTCCTCCGCTTCTTCTTTTAACAGTTCTGCGATGACATCGATCTTCTCTTCCGGTTCTGCGATGCAGTTAAATTCCAGCGCAATCTCTTCAGCGCGTTCATAATCAATGTCCTGATTTACGGTTACCATTGTGCCTTTTAAGAACAGCTTTTTCACAATGACAGACGGCTGAACCTTCATTTTATCCGCAAGCTCACGGATCGTCAGATGTTCCGGCAGCGTAACGGAACGGATCGTTTCTTCTTCCTTTTGTGTATTCTGCGCCGGTGTCTGGTTTTTCTTCTTATGGCCGCTCGTTTTTTCCAGGTTTACATAGCGTTCCTGCTTTTTGCCGCCTAATTTATCATAATCTTTGTTATTGCCGCCCTTCTTGCGGTTGTTATCACGGCTTCTGCTGTCGCGGCTTTCTTTGGATATTTCATCCGGCGCTGCCTTTGTGGAATCCTTGTGGAAACGGTTCAGGTTCTGGTCTGGCCTTCCCTTAAATTCCTTCTGGCGATTCGCACCGACTTTGCCACCGTTTTTATCACCATAATTATTACCGGAATTTGCTCGATTATTCGAATGGTTTTTCTCACCTTTTTGCTCAGATCCCGCATTTCTTCCACCTCTGTCATTCTGGCTGCGTTCCTGCCTTCCGCCTCCTGCATTGCCGCGCTGCCCGCCTGCTGATTTTTGTCCGCCTGCACGTCCGCCGCGCTCGGACTGCCCGCTGCGTCCGCTGTTTCTGTCACCGCGGCTGCTTCTGTCACTGCGGTCGGATCTGTCACCGCGGTCATTTCTGTCACTGCGGTCGGATCTGTCGCCGCGGTCATTTCTGTCACTGCGGTCGGATCTGTCGCCGCGGTCATTTCTGTCAC
>CANOET010000177.1 GCA_947564835.1 uncultured Eubacterium sp. | reverse complement strand
AGCGATTAGTTCACCGCAGCGTTGCCCCAGTCCGCCCAAGGTGTGTCTCCCGGCAGAGCCCCGTTCCGCAGCCCGCAGAGCCGTCCGGTTAGCCACCTCATCCCCCCGCATACAGAAAAATTTTAGTAAAATTGCAAAGTTTTATTTACAAAAACGTAATAATCATGTACAATGATAACAATTGGAAGCGGACACATCAAACACATGTGGAAAAATGTCAATAAATGTCCCGCTTCGAAGATAGCAGAATCCGTACATCTGCCATACATATGGTATATGTCTGCGTACATGTACGTTTCTCACTGCGCAATTAAAATCAGGGATAGAAAAGGAGATAAAAAATGGGTAAAGAAATGATTGCTATGCTTCTTGCCGGTGGACAGGGCTCCCGCCTTTATGCGTTGACCCAGAAGCTGGCAAAACCTGCAGTTCCGTTTGGCGGCAAATATCGTATTATCGATTTTCCGCTGTCAAACTGCGTGAACTCAGGAATCGATACGGTAGGTATTTTAACGCAATATCAGCCGCTGGTATTGAACGAGTATATTGGAAATGGACAGCCTTGGAACCTTGACCGTTTATACGGCGGCGTACATGTGCTTCCTCCGTATCAGCAGGCGTCTGGTTCTGACTGGTACAAGGGTACGGCGAATGCGATATATCAGAATATTTCATTTATAGACCGTTACGATCCGAAATATGTCATTATCCTTTCCGGCGACCAGATCTGCAAGCAGGATTACAGCGATTTCCTTCGTTTCCATAAGGAAAAAGGCGCGGAGTTCAGTGTTGCGGTTATGGAAGTGCCTTGGGAGGAGGCGTCCAGGTTCGGCCTGATGGTAGCGGATGAAAATGATAAGATTACAGAGTTCCAGGAAAAACCGAAGGAGCCGAAGTCAAATCTGGCTTCTATGGGTATTTATATTTTCAACTGGGATATTCTGCGTAAATACCTGATCGAAGATGAAGAAGATCCAAATTCTGAAAATGACTTTGGCAATAACATTATTCCGAACCTGTTAAAAGACCAGAGGAATATGTATGCTTATCATTTTGACGGCTACTGGAAAGATGTCGGGACCATTTCTTCCTTGTGGGAAGCAAATATGGAAGTGCTTGATCCGGAACACAGCGGGATTAACCTGTTTGATGAAAAATGGAAGGTATACAGCCGTAACTCCGGGATGACCGGGCATAAGATCAATCCGGGTGCGTTTGTGGAAAATTCCATGATTACAGACGGATGTAATATTTCAGGAAGCGTGAAGCATTCGATCCTGTTTGCAGGTGTTAAGATCGAAGAAGGCGCGGAAGTAGAAGATGCAGTTATTATGGGCGGTACGCTCATCAAAGCCGGTGCAAAGGTAAAACACTGCATTATAGCAGAAAATGTAGTGATCGGCAATGGCGCCGTAGTCGGACAGATGCCGCAGGACGGGGAAGCTGGCGTGGCTACCGTAGGTTCCGGCGTATATGTCGGCGACAATGCTGTAATCGGACCAAATGCTATGGTCAGTGACAATGTAAAGGATGGTGATAAACAATGATAAATACCAATACGAACGCACTGGGCATTATTTTCCCAAATGTATATGATGAGCTTGTATCGGAGCTTACCAATGAGCGGCTGATGGCGTCTATCCCGTTTGCAAGCCGTTACCGTATGATAGACTTTGTATTATCCAGCATGGTGAACTGCGGAATTGACAATATCACGGTTTTAGTGCGTGAAAACTATTTTTCGCTGCTCGACCACCTTGGCTCCGGCCGTGAGTGGGATTTAAGCCGTAAGAACGGCGGCTTGAATATTTTCCCGCCGTTTGCCCAGAAAAATACCGGTATTTACAGCGGGAAAGTCGGCATGATCGCCAGCGTTCTTGGATTTTTAAAATCTCAGAAAGAAAAATATGTCATTATGTCAGATGCGAATATCGCGTTTAATTTTGATTTTAAGGCCCTGCTGAAGACACATATTGAAAGCGGCGCAGATGTGACGGCGGTTTATACAAAGGAAGAATTGCCGGCAAGCATCCGTAAATTGGATGATCTGCGGAAAGCGATGTATTATACCCTGGATTTTGACGGGAACCGTGTGAATAAGATCCATATTAATTCGCAGGAGACAGGCGTACAGAATTTCTCCACGAATATCTATGTATTTGACCGCGAACAGCTGATTAAGATGGTGAATGAGACATTTATCGGCGGCGGCGTGTATTTAGAGCGCGATGTCCTGCTTCCAAGGATCAGCGAGCTGAATATCCAGGGATATGAATATACGGATTATGTGGCTCGTATTACGGATTTGAAGAGCTATTTCGATGAGAATATGCGCCTGCTGGATGATGCTAATCTGTCAGCGTTATTTGAGAAAAACTCCATTTACACAAAGATCCGTGACGATAACCCGACCCGCTATGTCAACGGCGCTTCTGCAAAGAACGTGATGGTAGCTGACGGCTGCGTGATTGAGGGTGAAATCGAAAACTGCATCCTGTTCCGTGGCGTGAAGATCGGCAAGGGCGCGAAGGTGCGCAATGCGATCCTGATGCAGGATACGGTCATTGAGCCGGGCGTGGATGCGGAATATATTATTACAGATAAGAAAGTAACTGTGACAGAAGGAAAAGAATTAAAGGGTACGGATACTTTCCCGATCTTTGTTGCGAAGAGGCAGGTTGTATAGGACAGCCGTTCGCAGGTAAAAAGAAATTGACAGCGGCATTTGGCTTAGGCGGATGCCGCTGTTTTTTGTTGTTTGGCAGGTATGCAAAAGGATGGAAATGGGATATAATAGAAGAAAAGCAGAGAGGGGTGTTTGGATTTGGTAAGAAAGAAAAAATTGCCGATTGGCATTGAAGATTTTGAAAAAATCCGTACAGAAGGTTTTTATTATGTGGATAAAACAGGGCTGATCAGAGACCTGCTGTATAACTGGGGAGAGGTAAATTTGTTTACGCGTCCAAGAAGATTCGGTAAATCCTTGAACATGAGCATGCTAAGGTATTTTTTTTCCTATGGTTGTGACAGCAGCCTGTTTGACGGATTGGAGATCGCAAAGGAAACTGAGCTATGCAGGGAATATATGGGGGCATTTCCGGTCGTTTCGGTCAGTCTGAAAGATATCTCTGGCAGAGATTATAAAACTGCCAGAAGTATGCTGTGTTCAACCATCGGCAGGGAAGCTATGCAGTTTGAATATCTTTTGGACAGTACAAATCTTACAGAACGGGATAAATCGCTTTGTGAACAGCTGATGCAGGTGGATCAAACCGGGCAGGGAACTTTTGATATGTCTGACGAGGTGCTGGTATCTTCATTAAAATTGCTGTGCCGTCTTTTATATAAGCATTACGGCAAAAAGGCCGTTCTTTTGATTGATGAATATGACGTGCCGTTGGACAAGGCGCAGCATGCCGGCTATTATGATGAAATGATCCTGCTGCTGCGCAATTTATTCAGCCAGGCGTTAAAAACAAATGACAGCCTGCAGTTCGCGGTTCTGACAGGCTGCCTGCGGATTGCGAGGGAAAGTATCTTTACAGGGTTAAATAATTTAAATGTAATGACCATTACGAATACGATGTTCAGCGGAAGCTTCGGGCTTTTGGACGAAGAAGTGAAGCAGATGCTGGAATATTACGGATTAGAGGACAAATTTGACCTGATGAAGCAATGGTATGACGGCTACCGGTTCGGAAATACGGAGATTTACTGCCCTTGGGATGTGATTAATTACGTTTACCAGCTGCGTGCGGAGCCGGATGCATTTCCAAAAGCTTTTTGGATGCATACAAGCGGCAACGATACAATCCGTGTTTTTTTGGAAAAGGCAGACCAGAGTACGAAATATGAGATGGAACAGCTGGTGAACGGCAGGACGGTTGCAAAGAAAATCGACCAGGAGCTGACTTACCAGGAATTATATGATTCGATTGACCATTTATGGAGTATTTTATTTATTACCGGATATCTGACCCAACGGGGGACAGCGGATGGGGAGACTTACCAGCTGGCTATCCCGAATCTGGCCATCCGCCAGGTTTTTATCCGGTGCATTTTGGAATGGTTCCGCAAGGAATCCGCAAAAGATGCGCCGATGCTGCGTGCATTCTGCGAGGCGTTTCCAAAGGCGGATGTACAGACGGTGGAAAAGCTGTTTTTGGCCTATCTTAAGAAGACGATCAGCATCCGTGATACGAATGTGCGCAAGGGCCGGAAAGAGAATTTTTACCATGGGATCCTGCTGGGGCTGCTCAGCCACCGGGGAGACTGGAGAATTATTTCCAATGCGGAATCCGGGGAAGGGTACAGTGATATTTTGGTCGAAATCGATGAAGAGGATATCGGGATTGTGATCGAGGTGAAATATGCGCAGGAAGGGGATCTCGAAGCAGCCTGCAGGCAGGCGCTTAAGCAGATCGGGGAAATGGATTATGAACGCAGGCTGCACCAGGACGGGTTTGGGACAGTCAGAAAGTATGGGATTGCATGTTATAAAAAAAGCTGTAAGGTTATGATGGAATAGCTTCGGATGCTGGGGATTTTGCCAAAAAGAAAACCAGAACTTTTGCAATTTTCCAAAATTCTGGTTTTCTTTTTGGCAAAAAGCGGTTATAATATCTACTAAGCACTTTAACCTATGGCAGGGATGATTGGAGGTATGCTATGAAAGGGCAGTTTGAAAATGAATACGGCAGGGTTGTTATCGGCAGCGAAGTGATCGCCACTTATGCGGGTTCCGTGGCGGTGGAATGCTTCGGCATTGTCGGAATGGCTGCGGTGAATGTCAAAGACGGCATTGTACGGTTATTGAAAAAAGATTACCTGACGCACGGCATCAACGTCGTAATCGAGGAAAACAACGAGATCACAATTAATTTCCATGTGATCATATCCTATGGCGTCAGCATCAGCACGGTAACAGAAAATCTGATCAGTACGGTCAGATACCGCGTAGAAGAATTCACAGGAATGCACATCAAAAAGATCAACATTTTTGTTGAAGGCGTTCGCGTGATCGATTAAGGAGGACTTGGAAGTGGAGATCAATTCAATAAATGCCGCTGTTTTGGCGAAAATGTTTTTAAATGGTGCAAAAAATCTGGAATCCAAAAAGGAATGGATCAATGAGCTGAATGTATTCCCCGTTCCGGACGGAGATACCGGCACGAATATGTCTATGACGATCCTGTCAGCGGCAAAAGAAGTCAGCGCGTTGGAAGAGCCGGATATGGCATCCATTGCAAAAGCAATTTCCTCCGGTTCCCTGCGCGGGGCAAGGGGTAATTCGGGTGTGATTTTATCCCAGCTGTTCCGCGGTTTTACAAAAGTGATCGGCAAAGAGCAGGAGATTACCGTTCCGGTCCTGGCAGCATCCTTCCAAAAAGCGGTGGAGACGGCGTACAAAGCGGTTATGAAGCCGAAGGAGGGCACAATCCTTACGGTCGCAAGAGGCGCGGCTGACCGGGCGGCGGAGATGGCCGAAGAAACGGATGACCTGGCCTGTTTCCTGGACGAAGTGATCAAAGAGGCGCAGCGGGTGTTAAAAAAGACGCCGGAGATGCTTCCGGTCTTAAAGCAGGCGGGTGTTGTGGACTCCGGCGGGCAGGGGCTGGTCGTGATTTTGGAGGGGGCATACGACGCGCTGCTAGGAAAAGAGATCGATACACAGATCGAGGCAGGACCGTCGGCGCAGGTGCAAAAGATCACAAAGGAAACAGAAGCGGAGATCCGGTTCGGTTATTGTACGGAATTTATCATTGTATTGAACCATCCGCTTGCAGAGAAGGAAGAACGTGCCTATAAATCATTTTTGGAATCTATTGGTGACTCGATCGTGGTAGTGGCTGACGAGGAAATCGTAAAGACCCATGTACATACCAATGATCCCGGACTTGCCATCCAGGAAGCATTGAAGCATGGGGCTTTAAGCAGGATCAAGATCGACAATATGCGCGAGGAGCATCAGGAGCGGCTGATTAAAGACGCGCAGAAGGTAGCCGCACAGCAGGCAGCCGATGCAGCGGCACAGGCAGCGGACGGCGCGCAGCAGGAAGCAGAATATAAAGAGATCGGATTTATCGCGGTATCCGCAGGCGACGGCTTAAGCGAGGTGTTCCGCGGGCTCGGCGCCGACTATATGATCGAAGGCGGGCAGACGATGAACCCGAGTACGGAGGATATTTTAAATGCCGTCGGCAAGGTTGCGGCTGACCATGTTTTTGTGCTGCCGAACAATAAAAATATCATCCTGGCAGCAAACCAGGCAGCGACATTGTCCAAGGACAAACAGGTACACGTCATTCCGACGAAGACGATACCGCAGGGAATTACCGCGCTGATTAACTTTATCCCGGAGCAGACGGCGGAGGAAAATGAAAGCCGTATGCTGGATGAAATTAAAAACGTAAAAACCGGGCAGGTGACGTATGCGGTCCGCGATACCGTAATTGATGATAAAGAGATCCGCCAGGACGATTATATGGGCATCGGCGACCAGTCGATCCTTGCGGTCGGCCGCGACCTGGACGAGGTCACGCTTGCGATGGCGGAAAGCATGATTGATGATGATTCCGCGATTGTCAGCATCTATTACGGGGAAGAAGTCAAAGAAGAAGCGGCAAACGCCATTGCTGAAAAAATACTGGCAGGCCATGAAGACCTGGAAGTGGAAGTGCAGTACGGCGGGCAGCCGATTTACTATTATCTGGTTTCCGTAGAATAGCCTGCAGCGCTGGTGGAATCCGGCCCGGGTTTCCCGAAGGGCTATGCAGCAGCAGCAAACGGACAGGAGGTTTTCCATGGAACTTACAACACCCATTCAGGGCGTAAAAGGCGTGGGGGCGAAGACGGAACAGCTGTTCCAAAAGGCGGGAGTATACACCATCGGTGATATACTCCTTCGTTTTCCGCGGGAATATACAAGATTCCCTGCACCAGTGGAAATCAGTGAAGCTGTGGCAGGCAAAAAACAGGCGGTCATTCTGCGTGTAGATGCGCCTGTGATTGTAAAACGCACCAGGTCGATGCAGATAGCGATCTGCAACGGTACGCACCAGGACACCAAAATGGAATTTTTATGGTTCCATATGCCGTATATCCGCAACACGCTGGCAAAAGGGCAGACATTTATCTTATATGGAAGCGTGCAGAACAAAAGCGGGCTGCTTTCCATGGAGCAGCCGGTAATCTATACACCGGTGCAGTACGGGGCTGTCGCAGACTCCCTGCAGCCCGTTTACGGCCTGACAGCGGGACTTACGAATCATTTATACAAAAAAACACTGCGCCAGGTCCTGGACCAGCAGCTGCTTTTGCCGGAATATCTGCCGTCCGGGACCAGGCAGGCGTACAGCCTGGCGGAATATAACTATGCCGTTTCCCAGATTCATTTTCCCAAAGACTTTGAAACACTGGCGCAGGCACGCAGGCGGCTTGTATTTGACGAATTTTTTCTGTTTATTTTATATATGCAGCTGCAAAAAGAGCAGGGGCAGAAAATTGAAAATGTCTATCGTTTCCGGGAAGAAGACCTGATCGGCCCGCTGCTGGAAAAGCTGCCTTATCAGCTGACCAACGCGCAGCTGCGCGTACTGGGCGAGATCCAAAAAGACCTGCACAAGCCGCAGATTATGCAGCGGCTGATTCAGGGCGACGTCGGCTCCGGCAAAACGATCGTGGCATTTTTTGCCATGTACCTGGCATCCGCCAGCGGCTACCAGTCGGCGCTGATGGCCCCGACCGAGGTGCTGGCGGCGCAGCATTACGAGACATTTGAGCAGTATATCCGCCTGTTCGGCATAAAGACCCACCTCGTCCTGCTGACCGGATCGATGACAGCAAGGCAGAAGCGCCGGGCATACGAACGGCTGCAGCTGTTTTCCGATGCAATGATTATCGGGACACACGCATTGTTCCAGGAAAAAGCGGTTTATGACAACCTGGCGCTCGTGATCACGGACGAACAGCACCGTTTCGGGGTCAGGCAGCGGGAAACCTTTTCCTTAAAAGGCGAAAGCCCGCATATCCTGGTGATGAGCGCCACGCCGATACCGCGCACACTGGCGATTATTCTGTACGGCGACCTGGACATTTCCGTCATCGACGAAGTCCCGGCCAGGCGCCTTCCGATTAAAAACTGCGTCGTCTCTGCCGGATGGCGCCCGAACGCATACGAATTTATCCGCAAAGAAGTCGAAGCCGGGCATCAGGCTTACGTCATCTGCCCGCTTGTAGAAGCCAGCGAACACGCGGAAGGGGAAAATGTCATTGATTACAGCGAGAAATTAAAACAGGCGCTGCCGGACGGCGTCGAAGTCGCCTTCCTGCACGGACGGATGCGCGCAGACATGAAAAACAAGGTAATGGAAGCCTTTGCGGCAAACGAAATCCAGGTACTGGTATCCACAACCGTCGTAGAAGTCGGCGTCAACGTACCGAACGCGACAGTCATGATGATCGAAGACGCCCAGCGGTTTGGCCTGGCGCAGCTCCATCAGCTGCGCGGGCGCGTCGGGCGGGGGGATGCACAGTCTTACTGCATTATGATCAATACCTCAGACTCCAAAAGCTCCGTCAAGCGTCTGGATGTATTAAACCGCACCAACGACGGCTTTTGCATTGCCAGCGAAGACTTAAAGCTGCGCGGCCCCGGCGATTTTTTCGGCATCCGCCAAAGCGGGGATATGCAGTTTCAGTTAGCGGATATTTACCAGGATGCGAAGGTGCTGCAGCAGGCTGGGGAGGAAGTGGCGCGGATTCTGGCAGCGGACCGGGAGCTTGCGCTGCCGGAACATGAAGGGCTGCGTAGGAAAGCAGCGGAATATTTTGAGCGGCAGATGGAGCGGCTGAATTTGTAGGTACTTAAAAATGGTTTTTTGAGTGGTTTTCCGGAAGAGATTGGTTAGCTGGGGGGATGTGGTTAGCCGGGGGATATGGCTAGCCGGACGACTCTGGGGGCTGTGGCCAGGGGACGCGCCGGGAGACACACCTTGGGCGGACAGGGGCAACG
>CANOET010000176.1 GCA_947564835.1 uncultured Eubacterium sp. | reverse complement strand
CCTACTTTATAGAGCAGAATGCCAAGGGCTTCTAAACATTCCTCCAACGTCGCCGGAAGCCAGACCCTTTCCCCCTCATCCGGCTGGTTTTCGCTTGCTTTACATGAAATTAATTCAGGTATTGCAAAGCCTGCCCACAGCCTGCAGAGTCCGGTTCTATTAGGCTTTACAACTTCTAAATTCCAGTTCATGTAAACCTGCCAATATCTAAATCTCAGTTTAAGTAAATCCATTCTCCCCTCATCCATTGTCCGCATAGCCAGTAAAAAGCACAGTACAATATTAATTCTTTCGTATGTTAATTCTGTCACTGGAATCAAAATTAAAGATCAGGCCATTTCTCCTCATCCAGCTGTTTTCGCCCGCTTGACATGGATACAATTCATTACACGGAACTAAATTCAGATATTGTAAAAGCCTGCCATAAACTGTTTTTCACCCGCTTGACATGGATACAATTCATTACACGAAACTAAATTCAGGTATTATAAAAGCCTGCCATAAACTGTTTTTCACCCGCTTGACATGGATACAATTCATTACACGAAACTAAATTCAGATATTGTATAGTCTGCCATAAGCTGTTTTTCGCCCACTTGACAATGGGTACAATTCATTACACAAAACTAAATTCAAATATTGTATAGCCCGCAGAGTCGTCCGCTTAGCCACATCCCCTGCCTGCAGTCTCGTCCGGCTACCCACATCCCCTGCCCGCAATCTCGTCCGGTTACCCACATCCCTCCAGTCTCATCCAGTTAACAGAATTTTAACTCCTATCCACCAGCCCCAGCGCATCCTCATCCGCCACAACTACCACATCCCTATGCAGCTGCAGCACAGACGCAGGCACCTTCGGTGTAACCAGCCCGTCCAGCGCAGCCTTTAATGCCTCCGCCTTCGCCTTGCCGCTCGCAATCAGAAGGATCTTCTTCGCCTCCATAATATTCCGGATCCCCATCGTATACGCATACCGCGGCACCAGATCTTCGCTGGCAAAAAACCGCTTATTGGCGTCAATCGTGCTCTGGGTCAGCTCTACGCAATGCGTGCCGCAGGCAAACGCATCTGCCGGCTCATTAAAGCCGATATGCCCGTTATTGCCAATCCCCAGCAGCTGCAGGTCCACGCCGCCTGTGCGTGCGATCAGCTGGTCGTATTCCAGACATGCCTTTTCACTGTCTTCATTCAGTCCGTCCGGAACAAAGGTGCGGGCCTTGTCTATGTTCACATGGTCAAATAAATGATCGTTCATAAATCTGCGGTAGCTCTGTTCATGATCCGGCGCAAGCCCCTTATATTCGTCCAAATTGACACTTGTGACGCGGGAAAAGTCCAGCTCTTTGTTTTCGTACTGCCTGATAAGGTTTTGATACAGCCCTTCCGGAGAGGAACCAGTTGCCAGCCCCAGCACGCAGTCGGGTTTTAATAGAATCTGTGCGGAAATAATCGCTGCTGCCCTGCGGCTCATCTCTTCATAGTCTTTCACTCTGATAATGTTCATAATTTTCTCCTTTTTTCCTAAAATATCGTGTAATCATAAGCAATGCCAGTGATTTTTCCCTGGCTACTTATTAGTATACCGTTTTAGCTAGAAATTTCAATAAAATTTTTCGAAAGAACATCCAAAAGCTTTGTGCATTTGTTACAAAACCAGATGGTTTTTTCCGGCAAACTGTATAGTAGTTGAAAAAAAGCTACAAGTACTTTCAGAACCCTTCCAAACGCTTGAAATCCCTTTCAAAACGGCTATACTGTTGCCATAAACCAAGGAGGTGATAACCATGAATCAAAAAGTTATGCAGATGAAAGGAAAATTGATCGTATCCTGCCAGGCGCTGGCGCATGAGCCGCTGCATTCTTCCTTTATTATGGGAAGGATGGCGCTGGCTGCAAAAGAAGGCGGCGCCTGCGGGATCCGGGCCAACACAAAGGAGGATATCCGGGAAATCCAGTCACAGACAGACCTGCCGGTGATCGGAATTGTCAAACGGGATTATGAGGACAGCAGCATTTATATTACGCCGACCCGCAGGGAGGTGGAAGAACTGATGGAGGTGCATCCTGAGATCATCGCTTTGGATGCTACCGCAAGGCTGCGTCCGAACGGCATGCAGCTGGCTGATTTTTTCCGGGAATTAAAGGAAGCTTACCCGGACCAGCTATGGATGGCTGACTGCTCGACGGTCGAAGAAGCGCTGTTTGCCGACAGCCTGGGCTTTGATTTTATCGGGACAACGATGGTGGGCTACACGCCGCAGAGCGAAGGGCTTAAAATCGAAGCGGATGATTTTGCTATTCTGCGCGAGATCGTCAGCAAAGCGGAGCATCCGGTCATTGCCGAGGGAAATATCGATACGCCGCAAAAAGCAAAGCGTGTGATCGAACTGGGGGCGTTCTGCGTCGTTGTCGGTTCTATTATTACAAGGCCGCAGCTGATCACACGCGCTTTCGTAAACGCATTAGAATCATAAGAAAAAAGGAGAAGTGTATGATGAGGAATTTAGAAAAGTATATGGGTATTATCCCTGCATTTTATGCATGTTATGACAGTGATGGCAGCATCAGCCCGCAGGGGGTACGGGCGCTGACCGATTATTTTGTGGAAAAAGGCGTTAAGGGGGTTTACGTCAACGGTTCCTCCGGTGAATGCATTTACCAGAGTGTCGAAGATAAAAAGCGGATCCTGGAAAACGTGATGGAACAGTCCAAAGGAAGGCTGACCGTGATCGCACATGTGGCCTGCAACAATACCGCTGACAGCATGGAACTGGCCAGGCATGCGCAGAGCCTGCACGTAGATGCCATTGCGGCGATTCCTCCGATCTATTTTCATCTTCCGGAGCATGCGATTGCAGATTACTGGAATGATATCAGTGCAGCTGCGCCGGATACGGATTTTGTTATTTATAATATTCCGCAGCTGGCAGGCGTGGCGCTAACGATGGACCTGTTTGCCAAAATGCGTGAAAATCCACGGGTGATCGGCGTGAAAAACTCTTCCATGCCGGTGCAGGATATCCAGATGTTTAAACAGGCCGGCGGCGATGATTATATTATTTTCAACGGGCCGGACGAACAGTTTATCAGCGGACGCGTCATCGGCGCCCAGGGTGCGATCGGCGGTACTTACGGCGTAATGCCGGAGCTGTTCTTAAAAATGGATGCTCTTGTCAAAGACGGAAACCTGGACCGGGCAAGGGAAATCCAGTACGCTGTCAATGAGATAATTTACAAAATGTGTTCCGCACACGGAAATATGTACGGCGTGATCAAGGCAATCTTAAAGGTCAACGAAGGGCTGGACCTTGGCGGTGTCAGAAAGCCACTGCCGTCTCTGATCCCTGAAGACAAAGCCATCGTCGACGAGGCCGCTGAAATGATCCGGGCAGCAAAAGCAACATTTTTATCATAGCTCCGCCATGGTTTCACGTACAGGAGGATAATGTATGCAGGGTTTTACAACAATTGATCTTATTATCTTAATCGTTTACCTGGCAGCCGTGCTGTTTGCAGGACTGCATTTTGCCAAAAAGGAAATGAAGGGCAAGGAATATTTTAAAGGCGACGGCACGGTGCCGTGGTGGGTGACTTCGGTGTCGATCTTTGCTACGTTATTAAGCCCGATCTCCTTTTTATCGCTGGCCGGCAACTCTTATGCCGGGACGTGGATTATGTGGTTTGCACAGCTTGGCATGCTGCTTGCGATTCCGTTTACGATCCGGTTTTTTCTGCCGATTTACAGTAAGCTTGGCATTGACACCGCTTATCATTACCTGGAGCTGCGCTTTGAAAGCAAGGGGCTCAGGGTGCTGGGCGCTGTGATGTTTATTATTTACCAGATCGGGCGTATGTCCATTATTATGTATCTGCCATGTATGGTGCTTGCGAATCTGACCGGCATCAATGTCAACCTGCTGATTGTGATTATGGGCGTGATCGCGATTATCTATTCTTATACCGGCGGCTTAAAATCCGTACTCTGGACAGACTTTATCCAGGGCTCGGTGCTGCTGATCGGCGTTACGATCGCTTTGCTGTTTTTGATCGCCCACACGGACGGCGGCTTTGGCGCCCTGTTTGACGCTTTTCGAAATGACGGGAAATTCCTTGCACCGGATCAGCCGATTTTCAGCCCGAACCTGTTAAAAGACAGTGTCTTTCTTTTGATCGTCGGCGCCGGCTTTAATACTATGGGGTCTTATGTTTCCAGCCAGGATATCGTACAGCGTTTTACCACAACGACTGACACGAAAAAATTAAATAAAATGATGCTTACCAACGGCGCATTGTCCATTTTTATCGCCACCGTCTTTTATCTGATCGGCACCGGGCTGTATGTATTTTACCAGCAAAACGAGCTGCCGCCTGCAGCCGCGCAGGATCAGATTTTTGCCTCCTATATCGCCTTCGAGCTTCCGGTCGGCGTTACGGGACTGCTGCTCGCTGCGATATACGCAGCTTCCCAGTCCACGCTTTCTACGGGGCTGAACTCGGTAGCTGCCAGCTGGACGCTGGATATCCAGGCGCGTGTCAGCAAAAAGGAACTGAGCCTGGAAAAACAGACAAAGATCGGCCAGTATGTATCTCTGGTTGTCGGTGTCTTTGCGATTTTTGTTTCCATTGTACTCGCAAACGGCGGCATCAAATCGGCCTATGAATGGTTCAACGGATTTATGGGGCTTGTGCTCGGTATTCTGATCGGAACCTTTATCCTGGGTGCATTTACGAAAACGGCGAACGCGTTTGGGGCTGCAGCAGCGTTTACCGCAGCTTCCGCGGTTATGGTCGGGATCAAATATTTCACACCGGCAGGCACGGTTTCGATCTGGTCTTATTCGATTATTTCGATCGCCGTATCCCTGCTCGTCGGGATTCCGGCAAGTATCATTTCACGGAACTTAAAAGGCGACCATTCCGCACCTGCAAAAAATACAACCATCTATGACTAAAGCCACGGAGGTATGATTGATGATTTTTGGAAATATACAATATCTGGATGAATATCCGTTTTTGGAAAAAACGGTACAGGATTGCTTTGCTTATGCGAAAACACAGGATCTTGGCACATTTGAGCCTGGCTGCCATGAGATTGACGGAAAGCGTCTGTTTGTAAATATCGCACAATATACGACAACGGATGCGTCGAACCGCTTCTGGGAAGCGCACCGCAAATATCTGGACCTGCATTTGATGCTTCGCGGCGAGGAACAGATCGATTTAAATTTTACCGCAAATATGAAACAGCAAGCGTATCAGGAACAAGATGATTTTCTGCCGCTGGACGGAGAAAAAAACAGCTCGGTCATCCTGCAGGAGGGCGATTTTCTGATCTGCTTCCCGCATGACGCACACCGTACAGCCGTGCAGACTGCAGAGCCATCCGCCATCAAAAAGGCGATTTTCAAAATACAGCTTTCATAAACCGTATTTTGCAGCCGTAAAGACTGTCTCAGACCTGATCAGATCCGATCTGACCGGATCTGGTCTGATCTGTTTTGGTCTGATTTGATCGGATCTGATCGGATCTGGTCTGACCTGTTTTAAGAAAAGATTGTTACTGTTCACACCTTGTTCAAGCACTTGCTGCTTGGAAAAGGCCAAAGAATGTGGCCTGCCAAGCATCCAGCCCTTCGCCAAAGGCGAACTTTCCATGGGCTGGATGCCGTTACAGTTCGCAGCTGTCCTGCTTTTTGGACAGGTGTGAACTGTAACAAGATTTGTCAGAAAAAAAGATCAGAAATGGGTATGATTATGAAAAAATATGTTAGTATAGATATAGGAGGAACGGCTATCAAATACGGCCTGATCGACGCTGGCGGAACGATCCTGTACCGTTTGGAACAGCCGACCGAGGCGCATCTGGGCGGTCCGTCCATATTAGAAAAAGCCATCCGCATTGCCGATCAGTTTTGCCAGGAACAGACTGTTTCCGGGATCTGCATTTCAACCGCGGGCATGGTCGATACCCGGCAAGGTATGATTGTGCATGCAAACGAATTGATTCCGCATTATACCGGCATCCGCCTGAAAGAAACCCTTGAAAATCAGTTCCGGATACCATGCGAAGCTGAAAATGATGTAAACTGCGCAGGGCTGGCAGAATATTTAACAGGAGCCGGCAAAGGCTGCGACCCGATGCTGATGCTGACCATCGGCACCGGCATCGGCGGATGCATGGTTACCGGCGGCAAGGTCTTCCACGGCGTTTCCTACAGCGCCTGCGAAGTGGGATATATGCGCTTAAGAGGCAGCGATTTTCAGACGCTCGGCTCTGCCGGCAGCCTGTGCAAAAAAATCGCGCAGCGCAAGCAGGAACCGGCTGAGGACTGGAACGGGCTGAGGATCTTTCAGGAAGCACAGCGCGGAGATACTGACTGTATCCAGGCCATTGATGAGATGGTAGACGTACTCGGGCTTGGCATTGCCAATCTGTGCTATGTGCTGAATCCGCAGACGGTTGTGCTTGGCGGCGGCATTATGGCGCAGGAGGATTACCTAAAGGATAAGCTGCAAAAGGCTGTCTGTGCTTATCTGATCGACCGCGTAGCCGCCCATGTAACGATCGCGTTTGCAAAACATAAAAACGATGCTGGTATGCTGGGTGCATTTTACCACTTCCAAAGCTGCCATCCTGCATAAACCAGAAGCTGCCCAGACTGTATAAAAGAGGTTTATTTTATGGAATATTTGATCAGATCCGTTGTCCCGGTGATTGAGCGCAATTACGGGAAATTTACTGCTGTCGAAAAAAATATTGCCGACTTTTTTCTTCATAACAAGGAAAAGGCAGATTTTTCTTCCAAAGCAGTTGCCGACCGTCTCTACGTATCCGAAGCTTCTCTCTCCCGGTTTGCCCAAAAATGCGGCTACCGGGGCTACCGGGAATTTATGTACCAATATGAAATGACATTCACAGAGCAAAAAGATTCCATGACCGGAAATACGCGGATGGTCCTCAACGCTTACCAGGAACTGCTCAATAAAAGCTACCAGCTGGTAGATGAAGATCAGATTTCACGCATCGCACACCACCTGGGAACCGCGGAACGGGTACTTGTCTGCGGGCTGGGCAGCTCCGGCCATGCAGCCGCGGAAATGGAAATGCGCTTTATGCGCATCGGCGTGCCGATCGATTCCGTCCGGGACAGCGACCTGATCCGCATGCGCGCCGTATTCCAGAGCAGGCAAAGCCTGGTGTTCGGCATCAGCATCAGCGGCGAGACCGAGGATGTGCTGTACCTGCTGCGTGAATCACATAAACGCGGGGCAAAAACAATCCTGGTAACCGCCAGATATGAAGAAAGCCTCCATGAATTTTGCACCGAGGTCCTGCAGATACCGTCCCTCCTGCACCTGAACCAGGGGCATGTCATCTCCCCCCAGTTCCCGATCCTGCTGATTTTGGATATCCTGTATTCCAGCTACGGGGAACTGGACAAACGGACAAAAGACAGCCTACATCACCATACACTCCAGGCACTGGCAGACGGCTGGACAAAGCCTGGAAAAAAGGAGGATTCGTATGATCATTAAACATGCAAAAGTATACACAAAAGACCAAACGTTTACAGACGGCGACATCCATATCGAAAACGGCGTGTTTACCGCACAGGCACAAGAAGAAGACGTTCTGGACGCCAAAGGATGCTATGCCATCCCTGGCCTGATCGACCTGCATTTTCACGGCTGCGCCGGTTCTGACATATGCGACGGTACAATGGAAGCCATTTCTGTAATCGCAGAACACGAAGCAGCCCAGGGCATTACCGGCATCTGCCCTGCCACAATGACGCTGCCTTACGAAGAGCTGCTGCATATCCTGCACAATGCCGCTGCCTGGCAAAAAAACAGGCAGGAAGCATCCGGCGGCAAAAAAGGCGCAGACCTTCTCGGCATTAACATGGAAGGCCCGTTTATCAGCACCGCCAAAAAAGGCGCACAGGACCCGAAGCATATCGTTTCCTGCGACATCCAAACGGCACAGGATTTTCTGGACGCTTCCGGCGGGCTAGTTAAATTTATCGGTATCGCACCGGAGCAGAACCCGGATTTTCGGTCTTTTATCACACAGCTGAAAGGACGGGTACACATTTCCCTGGCACATACGAACGCCGATTATGACACGGCGCTGGCTGCATTTTCTGCGGGCGCGGACCATGCGGTGCATTTATATAATGCCATGCCGCCGTTTACCCACAGGGAGCCGGGCGTCATCGGCGCTGTCGCAGACAGCCCGCACGTCCATGCGGAACTGATCTGTGACGGTATCCATATACATCCGTCCGTCGTACGCGCGACCTTCCGTATGCTCGGCGCCGGCCGCATAGTGCTGATCAGCGACAGTATGCGGGCGGCTGGTATGCCTGACGGCAGCTACACGCTTGGCGGGCTGGATGTAAATGTCAAAGGCCGCAAGGTCACGCTGGCTTCTAACAGCGCACTGGCGGGGTCTGCTTCCAATCTGATGGAATGTATGCGCGTGGCGGTTACGCAGATGGGGATTCCGCTGGAGACGGCTGTGGGCTGCGCGAGTGTGAATTCGGCGAAATGCCTGGGTGTGTTTGCGCAGCGCGGGTCGATTGAGGCTGGGAAGGTTGCGGATGTTGTGCTGTTAGATGAATCGCTGCAGGTGCAGGCGGTGGTTAAGGACGGGGTACAGATCCGGTAGGCGCAGATCCTGGGATGAACCAGAAGAGAAACATTTTTGACATTGTGCCGCGTTTTTGGGGCTTGAGGAAAGATTCTGGTTAGCCAGGGGATGTGGCTAGCCGGACGACTTTGCGGGCTGCGGCTGGCTTAGCAATACCTGAATTTCAGTTTTTATGTAAAGCGGGTGAAAACCAGCCGGATGGGTTGAAAAGGGCTTTACATGAACTGAAGTTTAGATATTGGTTGGCTTTACATGAACTGGAATTTAGATGTTGTAATCTTGTCATAACCAGACTCTGCGGGTGGTGGGCAGGGCATGCGGCGGGAGACACACCTTGGAAGGACGTTTGAGGGGCGTTTTTAGCGGAGGTGAAATC
>CANOET010000175.1 GCA_947564835.1 uncultured Eubacterium sp. | reverse complement strand
GTGTCTCCCGGCGCGTCCCCTGGCCGCAGCCCGCAGAGTCGTCCGCTTAGCCACATCCCCTGGCCACATCCCACAGAGTCGTCCGCTTAGCCACATCCCCTGGCCACCGCCCGCAGAGTCGTCCGGTCAGCCACACAGACCTTACACCCGCACCTAAAACTTCCGCTTCTGCTCCTCCAAAAACGCCGGATCCTGGAAATAATCAATCCTCATCGCGTGCTTCACTTCCTCCAGCGTCTTTGCCGCCGTCTCTTTCGCCGTTTTGCTGCCATCCCGCAGGATTTCATACACCTGATCGATATGTTTCTCATATTCCGCCCTGCGCGCGCGGATCGGACTCAATTCTTCCTGCATCACACTGTTTAAGAACTTTTTCACCTTCACATCGCCAAGCCCGCCGCGCTGATAATGTGCTTTCAGCTCATCCAGATCCGCATATTCCGGCAGATATTCCGCAAAGTGCCCCTTCCTGCTGAATGCATCCAGATACGTAAATACCGTATTGCCTTCCAGCTTCCCAGGGTCTTGTACGCGGATATGGTCCGGGTCTGTAAACATCGACATGATTTTTTTGCGTACATCCTCTTCGGAATCGGATAAATAAATGCAGTTTCCGAGTGATTTGCTCATTTTTGCCTTGCCGTCAATACCTGGAAGGCGCAGGCATGCCTGGTTATCTGGCAGCAGGATCTGCGGCTCGGTCAGCGTTTCTCCATATACGGAATTGAACTTATGGACGATCTCCCTTGTCTGCTCCAGCATCGGCGCCTGGTCCTCGCCCACCGGGACGGTTGTCGCATGAAAGGCTGTAATATCTGCCGCCTGGCTGATCGGATACGTAAAAAACCCGACCGGGATGCTTGTCTCAAAATTGCGCATCTGTATCTCTGCCTTTACGGTCGGATTACGCTGCAGGCGGGATACGGTGACCAGGTTCATGTAGTAAAAGGACAGCTCGGTCAGCTCGGAGATATGGGACTGGACAAAAATCGTGGATTTTGCCGGATCAATCCCGATGGACAGGTAGTCAAGCGCTACTTCCATAATGTTTTCGCGGATTTTGGACGGATGGTCGGCATTGTCTGTTAATGCCTGCGCATCTGCGATCATAATAAAGATCTGGTCAAATTCCCCGGAATCCTGCAGCTCTACGCGCCGTTTTAATGACCCTGCATAATGCCCGACATGCAGTTTTCCGGTCGGACGGTCGCCTGTTAATATTATTTTTTGGTTCTCTGCCATAGTATACTCTCCCTATTTTCTTTTTGCTTACATTTCTGTTTATTCTATACCATTAGTTTTGTCCGTTCCTTACTCTCTTCCATAATTTCATTCAGCCTGCGGAACGGAATGCTGCATACCAGCCCGATCAGCAGGGATACCGGTAAAAACACGGCCAGCCAGCCCAGGCTTTCCAGATATGCCGTTTCGTATATGCCGCCGACGGCTTCTTTCATTGCGTCCATGGCATACGGGAACGGCAGATACGTATAAATCTGCTGGTAAATATCGGGCAGCACTTCTTTCGGAAACGTCCCGCCTGCCCCGGCCACCTGGACCACCATAATCACGACAGCCAGCGCTTCCCCTACATTGCCGAATGCATAAGTCAGCGAATAGATCAGCAGCGTAAATACAAAGCTTGCCAGCGCCGCCGACCCCCAGAACAGCAACAGGTGTTTACATTGGATATTCAGGAAAAATACATCCCCCAGTACACATAACAGCGTCTGGAGCTGCCCGGTAATGAAAAATACGGCATATCTGCCGAAATACTCCTGATAATGGCGGACATCCTCTATCCCCTCCGCAGGGTGTACCTTTGTATGGATGATCGCGACCAGGATCAGGGCGCCGACCCAGATCGCCAGTACCGTATAAAACGGGGCCATCTGCGAACCGTAGTTTTGAATCGGGTATACCCGTTCTTTTTGCAGGTTGACCGGCGTAGAAAAAAAGGCTCCGATTTTTTCCGGCTCATTTTCCAGCACATCCACCATCTGCTGCAGCAGCTCGCTGTCTTGTATGCCCGACAGCTTTGCCTGCATTGCGTCGACCTGTTCATACAGTGTTTTTAACAGACTGCGCATCCCGTTCAGCCCGCCTTTTGCATCCTTCATCAGCAGCAGGTAATCCTGCAGGCGTATATTTGCTGTTTCGATCCCGGAGGTGCTAAACGCCGCTGACGCGGTGGCCAGCATCCGGAAATCGCTGTACAGATCCGCAATAATCTTGTCATTGAGTTCGGTAATCCCCTGCAGTGTCTGCATTGCGGCATCTGTCATATTTTTGGCCGATCCAAGCATATGCCGCAGGCTCTTGATATCGGTTTTCAGCTGTTCCATACGGGCTGACAGACGGCGGATGGCCGCGTGGTCGTCGTTTTGTTCCAAAATATTCCCCAGCTGGGCCGCTAATTCCGTAATTGTGGCAAACACGGTCGTATTGACCTGTGTCTGGACGGCTGTTTTCGCTTTTCCGGTAATTTTCGTCGCAATTGCGTTTTTCTTATCGTTTTCATAATAAAGGATTTTTCCGCCCCGCAGGTCTCCCTCGACCATCCCGGCGATGCTCTTTGTAAAATCTTCAGGGATCACCAGCGCCGCGTAATATTCCCCGCTGTAGACACCGTTCACCGCGGTCCGTTCATCTTCCGGGAATACCCAGCCGATCGTATGGTTGTCATGCAGCGCGCTGACCACTGAATCCCCGACAGCCAGTGACAGGCTTTGGATCTGTATCCCCTGGTCTTTGGAGCATACCGCGATTTTTAAGTTGGAAGTAGCGGCCTCGCTGTACGGGTTCCAGTTGGAATGGATATTGAACCAGGCATACAAAGACGGTATCACGCAAAGCCCCATCAGTATCACCATCGCAACCACATTTGTACGGATGCTTTTCAAATCCCTTAACATAATCCTGATGATATTTTTCATAACTGATTGCTTCCTTTCAGCAGCTGCTGCATTTTTTGCCGTTTCTCAGCTTTTTTCACATCGATCTGGTGCAGCAGCTCATTTACCGTATCCTCAAACGCTTCGATATCTGCCCCGATCAGCGCCTCATTTTGTACCTGATTTTGATCAGATATACGGCGCATCTTCTCCTGCGACTGAAAATCAATATATTCAATGTAAATTAAATAACTTGATATAATAAATAACGAAACTACCCAAAGTACAAGAAATATCGCTTTTTCGCTTTCTGTCAGAAACAGCAGGCCCAAAAAGATCATCGGTATCCAGATCAGGCACCGGATCCCGGCCCGGATCCGCCGCCGGTTTTCTGCATGGAGCTGTTCTTCCTCCTGCAGCAGCTGACGCAGCAGGCTCTGACAGGCTTCTTTTTCTTCTGGCAGCATTACAACCACCTCCCTACATCATTTCCGTATCTTCCATCCGCTGTTCTATAAAATGATAGAATCTGCGGAACGGAAGCCGCACGACAAGGCCGAGCGCCAGCGCCGCCGCCGCGAACAGGCTCAGCTGCAGCAGATACAAGGTCTGATCCTGCTCATACATCCCGGCAATCGCTTCCCGCATCGCGTTAATCGCATACGGAAACGGAAAGAAAATATACAGCTTCTGATAAAACCGGGGCAGGATTTCAATCGGGTACGTCCCGCTGGACCCTGCAATCTGCAGCACCATCAGCACCACAATTGCAGCCTTGCCCAGATCCCCGAAGGAAATCGTCAGCGCATAGATCAGCAGGGAAAACGTAACGCTTGTCACAAGCGCCGCCAAAAAGAACCTGCGCGGATAGAGGCACTGGATATGCAGCAGATACAAATCTCCCCACACCGTAATTGCCGCCTGGATCACTGCCAGCATCAAAAACAGCAGATATCTCCCGAAGAAAAGTTCGTACGGCCTGGGATTTTCTATCCCGTCGGTATGTGCTTTTACTTTGATCAAGGAAACAAGCACCACGCCGCCGACCCATAACGCCAGCGTCGTATAAAACGGCGCCACGCCGGAACCGTAATTGTCTACCGGATAGACCGCTTCTGTCTGCATCGTTACCGGCTCGGCAAAAAATTCCCCGTATTCCTGCGCGTTCCCCTGCATAAAGCTCAAAAACCCCTGCGCCAGCTGCTCCTCGCTGACACTGTCGACGATCTCTGTGATCTGGTCCAGCTTCCCACCAATATTGTCCATATCTGCCGCCATACCGGAAAAGCTTTGATTCGCCAGGTCTACAGCTGTAACGCTGCTGGTCAGAATCGTATCCAGCAGCGCGATATCTTCCTGGATATTCCCGGCGACCTGCGACATTTCCGCAGACGCCTGCTGCAGGTCGCTGCCCAGCCTTGCCAGCGACTGGCTGACTGTTGTCTGGAGCGTCTGCTGAACTACCTGAACCTGCTGTTCCAGCTGCTGCTCCATTTCCGTCAGCATACCCGCGTTATCTGTTTCCGCACGGCTGGCGATGCGCTGCTGCATAGCGTCCAGTGACTGTAACTGCTGTTCCAGCTGGGTCAGTACAATCCCCGGCGAGACATGAATAGTCGCCGCGTTCAGAGACTGCAGCGAATTGATCAGCTGTTCCAAAGAATCCCTGGCGCTTGCGATGCCTGTGCCGAACCGCTCATAACAAGCTTGCTTTTGTGCCGCCACCTCAGCCCTCTGCGCCTGCTTTAGCTGTGAGAGCGCATCGCTGACAGACTGGACTGCCCGCGCGTTTGCGGCATTCAGACGGTCAGCCAGCGCCTGTAAGTCCGGCACATCCGAAAGCCCCTGCCGGACGTGTTCCAGGTTGCTGCCGATCGTTGCAAGGTCGCTGTTTGCCCCTTCCATAGAAGCTGCCAGCTTATCATTTGCCTGCACCAGCGACCGGACTGCCGCCGAGAAATGCCCGGCTGCCTCTTTGGTCTTTCGGATCTTGGTACGGATCTCCTCTGACAGCTGCGACGCCTCCATATTTTGCAGCACATCCTTTTGCTGGTGGAACAGCAGGCTTACCACAAGGGAAATATACTGCTCATTGATATTGTTCTCCAGCGTGGATACCGCCGTATCGGTAATTTTCGTCGCCACCGCATTCTTTTTTTCATTTTCATAATAAGTCACTGTCGGACGTGCCAGCCCGTTTAAAAACCCCTGATACATGCACTCCGTAAAATCGTCCGCAAACACGACTGCCGCATAGTAACTGCCGTCCGAAACGCCGCGGACTGCTGCCTCCTGATTCTCCACAGCCGTCCAGGCAATACTCTTGTTCTCCTTTAACGACGCAATTACCGTATCGGCCACATTGACCCTGCCGCCGTCCGCATCCGTATAACCACGGTCCCCAGATGCAACCGCAATCCGGATATTCCCGGTATTCCCGTACGGATCCCAGTTGGAATAAATGTTAAACCATGCATATAACGCCGGAAGGATACACAGCCCCGCGGCAATCAGCAGTGCAAGCGGATGTTTCAAAAGCGCGCGTACATCCCTGAAAAAAATCTTTCTGATATTCTGCATTTTTTCAACCTGATTTCATTTCCATAGATTGCAAGACCATATGTAACACACCTATTTGATTTTTATCTTTGCCGCCGCACTGCTGACAGTGTAGCTTTCGTTTTCTTTTGTCATGTCCGCGGTTACTTTGATATAATAAGTCTTGCCGGGCTTTAGCTTCGCGCCGCCGTATTTCGTGACAGCAGCTGCCGTCTTTTCCGTCTGCAGCGCCTTTTGAAATCCGCGCGACGCATTTTTAGACACATACACTGTATACTGCTCCGCGCCCTGCACCTGCGGCCACTTCACGGTTACCTTTCCGTTTTTCTGCCCGATCTTTAACGGCTTGACCGCAGTCGGAAAATAAAGGATCTGCGACCAGTCCCCGTAGCTTCGGGTTCCGCCCGCCTGGTCATAAAACCCCCGCACGCGGACGCCGTAAAATCCATTGTCCCGGATGCCGTCATCCTGCACCACAGCCCCTGCACAGTCCCCCTCGCTGCTTTCAATCAGGCTTCCGGATGCATCGCATACTTCCGCTTCCGAACGGTACCAATTCTCCAGGCCGCCGAAGGCCAAAGAACAGTATCCGGTTTTGGCATGGTTCAACTGCACATCCGCCGGCACAGACGGCGCCGGAGCGCCTTCCACCGAAGCAACCGCACCTTTCAGCGGAATGCCAGTATGCAGTTTATTCGCTGGCTGTATCTGAAACATATATTTTGCCTGCTTTAGGCCCGTGATCACGCAGGAGGACACATCCCCAAGGTCTTCCCGGTCCGCGGCGGTACTCGGCTTGCCGGATTCCCAATAGCTGATATAATAAGTCTGCGCATCTGCTGCCTTTTTCCAGGTCAGCGTAACGGAATCTACCGTTGCATCCGCAATCACAAAATCATCCGCCTTCTGATCCGGCGCTTTGACCAGAATGTGATCCAGACGCTCTGCCGCCCGCAGCTGCTGCCTGCCATCTTCCGCTGCTGCCGTAACCGTAACCATGGCCCCGGCCAGCAGCGCCAGCATAAAGCCCTTCCGAAAAAGGCCCTGCTTCTTATGCCTGTTGTTCTGCTTCATCATAACCTCCTTGCTCTCTGCCGCTGCGGGGGCCGCCCGCAGCTGTGCAGTAACCATTCTGTTACTTTCCTGCCCGTATCAATACAAAACATTCTGTTACTTTCCTGCCCGTATCAATACAAAATCATCCGCCGCTCCCCAGCCGTCGGCGCCTGTTACCTTCATGCCGACCGTAACCGGTGTCTTCGGATTCAGCTTCAGCCCCTTGATCCTGGGCTTTTTCCACTTTCCCCAGCCATCCAGCTTTACCATTTCAGAGCAGATCCTTTTACCGCGCACCAGCGCATACAAATAGATTTGAGCCGCTGAACCGGCATCTCCCTGGATATGGACAGACGCTGTATATTTCCCTGCCTCCAGCCCGGATACGGTCTGCTCGATCTGAAACTCCTGCGTACCGTCACTGCGGAAATAAAAGCTGTTTTCACCGGATCTGGCGTCCGCCTCCTTTTTCTGAATCTGCGTCGGATTCGATTCCCCCTGGTAGGAAACCTTCCACATGGAAATATCGTTTTGTTCAAATCCCGGATTCAGCAGCCAGTTCTTTTTAGACACGATCACGCTGCAGTTCACATCCGTACCGTCTTCCAGCCTGCCGTTTACGACATACTCCCCTGCCCGGTCTGTCCGTATCCGGTCCACCTGCGCCTGATCCCATACCACCGGCACAGGGCCGTTCAGGGAGCGGTCATTATATACTGCGTTTACCGTCTGCGGCAGATCCGGCTGTTCTCCGATACGCACCTCCGTCCGGGCTTCTTTGACATAGTCAACCGCCTTTTCGCAGGAAGTCCCGCATTCCAGATACCGGAACACATCCAGCGACGCAAGCGGATGTCCGTCCGCATCAAACATAGCCTGATTCTCCCACGGGCAGCCGCCTTCCTCCTTCGCCGCAGGCCCTGCCGGAATCCAGGCGCCTTCCTCATAAAACACCCCAAGCGCCATCGCCTCTGATGCCGCCGCCATAATATCCCGCACACAGCTGGCCTGGCTCTGCACAGTCGCCGCATATCCATGGATCAGATCCTTATCCCCAACACAATTCGCAGACCCGTCCGCATCCTCCAGCGTATGGCAATAGGCCGTCTCCAGAATCAGCGTATCTTTCTCAAACATACTGCGGATATTTTTCAATACCGTCTTCATATGTTCCATCGTCCCATGCCGGTACGGATAATAAGACACTCCGAAAATATCATAATCCAGCCCGGCCTGCGCCAGCGTCTTCGCACAGTCCATCATCCGGTCGTGGTCATCCAGGTTTGTAAAATGGACAGCGATCCGGATCTCATGCCCGGTCTCTTGTGCCGTTTCACGCACAGCCCGGCCGGCCTGCGCCAGCAACAACAGCCTGTCCTCCCAATCCTGTTCCCCGGCCAGCCCGTCATTGATCTCATTTCCGGTCTGCACGATACCGACATCCCCTCCCGCGTCCAAAATAGCCTTCAGGCTCTCTTTAGTAAAATGATACAGCGCCTCCTGCTTCTCCTGCAGCGGCATATGCTTCCATGCTTTCGGCGCCTTCTGATGCTCCAGATCCGCCCAAAAATCAGAATAATGGAAATCCACCAGCAGCTTCATTCCGTTTTGCGCTGCCCGCGCCCCGATCCTTGCAGCCTTTTCCACATCACTGTCTCCGCCGCCGTACCCGCTGCCGTCTGCATCATACGGATCGTTCCACACACGTGTACGGATATAGTTTATACCCGCATCCGCCAGAATCCGAAACAGATCCTCCTCTTCCCCCTGCCTGTTATAATAGGAAACACCGCTTTCCTCCAGCGAAATCACACTTGATACATCCATCCCCCTGATAAAATCTTCGGATATATCTTCGACCGGTTCTACAAAAATCTCTGCTTCTTCCTTCCCCGTCGGCAGCTGTGCTTCGTAAGGTTCCGTCTGCGGCGTCCCGTTTTGTTCCTGCTGTTCCCCCTGAGCCTTATGTACTTCTTCCCCTTCTCCTCCCTGTCCTTTTTGCGTATCCTCGTTCTGCTGTGCCTTCTGCCGTCTCATATCCGGGTGCAGCCGGCGTCCGGTGCATGCGGATGCGATAGCTGAAAAGGACAGCATGAACAGGATATACGATAGTTTCTTTTTCATATGTGGTGATTCCTTCTGCTTGTTTTAGCTTGTGATTGGTTGCGGTCTTTGAAGTTTGAGCGGCCTTCTTTGATTTTCGTTTGTGAGACAGGCGGGCGGGTGGATGGGTTCCTGTCTTTGGATATTTTAACAAAAAATGGGGGCAGAATCAATGGGGTATTTTGGGACTTGTAAAAACCTGGCCTGGATGAACAAAAAAGCACTTTTGACATTGTGTTGCGTTTTTGGGCTTCCCGATAGATCTTGATTGGCTAGGGGATGTGGCTAGCCGAACGACTCTGCGGGCGGTGGATCTTGGTTGGCCAAGGGGATGTGGCTAGCCGGACGACTCTGCGGGCTGGGGACCGGGGACGCGCCGGGAGACACACCTTGGGCGGACTGGGGCAACGCTGCGGTGAACTAATCGCT
>CANOET010000174.1 GCA_947564835.1 uncultured Eubacterium sp. | reverse complement strand
ACCCGGTGCCGTTCATCCGCGGGATTGTGGCGGAGTACGGGAAGGGATTTAACCGGGTGGAAGTGCCGTACCGGCAGGAGAAGCGGCGTGCAGGGAAGACGCACAACAGCTTTTACAGCCTGTATGATGCGGCGATGCTGAGTTTTACTTCATACACCAAGGTGGGGCTAAGACTTGCAACATTTCTGGGATTCGGGGCCTCGGCGATGAGCCTTTGCGTGGCGCTGTTTTATCTGGTGTACAAGATGACGCATTGGTATACGTTCCAGGCAGGGAACGCGCCGATGGTGATCGGAATCTTTTTGCTGGGGTCGGTGCAGCTGTTTTTTACCGGATTGCTGGGGGAATACATCCTGAATATCAATACAAGGGTGATACACAGGCCGCTGGTGGTGGAGGAAAAAAGGCTGAACTTTGAAGAAGAGGCAGGGATGGATCCGGAAACTGAAAAAAGTGGAATAAAAGTGGAATAAAAGGATGGTTTCAGGTAAGGACAAAAAATAGAAGGGCAGTTGCAGAACAGGGTAGTGAAGAAGATTATGACAGGAGAAGAAAGCTGCAGAGAGAAAAAGAACCTGACAGAGAAAGAAAACGGCAGGGAGAAAAAGATGGAAGGATCCGGGTCACAAGCAGATCTATGAAAAACAAAGCAGGCAGGGAAAGATGCAGAGATGAAAAAAGTGATTACGTATGGCTCTTTTGATTTGTTTCATGAAGGGCATTACAATCTCTTGAAAAGAGCAAAAGCATTAGGGGATTACCTGATCGTCGGCGTAACGACGGAACAATATGATGAGTCCCGCGGAAAACTGAATATTGTAGATTCCCTGGATAAGCGGATTGAGCATGTCAGGCAGACCGGGTTTGCGGATGAGGTGATTGTGGAAGACCATCCGGGACAGAAGGCGGAAGATGTGCAAAAATACGGCATAGACATTTTTACGGTGGGTTCTGACTGGGCAGGGGCTTTTGACCATATGAAGCAGTACTGCGAAGTTGTCTATCTGGAGAGGACGAAAAACATTTCATCTACCATTATAAGGACACAGCAGTATCCGATTATCCGTATCGGAGTGATCGGCACCGGGCGTATTGCGGTGCGGTTTGTGCCGGAAGCGAAATATGTCAGCGGCGTGATAGTCAACAGCGTATGCAACCCATGCCGAAACAGTGCGGAACAGTTCAGGGAAAGGTTTGAGCTGGATTTGGCGGCAGATGACCCGGATGTGCTTTTCGATGCTGTGGATGCCGTTTACATTGCGTCGCCGCACGAGACACATTACGGGTACGCCAGGCGGGCTCTGGAAGCCGGGAAGCATGTGCTGTGTGAGAAGCCGCTTGCTTTCTGCAAAAAAGAAGCGAAAGAGCTGTATGCACTGGCATCAGCAAAAGGCCTGGTTCTGCTGGAGGCTGTAAAGACGGCATATTGTCCGGGATTTGTCCAGCTGGTCGGTATTGCAAAAAGCGGGGTGATAGGAAAGGTCTGTGATGTAGAGGCATGCTTTACGAGACTGGCGGATAAAAAACGCAGGGAATGCACAGATGTCAAATATGGCGGCGGATTTACGGAGTTTGGAAGCCATACGCTGCTGCCGATTCTCAAGCTGATGGGGACGGATTACCAGGAGCTGCGGTTTGACAGTATCTTTGATGAGAAAGGGATTGACCTTTATACAAAAGCTTCTTTTGTATATGAGAAGGGGATGGCGCTTTCCAAAAGCGGGGTCGGCGTAAAGTCGGAAGGCCAGCTGCTTATTTCGGGGACGGAAGGGTATATTCTTGCGGAATCGCCGTGGTGGCTGACACAGTATTTTGAAGTGCGGTTTGAAGATGCGTCAAGAAAAGAACGGTATTTTTCCAAATTTCTTGGAGATGGGCTGCGGTATGAAATCAGTGATTTTGCGGCAATGATACAAGGGCATCAGAACCGGGCGTTTAAATTTACAGCGGAGGAGTCTATTGCGGCTGCGGAAATAATGGAAAAGTTTTTACTGAAAAGAGCCGGAAGAAATAAGACGAAGAAAAGGGATATTATGGTGCATCATTATGCTTGAACTTGATAAAGACACTTTACGCAGACTGCAGATAACGGAACTGGAATTGCTTAAGGAAGTAGACCGGATTTGCAGGAAAAAACAGATTCACTATAATATCATAGCAGGAACAATGCTTGGTGCAGTTCGGCATGGGGGATTTATTCCTTGGGATGATGATGCGGATGTAGCCATGATGCGCCGTGATTATGAGAGATTTCGCCAGGTATGTGAAACAGAATTAAATAAGGAAAAGTATTATTTTCAGGATCATCAGAATACCAGAGGATATCGCTGGGGGTATGGAAAGCTTAGGAAAAAAGGCACACTGTTTTTAAGGGAGCATCAGGAGCATATGACTTATGAGCAGGGAGTGTTTATTGATATTTTTCCATTGGATTATGTACCCGAAAACTATGGATTGCGGTGCATGCATAACTTAATCTGTTTTTTATACCGTAAGTTTTTTTTGTCTGAGGCAGGAAAAATGGCAGATCCGAATCCAATTATGAGGGGGATTTATAGCTTAATGAGCAAAATTCCTGAAAATCTGTTAAAAAAAAGTTTTGGGTGGTTTGTGGGAAAAACAAATCAAAAGCCAACGGGCTGGGTGCGCATACTGACATTTCCGACGCCAAACAGGGCATATGGGTATCGGGCAGAATGGTATTTGAAGTCGTCAAATATCCAGTTCGAGGATTCGCTATTTCAAGGAATACGGGATTATGATGCATATCTGTCTTTTAAATTTGGAAATTATATGGAATTACCCCCGAAAGAGATGAGAAAAAGTCATCCCGTAAGCAGCATCATGTTGTCTGGTACAGACAGCTTAGAAGAGGAGTAATAATGGAACGAAAACCAACGAGCATGAAAATCTGTATCTGGGGAGCAGGAGACAAAGGCAAAAGAATTTTTCAGCACATGGAGCCGGAGGATATCTTATGCTTTGTAGATTCGGATCAAAAGAAAACCGGGTCCAATTATTTAGGCAAAAAAGTAATCTGTGTAGAACAATATTGCAAAGAGTTCCGCGACCATTTTATTCTGCTGTCACATATGGAGCGGGTGGAAGAGATTGAAAAAAGGATGCAGGTCAACATACAAAATTATTTTTATCTGTCGGATTGTCCAGGTGAATTGCAGGAACCGAATACAAGAAACTTGTTAAAAAATTATGTTGAAACATATTTAAATGATAGATCTGATTATGCATTATATGGATTTTCTTTATACAGTATTTTCATTGACCGTTGGATTTATAACTTGTGCGGGAGGCATCCATATGTGATTCTTCCGAAAGATGCGGACCTGCCGCGAAAGACAGATATAAAAAGAGAATTTCCATCATTAAATATTATAAATTTGGAGGATGCCGCAGACCATGGAGTCAAAGAAATTTGCAATGTAATGTATCAAGGACTGGGACCGACAAATGGCTATAAGATCACTGGGTTATATGATTGTTCGGATAAAATTACAGAATACAGAAATGAAGAAATTGCAACCTATCAGAATCAATTTGATGGACAATCTTGTTTTATCGTTGCCACCGGGCCAAGCCTTCGGGCGGATGATCTGGAATTATTAAGACGGAACAAGTGCCTGAGCTTTAGTGTGAATACGATCTATAAAATTTATGGCCAGACAAAATGGCGTCCTGATTTTTATGTTGCAGACGACTACAGGGCAATCGAAAAGTATCGGGAAGTAACAGAAAAAGTTGCACAAAGGGCAGTGTTTATTGGAGATACAAAACAATTAACAGAGCAGGAAAAGCAGTGCAAGGATATCTATTGGCATCATATTCAGCATGAATATTATACAGACAGGCTTCCAAAGTTCAGCGAAGATTATGCCCGGAAGTGCTATTTGGGTTATACAGTGGTATATTCCTGTATCCAGCTGGCTGTTTATATGGGATTCAGGGAAATCTACCTGCTTGGAACAGATTGTAATTATGTTATGGGGAGCAAAAACAATTATTTTTGGCCAAGTGAAGAAAAAGATGTTTTTAACCATGAGATGGATAAGATTTTTCTGGGGTATCAGGCAGCAAAAAAATATGCAGATTCCCATGGGATTAAGATTTGGAACGCAACGAGGGGCGGAAAACTGGAGATTTTTGAGAGGGTTTCCTTAGAAGAAGTATTTCGTGAAAGCAGGAAGGATAGATGAAAAAAATAATTGCGGTGATACCGGCAAGGTACCAGTCCAGCCGTTTTCCGGGAAAACCGCTTGCGATGATCTTGGGCAAGCCTATGATACAAAGGGTATATGAACGGGTCAGGGCGGTAGATCTGCTTATGGATGTTATAGTAGCAACAGATGACAAGAGGATCAGGCAGGAAGTGGAGCGGTTTGGCGGACATGCGGTAATGACAGGCGTATGCGCCTGCGGTACAGAACGTGTTTATCAGGCAGCATGCCATACGGATGCGGATATTATTATAAATGTTCAGGGCGACGAGCCTTTGATCCATGGAGAAATGATACGGGAGCTGGCCGGGGTATTTGAGGATGATACGGTAGTTATGGCGACTTTAAAAAAGAAGGTCGAAAACAACGCCGAGGTTATGCAGGACAACATTGTCAAGGTCGTTACGGACAGGTACGGCGATGCTTTATACTTTTCAAGAAGCCCGGTCCCTTATGACAGAGATTGTGCGGGGGCCATTTATTATAAACATATCGGTATCTATGGATATACCAAAGCTTTTTTACAAAAATATGTGCAGCTGCCGGAATCGGAGCTTGAATCAGCCGAGAAATTAGAACAGCTGCGGGTATTGGAAAACGGATACAAGATCCGGGTAAAAGAAACGGTATATGACACCTTTGGGGTGGATTTGCCAGAGCAGATCTTAAAGGCAGAAGCAGAATTGAGGAATCGAAATGAAGAATAGGACGTTCTTGCTGCTTGCGGGTCCTTGCGTGATCGAAACGGAAGAATCCGTGATGCGCCTTGCAGAAAAATTAACAGAGCTTACCCAGGATCTTCCGGTTGACTTTTATTTTAAAGCTTCTTTTGATAAGGCAAACCGGACAAATATTGATTCCTACCGAGGGCCGGGGATTGAAAAAGGCATCCGTATTTTGGATAAGGTGAAACAAGCGTTTTCCGTAAAGATTGTGACGGATATTCATGAACCCTGGCAGGCAGAGGCTGTCAAAGATGTGTGTGATCTCATACAGATTCCGGCTTTTTTATGCAGGCAGACGGATCTGCTTACAGCAGCAGCGAAAACTGGAAAAGCGGTCAACGTGAAGAAAGCCCAGTTTCTTGCGCCATGGGATATGGGGAATGTGGTACAGAAAATAAGAAAAGCGGGAAACCAGGATATTATACTTTGCGAAAGAGGGACAAGTTTTGGTTATAATACACTAGTTGCGGATATGACATCCATCTGCGAAATGAAAAAACTGGACTGCCCGGTTATTTTTGACGGAACGCACAGTGTACAAAAGCCAGGGGGAAACGGTATGACGTCCTCTGGAAACAGGGAATATGTACCGTATTTATCCAGGGCGGCAGTAGCTGCCGGGGCAGACGGCTTGTTTTTGGAAACGCATGAAGACCCTCCGCATGCGTTATCGGATGGAGCAAATATGATCCGGATATCCGATCTGCGGCATTTGCTGGAGCAGTGTTTGAACATACGGACGGTTGTGAATGAGTAAGGCGGGATGGAACATGGATAGAAATGAAAAACTGCAGGCTGCAAAAGAGGTATTTCAAATAGAAATAAAAGCATTGCAGCATATCTGCGCGGGATTGGAGGAAACTTTTGCAGTTATCGAAGAAGCCATCCTTTCCTGCAGTGGGAAAGTAATCTTATGCGGAATGGGCAAATCCGGGCATATTGCCAGGAAAATATCCGCTACTTTGGCAAGCCTTGGCACACCGTCATTTTTTCTGCATCCGGCGGAGGCTGTCCATGGGGATCTGGGAATGGTCTCTGAGAATGATATTGTCCTTTTACTCAGCAGCAGCGGAGAAACACAGGAGTTGATTCAGATCATTCCTTCCCTAAAACAGATTGGATCGAAAATCATAGCGGTTACATGCAGGAAGGATTCCACACTGGTAAAAGAAAGCGATTATTTTCAGGTTCTTGATATCGGGCAGGAGGCTGGCTATCTGCGTCTGGCGCCTACGTCAAGCACGACGGCGATGCTTGTCTACGGCGATGCACTTGCATCTGTGGCGGCAATGGAAAGCGGGTTCGGCGCAACGGATTTCGGACGGTTTCATCCGGCCGGGACGTTGGGGAAAAAGGTGCTGGCGCGTGTCAGGAAAGTGATGGCTCAGGGAGAAGATCTGCCTGCTGTCTGCCAGAACTGCCGTATAACGGATGCTATATTGGAAATGAGCAGAAAAGGCCTTGGTGTCGTGGCGATTACAGATCCGGGACGGAAGCTGACAGGCCTGCTGACAGACGGTGACCTGCGCAGGGCGATCGAAAAGAAAGCGGATTTGTATGGGGACATTGTGGATTCCATTATGACACAAAACCCAAAGTATATCGAAGCTGACCTGCTGCTTGTAGATGTGCTGAAAAAACTCAGGGAAAACAGGCTGAACAATTATCCGGTTGTGGACAGGGAGCACAGGCTGATCGGAATGGTGACATGGCAGATGATTATCCGGGAAGGGATTGTTCTATAAAACAGCAAACTTGTAAGCAAAGGAGACGGCATTATGTACAGAATTTTGGTCTTGGATGTGGATGGCACACTGACAGATGGGAAAATCTATTTGTCACAGCATGGAGAGGAAATGAAAGCGTTTGATGTCAAGGACGGCTATGGCATACGGCATATTTTGTCTGGGTTACAAATAGAGGCGGCAGTGATTACCGGAAGGCAGTCAGAAATCGTGGACAGAAGAGCCAGGGAACTGGGTATCCGTACGGTGTGCCAGGGGATATCGGATAAAGCAGCCTGCCTGCGCCAGATCCTGGAAAAAAAGGGCTGTACCGCAAAAGAGGCCGTCTATATCGGAGATGACGAAAATGATCTGGAGTGTATGCAGATGGTTGGATTTTGTGCCTGTCCGGCGGATGCACATCGAAGGATCCGGGATATTGCGGATTACATTGCGTCCCGAAACGGCGGACACGGTGCAGTGAGGGAAATCATTGACAGGCTGTACCTAGCCGTGTCGGAGAACCAGCCTGCGGAAGGGAAAGACATATGCGGTTCTTAAATGGGACGATACAGGATTTCAGGGCGGCAGTAACAGGCAGATCCCTGGTATGCTTTGGCGCCGGGCAGGTGCTCAGGAATTTTATGGAAGAGTATGCCGACTATCATCTGGAACGGGATATTTTATGTATTGCAGATAACCGGAGCGGGCAGATACCGGCAAAAATAAGGATTGCAGAAAGGGAGATACCGGTTGTCAGTGTGGAGCAGCTTTTCTGTAGGAAGAACATTATCATTCTGATATCCTGCCGGGCAGTTGCTGACGTGTACATGCAGTTAGAAGCTTACCAGGAATTAAAAGATGTATGCTGCTGGGCAGCAAATTTTATCCGGAGCGAAACCCATATACAATGCGAGCAGTCACGCTGGTATCCGTCTGTATATCGTCTGACCAATGAACCATTGATACCAAAAAAAATCCATTATTGCTGGTTTGGCGGAAAGCCTGTCCCGCAGAAAAACCGGGATTGGATGGAGAGCTGGAAAAAGTACTGCCCTGAATATGAAATTATCCGGTGGGATGAGAATAGTTATGATGTGACAAAAAATACTTATATGCTCGAAGCATATCAGGCAGGTAAATGGGGATTTGTTCCGGATTATGCAAGGCTGGATATTATATACCGTTATGGGGGTATTTATCTGGATACAGATGTAGAGCTGGTCAGGAACCTGGATGAACTGCTGTATCAGAAAGCCTTTGCCGGTATTGACGGTTCACGGAATATAAGCCTGGGGCTCGGATTCGGGGCGCAGAAAGGATGCCAGATCATAAAGGAATTAAGAGATATGTATCATACCATGTCATTTAGAAACAAGGATGGAACTTATCATCTGACAGCAGCGCCTACTCTGCAGCGTGCTTTTTTTCAAGAGAAGGGTTATGTCAATAATGGAGAGTATCAAACAATTGGAGAAATGACCATATATCCGGAAAAGGTACTCTCACCTAAATGTAATTGGACAGGAAGGATTTTACCTACGGTACATACTTTTTCAGTCCATCATTATGACGGTTCCTGGACAGAAGAAGGTGTTCAGGATGTGATTTACCGGAATAAAAAATTTTTTTTGGAAATTTCGAAATGTTAAAAGACGTTTTCAGAGGAACTTCAAATAAAAGACAAGTAGAAGACAAGTAGAAGAGTGGCTAAATATGCGGGGTGTTACTGCTGATAAAATAGTGCGTGTCATGTAAACGCAGTCAGGTTTTTGACTTGAAGGGGTGAAATGTGTGCAGTCGGGAGAGGATATTCTTGTTTCGGTTCTGATGCCGGTCTACAATGCGGAAACATATTTGGAAGAGGCTATAGAAAGTATTTTCCATCAAACCTATAAAAAACTGGAATTGTTAGCATTGTATGATAATTCAATGGATGGCACATGGGAGATTTTGAAAGAATATGCGCAGAAAGATAAACGGTTAAAGATTCTGATGCTTCCGCACCGTGGAATTGCAGCTGCCCTGAATATTGGATTGGATGCAGCCAAAGGGAAATATATTGCAAGGATGGATGCAGATGACATATCATTGCCGGACAGGTTTGCTGTCCAGGTCGCATACATGGAAGAGCATCCGCAAGTCGGAGTTTGTGCCGCGCAGATGAGGAGTTTTCAGGACAATGGTGTATGGGTGGGCAATCAGGCGGTTACTGCTATGAATGCTGAGGAATTAAAAGCAGGAATGCTGTTCCAATGTATGATCGGACATCCGACAGTGATGTTTCGCAAAGATATTATGGCCAGAGATAATTGGAAATACCATACGGATGTTTTGTGTGAAGATTTTGATCTTTGGAGCAGCACTGACGATTAAAAATTTTTCGCAAAAAAACCTCCCATTTTACGGGAAA
>CANOET010000173.1 GCA_947564835.1 uncultured Eubacterium sp. | reverse complement strand
ACCGCAGCGTTGCCCCAGTCCGCCCAAGGTGTGTCTCCCGGCGCGTCCCCTGGCTGCCGCCCGCAGAGTCGTCCGGTGAGCCACACCCCTGCCCAATCAAGATCTTTCAGCCCGCAAAGAAGCTCCGCATCATTGCATCTCCCTCATCCGTTCCGTAATATAATTCTCCAAAGCCGCCCCCGTACGTTCCAGCCCCAGCTTGCTGCTGTTAATGCATAAATCATAATACCTGGAATCCCCCCAGCGGAAACTGGAATGCCGGTTATGATACTGTCTGCGTTTTTTATCATGCCGCCGGATTTTCGCAATCGCATCCGATTCGCTTAGCTGGTAAACATCCTGGATACGCCGGATTTTCGCCTGTTCATCCCCAACGACAAAAATAGAGATCAGCCCGCTGTGCCCGTTTAATACCGTTTCAGCGCAACGGCCGACGATAACAAAGGATTCCCCGCTTTCCGCCTTTTTTTTGATATGCTCAAACTGCATTTCAGCGAGGATTTCTTCCATAGAATTGGAAAATGCGCCGACTCTCCGGGTAAGGAACGCGTTGCGCGGTTTTTCATCGTATTTTTCCAGGACTTCTACTTGTATATTGTTTTGCGTTGCGATTTCATCGAGGATATGCCTGTCATAAAAGTTCAGACCATGGTCTTTGGCGATCTGTTCGGCGATCAGATGCCCGCCGCTGCCAAATTCCCGGCTTACAGATATAATTGTTTGTGCCATAAGAACACTCCTTTCTGTTAACAATAACGGATAAATATCATAATCATGGATACCGCAACTACAATAATTGTTGCAGGTGCGGCAGATTTGCAATATTTGCCCCATCCGATCACATAGCCGTTCTTAGCTGCCACGGAGGTGCCTACCACGTTCGCGGAAGCGCCGATCGGAGTACCGCTGCCGCCGATATCCGTACCCATAGACAATGCCCAGGCAAGTGTCTCAAGATCGACTCCCTGTGTGGCTGCCAGGCTTTTGATGACTGGTATCATGGTAGCGGCAAACGGGATATTATCTACAAATGCGCTTGCAACGGCCGATACCCAGATAATAATCGCGATCATCAGCTTGAAATTTCCCTTGCTGGCTTTGCCTATGTATCCGGCAATAATTTCCAGAATCCCGGTCTGTTCCAATCCGCCGACTACCATAAATAAACCGATAAAGAAAAGAAGTGTCTTATAGTCTACTTTGGAAAGCAGCTCTGCGGCGTATTTCGCATAAGCAGCCAGAGTAACAACCGTGATAACAGCGCCGATAAATGCCACGGTAAGCCCTGTCTGTGCATGTGTCACAAGCATCACAACCGCACAGCCAAAAATCAGGCAGCTGACAGTAAAATCCTTTTTATTCGTAATCGCTTCTTTCGGGTCCGGCATGGAACTGGTATCCGCCACACGCCGCTCTGCCTCTTCCAGTTCTTTATGAAAGACAAAAAAGAAATAGATCACGACAAGTACAAGGCTGACCGCCGCCATAAGCCCGGTATTTGTCAAAAAATCACTGAAAGAATAGCCCAGCGAGGTGCCGATAATAATATTCGGCGGATCTCCGCACATCGTTGCCGAACCGCCCAGATTCGCGCAGAAGATCTCTGACAAAATCATCGGCACAGGGTTAAATTTCAGCAGCTTCGCCAATTCCACCGTTACCGCAGCCAAAAACAGAATAACGGTAATGCTGTCGATAAACATAGCAAGAAAGGCGGACATAATCATAAATGCAATAAACAGCGGGATCGGCTTATAATTGACCATTTTCGCCAGGCGCATGCACAGCCATTGGAAAAACCCGGCCTTTGCCATCCCTTCCACCATAACCATCATGCCTGCAATAAAAATGATCGTTGCCCAGTTGATACCGCTGGATGACTCTGATGATTCACCGGCAGCATACCAAAAGTCCAAGGTAAATATGCTGCGTACATTCAGCGTTTCTATGATTGCATCCGGGCTGTGCATGACAATACCGAATACAACAATCAGTGTCAGCACACCACAGCCGATCGTCACATAATGCCGTTCGATCTTATCCAGAACAATCATTAAGAACATGATGACGAAAATGGCTGTTGCTAAAATTTGAGCGAGTAACATGTTTCATCTCCTCCTTAAGGTTTGCTTAAATATAAAATGTGAATAAAGAAGATTAAATAAGTATGAAATCCGATACCAAACAGAGTTTATCACGATCCGGGAAAATGTCAAGGATTTCCGGAAGAAATTCCAGAATAAGGGCCGTAAAATTAATTTCAAGAAATAACTTGCTTTTTTCCATCTTCTTATGGTACAATTTAAAAAATCGACACGGGAGACCATGTCAGGCATTGATTCCGTTGTTTGAATGATGCTTTCTTGATTTATCCTTCACTATATACAAAGAAAAGCAGGTATCTGTATACCTGCTTTTCGCATGTTTCAAATGATCCGTCCGGAAGCTGGACATTAGAAATTAAGAAATAATTTTTACCTTACTCCCAATTCCTTTTCCTTTTATCAATTTCTGATACTCTTTTTGTTTTCCATCCGGTACCTTCACTGTAGCTGCTGCACGGATTCCGCGGAATGCATCCGTACCGACCGAGGAAAGGCTTCTGGAACGGATGACAATCGTATTCAACTTCGTGCAGCCATAAAATGCATTTTTGCCAATCGATGCGATCTCTGCTTTGATGGTTACCTTCGTAATCTTTTTGTTATTCCGGAAAGCATCTTTGGTAACAGATGCTACCTCATAGGTAATACCATCCACCGAAATAAAATCCGGAACAGTTATTTTCGCTGCTTTGCTGGCTGTTTTTACAAAAGCCACCTTGGACACATCCGTTTTGACCTGATAAGTTTCACTGCCGGATGTGATGCGGGCGCCTTTTTTCGGCGCAAATGTTTCCGTCTTTCCATGATTCGCGTAACGGATGGCAGACTGCAGCAGCGGGGTATTGCCTTCGCCGATGATCCCTATCTTTTTCCGTTTTGCCTTACTGCCGTTATAATCCACGGTTTTTAATTTGCCGCAGCCCGAAAACGCCCCTTTCGCAATTTCCTTCAGACTGCCCGGAAGGGAAAGGCTCTTTAATTTACTGCAGCCTGCAAACGCATCTTCCCCGACACGCTGTACGCCCTCCGGCAATTCGAGGGCTTTCAGGCTTTTACAGCCGGTAAAAGCCTTTTCTCCAATTGTTTCCAGACGGTTCGGGAAGACAAGGCTTTTCAAGCTTTCGCAATAGGCAAACGCAGAGAAATCAATGTTGGATAAACGGTCCGGAAGCGCGAGTGTATCCAGGCTTTTGCAGTAAGCAAACGCATTTTCTCCGATATATGTAATATTGTCTGAAAGCTCCGCGCGCTCCAGGCTTTCGCAATGGTAAAATGCGTAATCTGCAACGGAAGTGACTCCTTTTGGAAGCGCAACTGTTTTTAAACGCAGGCACTGGCCAAAAGCAGCTTCGCGGATCTCGGTAACGCTTTCCGGAATAGATACGCTTTCCAGGTTTTCGCAGTAACTAAATGTATAATCGCGTATAGCCGTTACACCATCCGGGATAACAACCGATTTCAGGCTGCCGCACTGCATAAAGGCTGCATTGCCGATGCTCGTAAGGCCCTGCGGCAGGACGATCTTCTCCAGGCTTTCGCATTCTGCAAAAGCAGAGTTTCCGATTGCAGTAATTCCCTGCGGAAGTGTAACTTCCTTCAATGTTTTACACGAGCGGAAAGCCTCCGCACCGATGGCGGATACCTGCCTGTCTGCTATTTCCCCGGGAATTATCAGGATATCGTCAGAACCAGTATAGCGGGTGATCCCGATGGTTTGATCGTCAAACACCTGATACTGAAAATTTTCCCACACATTTTCAGTAACCGGATTGTTTTCCGAAACCAGCCGGCTGCTTTCTGCCTGTGCCGCCCAGGCAGTTTCAGCGGCTGCCGGAAGGGCCATGGAGCCTGCCGCGGTACATAACGCCAGCAGCAACGATACAAATTTAAATTTCATATAATTCACACTCCTGTTTGATTTTTTTCATCGTCGCAGAACGGAAGAACTGTTCTGCAGATATGGAGAAATTATACATGGCTGTTGAAAAAACTGCAATGGTAATATACGGAAGTATCAGCAAGTGCTTGAACAAGGTGTGAACAGTAACCGGACAGCCTCCCCATTCAGAAAATTGCATAAAATCTATTCCATCCGAAAGCTCATTGCGGTATAATAGAACCAGCAGTAAATAGAAATGTTAGGAATGATACGATGACAAAAGATTTATTAATAACAATAGCAACACATACAGCGGATGTTCTTTCTTCTTTTTTTGCATTGGTCTGTTATATTTTTGCCATTCTCGGGGAACCGGTCAATCTGAAAAAAATAGGGAGGTTTTTTCTGCTGGCCATGCTGCCGTCCGGCATCTGCGGATATTTCTTTATGAATGAATTTGGACTTGGAATGATGCAGGGATACGCGCTGACGTCTATTGTGACCTGGCTGTGCTCTGCGTCCGCGGTATCTGTCATCTGGAAGAAAGATGTTTGGAGGAGCTCTTCCATTACCTGCATCGCTGCGATTCTGCAGGTATCCAGCGGTACTGTTACGTTTACGACTATACAAGAGCTGATATGGCAGAAAACAAAGAGCGCCACATGGATTCTGCCGGGGTATCTTGCTGTTTATTTTTTTATTGTTGCTGCGGTCTGCTGGTTTCTTTATAAAATGAATTTTTACAGATTGATTCGGTATGTGCTGGAAGATGAGCGGCGCAAAAGGCAGAATGCGGCTATGGCGTTTGTGCTGGAGCTGATGACAGAGATCTTTTTTTCGCTTATTATACTGTATAATCAAATGCAGATTATAGCGTATACTGCCGGAATGATTGTTCTGGCCGTCCTGCTGATCGGAATTTTGCTGCATGTCTCAGACAAGCAGGAGAGTATGCGTAAGATCCAATATCAGGAATCGATGCTTTTGCAGCAGCAGCTGTATATGGAGCACCTTGAGCAGATGCAGAAAGAAATGCGTGCTTTCCGCCATGATTATAAAAATATCCTTTCCGGTATGTATCTGTACGCCAAGGAAGGCGAACCGGAAAAAATACAGCGGGTGCTAGAAAAGCTGGAAATTGATTTTGACCATAAGATCGGGGAAAAGATCCAGGCAGCTGCGCAGATCGGCAATATCCGGCTGCCGGAAATGAAGAGCCTGGTCTTGTCAAAGCTGACGAAAATGGCCAGAAACGGAACTGCCTGCAGGCTGGAGGTCCTTTATCCGGTCGAGGGGATTTCGATGGATATCTGGGAATTTAACCAATGCCTCGGCATCCTCCTGGATAACGCGATCGAAGCGGCAGCGCATCAGCCGCAGCCGTATGTCGAGCTCCAGCTGATGTGCCACGGCGGATATCTGACCGTGCGTGTGGCAAACCCATGGGAACAGGAAGTAGACCTGTCCGGCATCTGGAAGCAGGGATATTCGACGAAAGGGGAAAACAGGGGCTTCGGCCTGGCAAATTATAAGCGTATCCTGGACCAATATCCCAAAGCAGTATCCGCGACAAGCTGGGAAAATCAGATATTTGTGCAGGAGCTGGTCGTTCCGGCAAGTCCATAAAGGGAGGTTTCAAAGCATGTTTCATATTTATATCTGCGACGACGACGACAGGATCAGGAACCAGATCCGGGATGAAATTGAAAAAAAGATACTGATCGAAGCCTATGACATGACAGTCGTATGCTGCTGCAGAAAGCCCGGCGACCTGCTGTCGGCGCTCCGTCAGAATACGCAGAAGCAAAATCTTTATTTCCTGGATGTGGAATTAAAAGACGGCGTATATGACGGCTTTTTGCTTGGCAAGGAAATCCGCGGACTGGACCCGCACGGTACGCTTGTGTATATTACCGGCTTTCAGAACCTGGCTTACCGGACGTTCCAGTATCATCTCGAAGCGTTTGATTATATTGTCAAAGACCCGCAGAGCCAGGCAGATTCGATCGGAAAATGCCTGGAGTCCGTCTATCTGCGCCTGCAGCAGGAGACGCAGGCGGATATTGCCCAGATCTATTCGGTAAAAATCGGGGATCTTGTCAGGCATATACCGCTCAAAGATATCATCTGCTTTGAAACTTCCCAAAAACCGCATCACATTATCCTGCATACATGCAGCAGCCGGATGGATTTTGTAGGAAACCTGAACGAAATTGCCATGCAGCTGGGAGATGCGTTTATCCGCACGCACCGGTCGTACCTGGTAGCGGCGGATAAGATTGAAGCGGTGGATTTAAAGCATCATACCGTAAAAGCCGGCCATGTGCAGTGCCTGGTATCCAGGAAAATGAAGCCGCAGCTATTAGCCGCCGTACAGGCTTTTCATACGCCCGAAAATACGCATATTTAATCCGCGTCATACCCGTTTTTCCGGTAAATTACCAGGAAACATAAAACTGCTGCCGCAATCTCCGCCGCCATGACCGCTATACTTGTCCCGGGCACCATCTGCGCATCCCCATTTGCAATATGAATCACAGTCTGCTGCATCACGCCCGTGAACAGAAAATCCGAGATTTTTGCCAAGGTCTCATTCAGGTTCGCAAAAATCGGAAGCATCATGAAAATCAGCAGCGCAGGCGTCGTGATTGTGCTTGCAGTTACCTGGTTGCGGGAAAAAATACCGAAGATCATGCCGATCACCGCACAGGTTACCGCGCACAGGAACGATACGCCCAGATAAACAGCCCACTGCGCGGCATCCATGGAAAGCCCGGAGACCGGCACAATTACTATGTTGGTCAAAAGGATCATCCCCACAACCGGGATCAGGCTGCCTAAAAAGAACTCCAGCCCATTCACCGAAGACGTCATCAGGACACGCAGCGTATGCTTTTCCTTTTCTTCCGCCAATGCGGCGCTCACACAGTAAATTCCCGTCATCGTAGCGCTCATCAGCGCCCCGAAGGAAAGCGCCAATCCCTTTAGCAGGTCACTTAATCCGCCTTCGGAAACAGAGCCGTATACCAGCTTCATAACAAAGGTAAATCCGACCGCAAAGACCGGCATAATGATAAAGTTTTTCGAAAGCAGCGCTTTCAGCTTCATCTCCATAATCGCGTTTAGCTTGTGCATATGGATTGTTTTCATTGTAAATTCCTCCCTGTCACGGTTAAAAATACATGTTCCAAAGTCGGTTCGCAGGAATGCAGCGAAGCAACCTGGTTTTGCGCCAGCAGACCAGCCATCTTGCGGATATTTTCCTCTGACTGCTCCAGCAGCAGCTCCTCACCGCTTTCCAGCAGGATCCGGTAACGCTTCTTTTGGTTGTAACGCAGGCACAGCTCCTGCGGCGTCCCATATTCCACGATCTGCCCGTCGTTTAACAGCGCCACATGGTCACACAATTTTGTGGCTTCTTCCATATTATGCGTCGTCAGAAAAACAGACATCCCCTCCTGTTTCATTTCGCCTAAGAGCTTATGGATATCGAGTGCGGTAGAAGGATCCAGCCCGCTTGTCGGCTCATCCAAAAACAGCACCTTCGGCTTATGCAGCACCGCCCTTGCCAGTACCAGGCGCTGCATCTGGCCTTTGGAAAGCTTGCCGGCCGGTTTTTTCTTATGCCCCGCCAGCCCGACCCGCTGCAGCAGCCCGTCGATTCTGGCGGGATCCGCCTTTAAGATCTTCGCAAAGTATTTTAAGTTTTCATAGACCGTCATACGTTCATAAACACCGGACTGGTCCGTTACAATGCCGATCTGCTCATAGATCGTCTCATCGATATTTTTCACATGGATACCCAATATATAAGCATCTCCGGATGTAGGCTTTAACTGGCCAGTCAGAATCTTAATCGTCGTTGTCTTACCAGCTCCGCTCGGGCCTAAAAATCCCAGAATCTCCCCTCTTTGCAAAACAGCATTCAGGTCTTTTAACACCGGCTCCTTATCAAACCGCTTGGTAATGTGTTCCAGCCGGATGGATTCGTTCTTCATATTGCTGTGCTCCCTTTCCTTTGATCCGTCTTTTTGGAATGCCGGACCGTAATTTTGCTACTGTTTTAGAATAGCAGACACTGGAAAATTTGAGGGGATTTCTTCCTAAACGGCAGGTTTTCTTCCTGAATGGTGAAGATACCGGAAAATGCAGACATAAATCTACACCATATCTGCTGCAAATCTTTTAGGCAGTCATAACGTCAGCCATATTTCTCCAGTCACCTAAACCTCTTACTATTTCGTCTGTATTCACTCTCGGCATATCCTGCAGGCTTTGTAATGATTGATACAACGTCGATTTACCCGCCCCATTGACACCTGCTATTAAAATATATTTTTTCACTAAAAGAGATTCCTTTCTATTACCTGTCGTTGTTTCTTTTGCAGAAGAAAATCTCCTACCATTTCATAAAAGCTTCTTTGCTCTTCTGTCTCCGCTTCCAATACAAGCTGTAAAGTGTCTTCCGGTTGAAGCATTTTTATATCTTCATAGATTTTTTCATATTTTTTCACATCACACATAACAACACCTCCATTAAGAAAACTATATAAGTATGAAATATATTATAACCCAAATAATCTGAAATGTTAATAGACCAGAAAAATAAACAAAGTTTTAGCAGCATATGGCTATCTTCCGGCAAGGCAAAGCGGACATTATTTCTATGGCAGAATTTTGGAACTTGACGGATGCCAAAGTACCAGTGATACACTTAAAAAATTGTATGAGAGCCTTAATGAAGCAATGGAAGGATATATTCAAACAAAAATAGAAAATAATCTCTCTATACCGATTCCAGAAACGCCAAATAATTATAGCAGTAAATTTGTTGTAAGGCTTCCAAAATCTCTGCACCAAAAATTAGCTATTGAAGCAGAAAAAGAGGGCGTAAGCCTTAATCAGTTAGCATTATACAAATTGGCACTTTAATATTATACGCATGCATAAAGAAAACCCTTGAAAATACTGGACTTTCAAGGGTTTCATTAAATCTCTTATTCTGCTTGTAATTATCTCTTGCTGAACTGAGGAGCACGGCGTGCAGCTTTCAGACCGTACTAAAATTCTCTTAGTGCCGTTTTTCCTTGATTTTTCGGGCTTTTTTGAA
>CANOET010000172.1 GCA_947564835.1 uncultured Eubacterium sp. | reverse complement strand
CCCTCCTGTCTAAGTCTCCGTAAGCGCTGGATTTCACCTCCGCTAAGAACGCCCCCTCAACGTCCTTCCAAGGTGTGTCTCCCGGCGCATCCCCTGCCCACAGCCCGCAGAGTCTGGTTATACCAAGCTTTACAACACCTAAATTCCAGTTCATGTAAGCCTGCCAGTATCTAAAATTCAGTTCATGTAAGCCTGCCAGTATCTAAAATTCAGTTCATGTAAGCCTATCAGTATCTAAAATTCAGTTCACGTAAGCCTGCCAGTATCTAAAATTCAGTTCACGTAAGCCTGCCAGTATCTAAATCTGAGTCCATCTAAAGCCAGACTTTCCGTGTCCACACCTATAGGTATACGATAGACAACATTATAATTTTAGTTCATGTAAAACTATCCCTCCTCGTCCGGCTGATTTTCGCTTACTTTACATGAAACGTTAATTCAGGTGTCCGAAAGCTTGTCAATAACCAGACTCCCCGGTCCACAGCCCGCAGAGTCGTCCGCTTAGCCACCACCCTCTTCCCCGGCCATTCAAAATCTATCGGGAATCCCAAACACAGCACAACATCAAAAGTATTCCTTTTCTGCTTCATTCATCCAGTTTAGACGATCAATCAATCACAAATCCAGCCTATTTCCAGAAGCTAATAAATAAATTTTATACATATATATTGACAACACATATTATATAACATATAATATATAAAACAAAGGATATATCCAATCTAAAAGGAAAGGAGAATCATATGACCTATCCACTCAATCCGGTCCTGATGGAACTGCTCGTGCTTGCCATGATCTGCCGGGAAGACAGCTATGGATACCAGATCAGCCAGCAGCTAAAGCATGTTTCCAATCTGAAGGACTCCACACTCTACCCGGTACTGCGCAGGCTGTCAGAAAACGGCTACGTAGAGATCTATGACCAGCAGTTCCAGGGCAGAAACAGGAAATATTACCGGATTACCGAAGCAGGAAGACAACAGAAGCTATATTTGGAACAAGAATGGAGCGCGTATACGAGGGCAGTTGCGGAAATTCTGGACAGCAGCCATGCGGGTCCGGATAGAAACGGGCAGGAGGATATGCCGGAAGGGGGAAATCATGAATAAAGAGGAATACATGAAACAGCTCAAAGTATGCCTAAAGCGGCTTCCGAAAGAAGACTGGGATCAGGCCGTCTCGTACTATGAGGAGTATTTTGCAGACGCAGGAGAGGAAAATGAAGCGAAAGCCATTGAAGACCTGGGAAGCCCGCAGGAGGCTGCAGACCAGATTATCCATGATATGGCGCTGCTTTATTCCAAAGAACCGGTGAAAAATATCAGGGGCGGTGTCCACGCCGTTTGGATTGCCCTGCTGGCGTTATTCGGTGTGCCAGTCGGACTGCCTTTGCTGCTTTCCGGCGTGGTAGTAGTGGTGTGTATGTTTGTGGTAGCATGGACGTTTCTGCTGGCTTTTCTGGTCTTTGGGGGATGTCTTGTTATTACGGGTCCGCTTACGGTCATCGCAGGATTTACGGTGCTCGCCAAAAGCTTTCCGGTGTTCCTAAGCTGTATCGGAACCGGCCTGCTTGCAATCGGAGCCGGCGCGGCGCTTACGTATGGGATGTATCATCTATGCCGGCGTTTTCTTGCATGGACGCTGCACAAAATGGCAAATGTCATTCGAAGAGGAGGAAGCAGACATGAAAAATAAAAATAAGTTTTTGATTTCCTGCGCGGTAATGGCAGCAGCCGGGGTTGTGCTGGCTATGGCCGGGTTTGCCGCAGGCGGCCGGGTATATGGGATCGGAGCGGATTGGAAAGGGCTTCATGTCTATGCGCCTGCCCTGGAAGAAAAAAACGGGGATGACGGATCTGATGCGGCCGGACAAAACGAGGAGCTGCCCGGGGAATTTGACCGTATGCAGATACAGGCGGAGTATGCGGATATTCGGATTGAACGTACAGACGGCGATGTATACAGCCTGTCTTATCATTTGCCTGGCTATAGTGAGCTTCTTAAGGAAGTAAAAGACGGAAAGCTGCTTTTAACTATACAACAGAAAGGCTCCGCCAGATTTGGCCAGGTCAGATGGTTCTGGTTTGGGTTCTGGCCGCAGGACGATATGAACGCCCCTGAAAGCGCGGGCGCCTCCATTACGGTTTATGTACCGAAAGATGCGAAGCTGTCAGAGGCTGTTTTGTTAACGGATTCCGGAGATATTACCTGCGAGGGCATTTCGGCGGACAGGTTGAAAATGACGGATGCGTATGGGGATATTGATTTGCTGGATCTTCGGGCGCAGGAGATGGAAATAAAGCTGGAATCCGGAAGGCTCGAGATGGAGCGGGTCGAAGGGGGCAGCTGCACGGTTGCGGATGAGTATGGAAATGCTTCCTTTGCGCAAGTGACGCTGTCCGGAGATATGCAGGTCCATATGGAAAGCGGGGACGTCTGTTTCCGTGATACGGTGATGCGCGGACTGGAACTGAAAAATGCTTATGGCAGCGTTGACGGGGAACAGGCGGTATTCGGGGATATGCAGATATCGGTGGAAAGCGGTGACTGCACGTTTGCAGGGCTTGCCTTTGACAGCTGCAGTATCCGGCAGGCGTACGGGGACGTGGACCTGCGGCTGGACCGGGATGTGGCGGAGTTTGGTTATGAACTGCGCACGGAATACGGAGAGATTCAAATCGATGGAAAATCGATGGGGGAGGCTTATGCAACGCTTAAGAAGGATCAAAAACCATTTCTTGAGGTTATTTGTGAGTCCGGGAATATTGCCGTTCAAAATACAAAAAGTTAGTTGACGGCAAAAACCAGCTGTGTTACTCTGTTAGATAAAGTAACCAGCTGGTTTTTTGTAAGAGCGTTCCAGCTGCCATTTAGGAGGAAGTTTAGATATGGAAAACGAAAGTACATCCAGAAATTTTATCGAAAGGGAAATTGATAAAGACCTTGCCGAAGGAGTCTATGATACCGTGCATACACGCTTTCCGCCGGAACCGAACGGCTACCTTCATATCGGCCATGCGAAAGCGGTCCTGTTAAGCTATGGCATTGCCAAGCAGTACGGCGGCCAGTTTAACATGCGTTTTGACGATACAAACCCGACCAAGGAACGGACTGAATTTGTAGAGTCCATCAAGGAAGATATCCAGTGGCTGGGCGCGGACTGGGAGGACAGGCTTTTTTTTGCGTCTGATTATTTCGGGCAGATGTATGAGGCAGCGGTAAAGCTGGTCAAAAAAGGGCTTGCCTACGTCTCGGACCTCTCGGCAGAGCAGATACGGGAATACCGCGGCACGCTGACCGAGCCGGGAAAAGAGGATCCGGGCAGAAACCGCAGCGTGGAAGAAAACCTCGCACTGTTTGAAGATATGAAAAACGGAAAGTTTGCGGACGGGGAAAAGGTGCTGCGCGCCAAAATCGACATGTCCTCCGGCAATATCAATATGCGGGATCCGGTCATTTACCGCGTGGCGCATATGACGCATCACAACACCGGCGATACTTGGTGCATTTACCCGATGTATGATTTTGCCCATCCGGTAGAGGACGCGATCGAAGGAATTACGCATTCCCTTTGCACGAGTGAATTTGAGGATCACAGGCCCTTATATGAATGGGTTGTCAATTCCCTGGAATATCCAAACCCGCCGAGGCAGATCGAGTTTGCCAAGCTGTACCTGAACAATGTCGTTACCGGCAAACGTTATATTAAAAAGCTGGTGGAAGACGGCATCGTAGACGGCTGGGACGACCCGCGGCTCGTATCCATATCCGGCCTGCGCAGGCGCGGCTACACCCCGGAGTCCATTCAGAAATTCATAGAGCTGTGCGGCATTTCCAAGGCAAACAGCACCGCGGATATGGCAATGCTGGAATATTGTATCCGGGAAGATTTAAAGCTGAAAAAAGCAAGGGTAATGGCTGCCATTGATCCGGTAAAAGTAGTGATCGACAATTACCCGCAGGGGCAGACCGAATACCTGCAGGTCGAAAACAACCTGGAAAACCCGGAGCTTGGCATGCGCACCGTACCGTTTACCCGTGAGCTTTATATTGACGGCGCAGACTTTATGGAAGAGCCTCCGAAAAAATATTTCCGCCTGTTTCCAGGGAATGAAGTGCGCCTGATGCAGGCTTATTTTATAACGTGTACAAGTTATGAAAAAGGGGAAGACGGCAAGGTATCCGTCATCCACTGCACCTACGACCCGGCGTCCAAGGGCGGCAACAGCCCGGACGGCAGAAAGGTCAAAGGTACGATCCACTGGGTATCAGCGCCGGATTCTGTCGAAGCCGAAGTGCGGTTATTTGAAAATCTGGTGGATGAAGAAAAAGGCGTCTATAATAAGGAAGACGGCAGCCTGAACTTAAATCCGGATTCCCTGGTACGGAAAAAGTGTTATGTGGAGCAGGGGCTGGCGGATGCAAAGGCTTATGACAGCTTCCAGTTTGTCCGCAACGGGTTTTTCTGCGTGGATGCGAAGGATTCCGCTAAAGGGCATCTGGTGTTTAACCGGATTGTTTCGCTGAAGAGTTCTTTTAAGCTGCCGGGGGCATAAAAATATGGGCAGCCGGGGGCTGCGAGAATAAAGTGTATGGGCAGCCGGACGCAGGGGGAGGGGAATTTGTCCGGACTGCCCGTGATTTTTGGACTGCCCGTTACTGTGCATTTTTAATTTCAGCGCCAGTCAGACGGAGCAATTCCTCCAGCTGTACCTGATCCTGGCTGGTGCATACAGATACAATGCAAAGACAGACCGCTTTGTCCATGCCGCTGGCGGACAGCTGCAGTGCAGGCTTTTTCTTCATAGGGCCTGCAAAAATAAATGTATCTGCCTGACATCCGCTTAAGTTTAAACTGCTGCGCTTTATGCCTCCAAGATTTGTCAGGCCGATCGACATATCACGGTAGACCTTTCGGCCAAGATGTATAGCCAGCGGAAACGGTACAAGCTGATAAAACTTTTTCAGCACAAGAAGCAAATCCAGTCCTGCCCCATGATTATTTTTTGCGGCGGAAGTTTGTTTTACCACTTTATACAGCGTGTGCCTATAATCGGTGCCAATGCCCTCAGGCAGGTCTATATTAAGAGGTGCGGACAGATTCGTTACACCATCCGAATGTCCGTCTGAAATGTATTTCCGCAAATCCATCATTGTTGCAATCCCCACAGGTGTATCCTCTGTAAGATGCATCTGGCGGACATAGGCCCTGAAGTAAGCTGCCAAAATCACATCGTTTACAGTACTCCCTTCGACAAGCCCCCTGCAGAAAGCAATGTTATTTGCGGGAATCGTACATTCCATAAGACGCGGTTCCCCGGCTTCCTGCGTACAATAAGAATAACTGCTTTTGATGCCGTTAAAATTTTCAGACTTTATTTTCTGCAAATCGATAGAAAGCATATCCGGATCGGTGCAGCACTGTTCGATGGAACGGTTTCCGTTTTTTAACAATACTTCTTCTCCGGTACCGCCTGCATCCAGCACATGATAAATTTCGATCAGCTTCTGCAGCAGGTATAAGGCGTCCCTGCCGTCTGCACACATATGTCCGACCAGAAATACCAGCGCACTTTCTGATTCGTTATAAAACAGGTAACAGCGTATCTGCACTGTATCCGAATAGCTAATTGCATGCAAGGCGGCCTCTTTGGCTGCATCCAGTACATTTGCGGACACTTTCTTTATAACTGTAAAATCATCCGCTGCATATTCCTCGTTTACGATCCATTTTGTTCCAAGTACGTTTACATGAAAGGAACTGTGCAGGACCACAATGCGCCGGACTAGCATTTCTGCGGCTTTTTGCAATGTCTGTCCATGAATGTGCCCGGAATATGTTACGATAAACCGGATCGTATTGTCATTAAATTCGTGTGTAAGGTACTGTGTCTGATCTCCTGCTTCTGTTTTAAATTTCATAAATACCTCCTTGTAAAATATCTTCTGCGAAACTTTCCGCCCGTTCTTTTGACAAAGTAATTTTTTCTGTTATACTGCAAATATAGCAACTATTTGTTATTTTATCAACAAACAGTTGCTAATTAGACGATGTAAAATCAACAAATACGGGCAAATTTGTTACATAATAGAATTTTTCTGCAAACTTGTTCCTGCAAAAATATAAGAGAGAGGTGGTTTCATGAATAAAAAAGACAATCAGCGTACGCGGCTGACCAAAATGCTGTTAAAAAACAGCCTGATCAAACTGCTGTACAAAAAGCCGATTTATCAAATTTCGGTTAGTGAGCTTTGCAGTACGGCGGAATTAAACCGTTCTACATTTTACAAATACTACGGAAATGTACAGGATCTTATGAAGGAAATCGAAGATGAGACACTGTGCCGCAGCTTAAAGTGCATGCAGCAGATGGGAGCCGCAGGTGCATACAACAGCGAACAGTTCCTTTACCGGTTGCTTTTAGATATCCAGGAAAATAAGGAAGTTTATTGGCTGTTGACAAATAGCAGCAACGATCATAATTTTACTAAAAAAGCCGTGAAATCGATAGTAGATTTATTCAAAGAACTTATGAATGCTGCAGGGCTTGAATCGGAAATGTCTGATTATGTATTTAGCTATATAGCGTCCGGCTGTTTCAGCATCATCCGCAACTGGATCTGCGGGCCAATGACAGAAACACCAGCTGAGATTTCAAAGCTTATTTACAGTATATCAGTTTCTGTCCTTGAGCATATGGACATACTGCCGGAAAAGAAACAAATTTAAAATGATGTTGCCCGGGCTCCAAGCATCATGCAGAATGGACACGCAACGAAAGAATATAACTATATCAATGGCCCATAAATAATAAAACAAGGTCTTGTGTAAAAACCGAAATGTGTTAAGATAAAAGATAAGAAACATTACATTGCCGTCCGGCGGTTTGCATAGGCGGCACCTGATCAGAAAGGTAAAAGGATAAAATATGTCTGTGTTATATGATGTGGAAGAAGAGAAAAAATATGTCTTCACAAAAAAAATCGATTGCACGAACTGCGGCACACAGTTCAATGACCTTAGAATTTTGAACAGCAAGCTGCGCAGAAAAGAACCGGATTTGGATCTCAGGCCGCGGTTTCAGTTTGTGGATACTTTAAAATACGGGATCACCGCATGCCCATACTGCGGTTTTGCCGCGCCGATTAAGAACTTTGAACGGCTGCCTTCGCTCCAGCAAAAGAGGATACGGGAAAAAGTAACCTCCCAGTTTATGCAGCGCCAGCCGCTTACCGGTGAGACGATCGATTATGCGACAGCGATGGGGCAGTATGAGCTTGCCCTGGTATGCGCGATGGTTATGGAAGTGGCGCTGAGCGAACAGGCATATTTGTGCCTGCAGCTGTCGTGGCTGATCCGCGGCAGGCTGGAAGAGGCGGATGCAGAGCCGGGGCTGTTGGATGAAGAAATGTATCTGCAGCTGAAAGAGAAGCAGGAGCGTTATTACAGACAGGCATATGACCTGTTCTCCAAGGCGCTGACACAGGAAAATTTCCCGATTTGCGGAATGGACCAGCATACCTTTGATTATCTTTTGGCCGTACTGAGCTTTCATTTTAAAGAATACGATATCGCGACCAGATACTGCGGCAATATTGTCCAGTCAAAAGGCGTGAATGCCAAGATCAAAGACAAAGCGCTGATGCTTAAGGACGAAATACTGGCAGAGAAAAAGGCACAGGAGGAGGGGGCGCAGTAACGTGAACGAGTTATTGATCAGCCTGGACCTGCATACGGGGACCTCACTTTACGAGCAGATTTACACATATATCCGAAAAGATATTACAAGCGGCAGGCTTTCCTGTGGGGAAAGGCTGCCGTCTGCGCGTCTTTTGGCTTCCCAGCTGCAGGTCAGCCGCAGTACAGTGGACGCGGCATATGCACAGCTGGTAAGTGAAGGGTATCTGCAGGCAAAACGGGGCAGCGGTTATTATGTCTGCGAAATCGGTTCTTTGTATGACCTGACGCAGCCTGGGGCAGAGCAGCAGCCTGGTTCCATGCAAAAGATATGCCGGCCGCAGCCCAAATACAATTTTCTGCCGGGGCAGGTAGATGACCAGGGCTTCGCCTACAATGCCTGGAGAAAATGTGCGAAAGAGGCGCTGCTTGATCTGGAAACAAGCCGTCAGCTGCTGCAGGCCGGGCATCCGCAGGGGGAGTATGAGCTGCGGGAAGCCGTTGCCGCTTATCTGTATCAGGCAAGGGGTGTGCGCTGCCAGCCGCGGCAGCTGGTGATCGGCGCCGGAAATGAATACCTGCTGCAGATGCTTGGCCAGATGTTTGAAAGGACAGGAAAGGTTGCAATGGAAAGTCCGACGTATCTGCAGGCGTACCATACGTTTCAGAATATCGGTTATGAGGTGGTTGCTGTCCCGATGGATGCAGATGGGATGGTAGCAGCTAAAATCCCGGATACGGACCTTACGTTTGCTTATGTAATGCCTTCCCACCAGTTTCCGATTGGAACTGTAATGCCGCTGAAACGCAGGCTGGAGCTTTTATCCTGGGCAAAGGAAGGGGAGCAGCGCTACATTATCGAAGATGACCATGACAGTGAGTTCCGCTATAAGGGCAGGCCGATTCCGTCCCTTCAGGGCATTTCGCAGCTGGACCGGGTCATTTACCTCGGCACGTTTTCCAACAGCATTATGCCGTCCATCCGCATCAGCTATCTGGTGCTTCCGCCGCAGCTGGTGGAGGTTTATAAGCGAAAGTGCGGCTTTTATGCATCAACCGTATCCAGAATCCAGCAGATGACGGTCTGCCGTTTTATCAAACAGGGATATTTTGAACGTCATTTGAATAAAATGCGCGGGGTTTATAAAGGAAAGCATGATCTGCTGCTGCAGCTGCTGAAAGAGAAGAAATGGGTATACCGGATTTATGGCGGGCATGCGGGGCTGCATATGGCTGTGGAATTAGACTGCGGGTTGACGGAAGAGGAGGTGTCCAAGCGGGCGCAGAAATATGGGATGTGTGTACAAGGGCTGGCGGAGTGCTATCCTGCGGGGCGCAGGGAGAGAGGGGGCAGGCCGGTGATGCTGCTTGGATTTGGGAGGCTGTCGGAGGGGGAGATTCGGGAAGGGGTGGAGGTTTTGGGGAAGTGTTTGCAGGGCGGGTGAGTTGAAGTGGTATACTAAAACTGGACACGGAGGGGGTAGATTTTGGACAGGATACA
>CANOET010000171.1 GCA_947564835.1 uncultured Eubacterium sp. | reverse complement strand
ACCGCTTAGGAGGCGGTCGCTCTATCCAGCTGAGCTATAGCGACAGTTACAAAATACATACTTATAAACTTTTCCCTTGCTCTCTTAAGCAGGTATTTTAACACTTTCTTAAGATGCAGCCGCTCTATTCAGCTGAGCTATGGCAGCAATTGCAAGACCTATTCTATTGTACTTGCTGTATGGCTTTTTGTCAATCCTTTTTTGTTTCAATTGTAAAAAAATTTATTTCCATGCACTGCAGCAGCATTCCTTGTATTTTTTCACTTTTCTGCCTATAAAATTACTAACAAAACACTGCCAGGAAAAACGAGGTGACCGCCGATGAAAAATACTCCAAAAGAAATCCAGCTCGGCCGCATCCTGACGGAACACCGGCGCAAACGCGGTATTACACAAGAAGAACTTGCCGCATACATAGGTGTTTCCAAAGCATCTGTGTCCAAATGGGAGACATCCACCACCTATCCGGATATTACACTGCTCCCGCTGTTGGCCGCATTTTTTGATATCAGTATTGACACGCTGATGGGTTATGAGCCGCAGATGACAGACGAAGATATCCACAGGATGTACCGCACACTTTCACAAGATTTTTCCGAAAAACCGTTTGAAGAGGTTGTCAGAAACTGCAGGGATCTTACAAAAAAATATTTTTCCTGTACACCTGTGCTGTTCCAGATGGGAATCCTTTACCTGAATCATTGCGGACTTGCAGGAACGAAAGAACAGACAGCGGCCCTGATCGAAGAAGCCATGGCTCTGTTTGAGCGTGTCAAAGAAGAAAGCGGCGATATCGGTCTGGCTTCACAAGCTGTTAATATGGAAGCGCTCTGCCTGCTGCAGCTCGGACGGCCGCAGGAAGTACTGGAATTGCTAAACGCCTGTGAGATCACAAGACTTACACCGGAACCGCTGTTAGCCCGTGCCTGGCAGATGGTTGGAAATCCAAACGAAGCAAAAAGTATCCTGCAGGCCAGCATTTATCATACCCTGCTGGAATTGCTGAACCTGATGCTGCCGTACCAGGAGCTCTGTGCGGATCATAAAACCGCTTATGAAGAAACGTACCGGCGTATAGAAGCCATCAGCCATATTTTCCAGCTGGATTCCCTGCACCCGGGCATCCGTATGAACATCTGCCTTTCCTCTGCCCGCGGATTTTTGCATCAGGGAGATCCGGAAACTGCGCTTGACATCCTGGAAAAATATGCCGCCCTGGCTGCCTGTGACTTTGCACAGATGCGCCTGCATGGAGATACTTATTTTGATCTGCTGGATGACTGGCTGGAAAAAAATCTTGTACTTGGAAGTGACCTGCCGCGGGAAGAATCTGTGATACGTAGCAGTATGCTGCAGGCCGTAGCTGACGATCCTGATTTTTCACAGCTTTTGGATCATGACCGGTTCCGGATGATCCTGCACAAGCTGAAAGCTGCGCAAGACTCTGGGCGGCAGAATTGACATTGCACTGCATTTTTTGGCTTACCGAAAGATGATGGTTAGCTGGGGGGATGTGGCTAACCGGACGGCTCAGCGGACTGGGGACCGGGAATCCGCCGGGAGACAGCTAAAAACGCCCCTCAAACGTCCAAGGTGTGTCTCCTGATTTGTGCAAATAACTGTCAGCTGAACAGAGTATAGTTATTGAACAAACAGATTCAGAATGGAAAAGGACGGATGATCAAAAATTCGTTAGGAAATATTGAATAAATTCTTTGGTAGCATGAGTTGTATAGTTCCGGTTAGGCAGCAGAATATAAAACAGCCGTTTTGTAAGGCCGGACTGGATATTATAAAATGCAAGCTGATCGGTGTTAGTATGAATTAAGCGGTCGCTGATAAAAGTAGCTGCATAACCGGAAGCAGCCAGATGGTAAGCGGTGGCAAGCTGGGCGAGCATCAGTTTAATATGAGGTACGAAGTCTGCTTCCTGAAACATTTGTGAACAACGGTCATAAAGATTATTTCCGGGGGTGAGCAGTATAAATTCTACTTCATTTAATATATGGCGGTATTCCATAGCGAAGCCGCTGGCGGTGTTCTGTATTGCGGAGGGCAGCGGGGAGTATTGTGACGCGCGGACACGTCCGGAGAGCCTGTATTTACAAAGTGGCGGTTCCGGAAGGAAAAGGTTTATTGTCTGTCACTATCTGTTAATGACAAATCTCTGTTTCTTTGTTTTGAAAAAAGTGGTATCTGTGTATTATAATAAATGCAGAAAGAAACAGAAAACAGAAAAAGCAAACAAGACAGGCAAAAAGAGCAAAAGGAGGAGCAGCCATGTTTTTTAAAAAGAAAAAAGAAGAGGCGGTTGAAAAAGCTGAAAAGAAAGAATTGCTGTATCGTGAGAACATCCGTGTAAACTGTGAACCGGCGTCCAAGGAACAGGTGATCCGGACGGTCGGACAGATGCTGGTGGACAGCGGATATGTGGACCAGCCGTATGTAGATGCGATGGTGGAAAGAGAGAAGAGCTTTTCGACCTTTATGGGCAGCGGCCTTGCGCTTCCGCATGGCGTGGAAGCGGCGAAAAAAGAAGTGAAGGCATCCGGAATCGCAGTGATGACATATCCGAAAGGGATTGACTGGGATGGGAATGAAGTGCATGTAGTAATCGGGATTGCGGGAGTCGGAGAGGAGCATTTGGATATCCTTTCGACGATTGCGGATAAGATGCTGGATGATACCGCAGCTGACCGGCTGGCTACCGGTGATGTGGATACGGTATATCAGATTTTGACGGGAAAGGAGTAAGGCTATGATCGTAACTGTTACGATGAATCCGGCAATTGATAAGACCGTCGATATTGACGCGCTTGAACGGGGCGGATTGAACCGGATTAAAAAAGTAGAGTATGACGCAGGCGGCAAAGGGATCAATGTCTCAAAGACGATCCGGGAGCTTGGGGGAACAAGCATTGCGGCAGGGTTTTTAGGAGGAAATGCAGGCAGGACGATCGAGTCTGTATTAAATGAAAAAGGGATCCAGCATGATTTTATCTGGGTGGAAGGCGAGACACGGACGAATACGAAAGTCTTTGAAACAACCGGGGAAGTAACGGAACTCAACGAGCCGGGGCCGCAGATTTCCAAGGAACAGATCGAGCAGCTGATGCAAAAGCTGGAAGGCTATGCAGATGACCAGACACTGTTTATCCTTGCAGGCAGCATTCCGCATGGCGTAGATACAGGGATCTACGGCGAGATGATCCGGCGGGTGCATGCGCATGGGGCAAAGGTGCTGCTGGATGCGGACGGGGAATTATTCCGCAACGCTTTGGATGCGGGGCCGGATTTGATCAAACCGAACCGTGTGGAGCTGGAAGAGTTTGCGGGATATGATTACCGGGCTTCGGTGGAAGAATTGCTGCAGACGGCCAAAGGCTTAAAGAGCAAGGGGATCGGAACTGTGGCGGTGTCAATGGGGAAAAGCGGGGCAATGTTCGTGCGGGAAGGCTATGAAGTCAAATGCCCGGCGCTTTCGGTAAAAGCACATTCGACGGTAGGGGCAGGAGACGCCATGGTGGCAGCGCTGGCATATGCCTGGGACCACAAGCTGGATGATGAGCAGACGGTGCGGATGTGCATCGCGACCTCGGCTGGTGCGGTGACAACCATCGGGACAAAACCGCCTACGCGTGAGCTTGTAGATGAGCTGATGCAGCAGGTTGTAATTGAAAAATTATCTTGACGATGCAGCGGAAGATACAGGCAAAAATATAGAGCAACATTATAATATAGTATAATTATGGAAATAACATAACAACATAGAACAATATGGAAACAACATGGCAACACATGGAAACAAAATAAAAACAAGATAGCAACAGCATAACAATCATGGGAAGTATAACAGGAGGTAAATGATGAAAACAAAAGCGGTCAGAATGTATGGAACCAGGGATTTAAGATTGGAAGAGTTTGAACTTCCGCCGATCAAGGACGATGAGATCTTAGTAAAAGTCATCAGCGACAGTATTTGTATGTCGACCTATAAGCTGGTGGAGCAGGGCAAAAAACATAAACGCGCGCCGCAGAACATCGATACAAACCCGATTATTATCGGACATGAATTTGCCGGAGTAATTGTAGAAGTCGGCGACAAATGGAAAGACCAGTTTAAGCCGGGTATGAAATTCGCGCAGCAGCCGGCGCTTAATTACAAAGGCAGCCTGGCTTCACCGGGTTATTCCTATGAATTTTTCGGCGGTGCATGTACTTACTGCATTATTCCGCATGAAGTGATGGAATTAGGATGCCTGATGCCGTATGAAGGCGAGAGCTTTTTTGAAGCATCACTCGGCGAACCGATGAGCTGTATTATCGGCGGTTATCATGGCAACTATCATACGAACAAAAGGAACCATGACCTGGCAGGCGGCACCAAAGAGGGCGGCGACATTATTATTCTGGGCGGCTGCGGGCCGATGGGCCTTGGCGCTATCAGCTACGGAATCCAGTTTGAAAACAAGCCGAAGCGCATTGTTGTAACGGATATTGACGACGCGAAGCTGGCACGCGCAAGAGAAGTGATTCCAGAGTCTTATGCGCAGAAGAACGGTGTGGAGCTGCTGTATGTCAACACGGCTAAAATGGCAGATCCGGTCAAAGAACTGGTAGATTTGACCGGCGGCAAGGGCTACGACGATGTATTTGTCTATATTCCAAACCGTGCAGTGGCAGAGCTGGGGGATAAGATCCTTGCCTTTGACGGCTGCATGAACTTCTTTGCAGGCCCGACAGATAACCAGTTCAAAGCAGAGATTAACCTGTATGATGTGCATTATACAAGCCAGCATATCGTAGGGACGACCGGCGGCAACAACGATGACCTGATCGAAGCAAATGACCTGGCTGCAAAAGGAAAGATCGAACCGGCAGTTATGGTTACCCATGTAGGCGGCATTGACAGTATCGCAGACGCGACGCTGAACCTGCCGAAGATCCCGGGCGGCAAAAAGCTGACTTATACACAGTTTGATATGCCATTGACTGCGATTGAAGATTTCGCGGAAAAAGGGAAGACAGATCCGCTGTTCCGCAAGCTGGATGAAGCCTGCAAAAAGAACAGAGGATTGTGGAGCGCTGAGGCAGAGCGGATCTTATTTGAACATTTTGGCGTGGAAGCCTGAGCAGGGATGTTTTGGCAGAAAGAGCAGAGATGAAAAAGGGAAAATATATTTAGGAGAAGCAGACAGGGTGTCTTCCGGGTGGGAGGCGCCCTGTTTTTTCGGTGACTGTAAACAAATGTAAAAAATCAATTGACAAAAGAAAGGGGAAAGAGTAGAATTAAACAAACAGTTGCATAGGACTTAGAAAAGCATGACGGTGAGTATGTCTAATCAAAGGAGGAGTGTTGAGTACTGAGATCTACAAGAGATTTGCAATTGCCTGGCATTGAGCTGTAAGTATTTATAAACGGTTTGAAAAATAAGTGTATATGACAGGACGGAAAAACAGAAACTTTAAATAAAGATTTATGTGAAAGGGTGAGAAGGTATGAAAAAAATAAAACGGACAGCTATATGTGCAGCGGTTTTTCTGCTGGCATGCCATAACGGGAGTGTTTCCGGATGTGTTACAGCACAAGCTGGTATAAAGGTGGTGCAAATGACATCTGATGTAGACAGCATGATGGAAAATATGGTACAGCCGGAATCATGGAACGATGGAGGACAGAGTTTCTCTAGTCGGGGCTTTTCAAACAGAGACTGTGATAAGCCTGTTTTGGATGAAAGTCTTGATATCAATGTAGATAATGAAACTTCAAACAAAAACTGTGATAAGCCTGTTTTGGATGGAGGTCTTGATATCAATGTAGATAATGATACCATACCAGGTAAAAATAATACAACTAATAATGAAGACTTAAAAGACGAGATTAATGAGGGGATAAATAAGCCGCCAAAGGGTGAACAGGGAAATGGCGGGCAGACAACGAATCCTGCACAACCGGGAGAAAGCGCAACGATAAATCCTGTACAGCCGAAACCGCCAACGAATCCGGATCATGGGACAGATCCGGATAAGAATAAACCAACTGTACCAGATAAAGATAATACAATCAGTGCAGACAGTACGCCGGCCAATCCGGACGGTAGCCCATCAACCAAACCAGGCAGTTCAACAGAGGTGAAACCGGGAAATTCAGGCGAAGCAGAGGTGAAGCCAGGAAATCCAAGCGAAGCGGAGGTGAAACCGGCAAATCCAAGCGAAGCAGAGGGAAAGCCGGGAAATCCAGGCGAAGCAGAGGGAAAGCCGGCAAAGCCGGGAAATCCAGGCGAAGCAGAGGGAAAGCCGGCAAAGCCAGGTGAAGCAGAGGTGAAACCGGCAAATCCAAGCGAGGCGGAGGTGAAACCGGCAAATCCAAGCGAAGCAGAAGTGAAACCGGCAAATCCAGGCGAAGCGGAGGTAGAACCGGTAAAAACAGGTGGAACAGAGACCAGACCGGCCAGCTCGGACGATTTATCGGCAGAACCATGTGATCAACCGATTTTGGATACAAATGACACAGAGATATTAAAGGTTAGTACAGAAAAGGTTTCCGCAAATGAGTCTGGAAAGCTGACGACAAATTATGTTACTGTATATACAGATACAAAGGGTGAGTTTACAGCAGATTCAGAGGCGTCCTGGATTAAAGTTGGTACAAACGGAGGAAAGTTGTGGCAGAACTCTGTTTCCATGACCGGCAGTAACAGGATTTATATATCGACAGATAAATATAAAGGAAGTAAGGCACGCAGCGGAAAAATTACTGTTACGCATCGTCAGAGCGGGGAGCGCAGGGAGATTACAGTTGTACAAAATCCGTGCAAAGAACTTTTGGATATAGACCGGCTTGAGAAGACAGCGGATCCGGATGGAAGCTTTTTTAATAATACGGTTACAGTCCGTACACTTGGTACCGGGTCTTTTACGGTAGAAGTGGATGACCCGGCTGGGTGGCTGGCGGTATCTGCACAGGATACGGAACAATTTGGCGATGGTGAATCAAAGCTGACATTTCAAGGGGATGGTGTATTTTACCTGGTTGCAGCTGCAAACGGAGGTGAGAATCGGACAGCGAGAATTACGGTAGCTCATGGGAAGGGCGGATTGAAAGAAAGCATTTTGGTGACGCAGCTGGGCTATAAAAATACACCAGAAAGCAAAAAAATTGTAGTGAATCGTGAGATTGTGGATTTTCAGGAAGCAAAGGAAGCGTCCAGCAAGGTGATTCGTGTCTGGACGGATGCGGATGTGCGGTGGACGGCAGTGACTGAGGACAAATGGATACAGATTGTTCAGTCATCCATTGTTAAGAAAGGAAATAAAGCCCTGGAAGGAAAAGGATTTCAGGAATTTTATATTCGCGTTGCAGAAAATTACAATTGTGATACAAGATATGGATTTATAAAAATCCGATCTGAAGGAGCTGACGGTAAGGAAAGTATGGTAATTGCTGTCAGCCAGGGCGGCGCTCTTGTAAATTTACATGAGCTTTTAGATCAGGTGGGTGTGCTGGTGCCGCGTGAGACTTTTGAAAAAGGAAAGACAACAAGGATCCAGTTGCAGTATCCGGATGGACTGTATCCGAGCGATATTGCAAAGACTACATATGCAAGCGGTAAGCCTAAAGTTGCATCTGTGAACAAAAAGGGTGTCATTAAAGGAAAGCAAAACGGTACAGCGGTGATCTATGTGAAGGCCTGCCTGGAAGACGGATACAGCAAACAGATGAAGCTGAAAGTTACGGTTGGGAAGCGAAAGGTTGAAACTATGGAAGTATTGTAGTACAAGGAGCAGTTGCTGCTGGGATGACAGGCATTCTACGGCATTGATCTGTCCGCCACATCCACCTCTAATATAGGAATGACAGAAGGAAGGCAATATGCGCTATTATATCGCGGACCCGCATTTTTTTCACGGAAAACTAAACACACATATGGACTGCCGCGGATTTGGCAGTACAGAAGAAATGAATGCCTATATGCTGCAGAAATGGAATGCAAAAGTACGGGACAACGATGAAGTTGTGATTCTTGGCGATCTGACCTGGGGAAAGCCGGAGGAGACGAACGGGCTGCTTCGCAGCCTGCATGGCCGTCTGTATCTGATTGAGGGCAACCATGACAAGATTCTGAAAAAGAAGGGCTATGATACCAGCCGTTTTGTGTGGATCAAGCCTTACGAGGAGCTCAAAGATAATAAGCGGAAAGTCATCTTAAGCCATTATCCGATGGTGTGTTACAACGGTCAGTATCGTCTGGACGAAAACGGGAATCCTAAGACATATATGCTGTACGGGCATGTCCATGATACGCATGACCAGCGGCTGATCGAGCGGTTTCAGGAGATGATCAGAAACAGTATCCTGGAAACGGACAGCGGAGGAAAACGTACCATTCCGTCTCATATGATCAATTGCTTTTGCATGTATTCAGACTATACGCCGCTGACACTGGAAGAATGGATGATTTGTGACCGGGCAAGGAGGGGCCGGCAATGTGCGGAAGATTTTATGTAGATGATGAGACAGCCGGTGTGCTGGAAAGGATTGTGCATGAGGTAGATTTGCGTCTGGGCAGGATACGGACCGGGGATATTTATCCTTCCCAGCAGGCGGGGGTTCTGGCGGCAAAGACGGCGGAGCAGGAACTGGAGGATATCCGTTGGGGTTTTTTGCGGCAGCAGAAGAAGGGCTTGCTGATTAATGCACGCGCGGAGACGGCGCTGCAGCGGAGCATGTTTGGTGAGAGCATGCGGCACAGGCGGTGCGTCATTCCTGCAAGGCATTTTTATGAATGGGATGCACAGAAAAATAAGGTGACGTTTTTCCGGGAAGATGGCGCGGTGCTGTATCTGGCCGGATGCTATAACCGGTTTGCGGACGGGCTGCGTTTTATCATTCTGACAACAAAAGCCAATGCGTCGGTGTGTCCGGTGCATGACAGGATGCCGGTGATTTTAGAACAACGGGAGCTTGCGGACTGGATTTATGAGGATGGGTATACGCAGGAGGTGCTTTGTAAAGTACCGCTGCTGCTCGGACATACACAGGAGTATGAGCAGCAGCGGTTTATTTTCGATTCTTAAACGCAACATTTTCTTATATTTTGTTATGTTTTCTCCCTGTAGTTCTAATTGTCGGAACATGCATAAAATAAGGAAATATAAGCTTCAGACACCAAAAACAGATGCGG
>CANOET010000170.1 GCA_947564835.1 uncultured Eubacterium sp. | reverse complement strand
CTTACCCGTATATTAAAGTGACGCTGGGGGAAACTTACCCCAGGGTCCTTTTTTCACGCCAGATGAAAAAGGATAAATCGCAGTATTTCGGACCGTATACGAGTGCGGGCGCTGTGAAGGATACGATCGAGCTGATCCGCAAGCTCTACCAGCTGCGTTCCTGCAGCCGCCAGCTTCCGCGTGATACGGGCAAGGACCGGCCTTGTCTGAATTATCATATCCATCAGTGCAAGGCGCCGTGCCAGGGCTATATTTCACCGGAAGATTACCGGGTGCAGATAAAAAAGGCGCTGGATTTTCTGAATGGGAATTATAAGCCGATTCTGGAAGAGCTGGAACAGAAAATGCAGGCTGCATCTGCGGAGATGGATTTTGAAAAAGCGATGGAGTACCGGGACCTGATTGGCAGTGTGCGCCAGGTGTCTGAAAAACAGAAGGTGACAAATTCGGACGGGGAAGATAAGGATATTATTGCATTGGCGAAGGATGACCGGGATGCGGTTGTTCAGGTGTTTTTTATCCGCGACGGCAGGCTGATCGGGCGGGAGCATTTTTATGTGACGATTGACGTCGGGGATTCGACGCAGCAGATTCTGACGTCGTTCCTGAAACAGTATTATGCGGGGACGCCGTTTATTCCGAAAGAAGTGATGCTGCAGACAGCGGTTGATGAGATGGATGTGATCGCTGAGTGGCTGGGCAGCAAGCGCGGCCAGAAGGTCTATCTGAGAGTGCCGCGCAAAGGTATGAAGGAAAAGCTGGTTGATCTGGCACAGAAAAATGCCAGAATGGTGTTGAATCAGGACAAAGAACGTTTGAAGCGGGAAGAAGGACGGACTATCGGCGCGATGAAGGAGATTGCGGCGATTCTGGACCTTCCGGGTATCAGCCGTGTGGAAGCGTTCGATATTTCTAATACGAACGGGTTTGAAAGTGTCGGCTCGATGATTGTATATGAAAAAGGCAAACCATGCCGCAGCGATTACCGGAAGTTTAAGCTGCGTACGGTTGCCGGGCCGGATGATTATGCATCGATGCGTGAGGTGCTGACCCGCCGCTTTACGCATGGGATGGAAGAGCGCAGGGAACGGGCCGGCAAAAAACTGGACGATGCCTATGGCAGCTTTACGCGGTTTCCGGATCTGATTATGATGGACGGCGGCCGCGGGCAGGTGAATATTGCCCTGCAGGTGTTGGATGAGCTGCAGCTGTCGATACCGGTCTGCGGGATGGTGAAGGATGATTTTCACCGTACCAGGGGGCTGTATTTTCATAATCGGGAGCTGCCGATAGATAAAAATTCCGAAGGGTTCCAGCTGATTACCAGAATCCAGGATGAAGCGCACCGCTTCGCCATTGAGTACCACCGTTCCCTGCGCAGCAAGGAGCAGGTACATTCCGTGCTGGACGATATTCCGGGCATCGGGCCGGCCAGAAGGAAGGCGCTGATGCGTTATTTCCAGTCAATGGATGCGATCCGGGCCGCGTCGGTAGAACAGCTGGCGGAAGCGGACAGTATGAATGAGAAATCGGCCTTGGCGGTCTATCAGCATTTCCACCAAAACACGTGATTGTGCTGCGCTGCGGTTTGTGGTACACTGGAAATAACAGGAAACATACATCTATGTCCAGGCATAGGAAAGGAGACTAGAATGAAAGGTGTCAATGTACAGCGGTTTGCAGATTTATTCCAGATGAAGAACCTGACAACAGAGCTGGATCTGAGCATCCGCGAGATAACCGTATCCGAGATTAACCGGCCCGCACTGCAGTTTTGCGGCTATTTTGAATATTTTCCAAAGGAGCGCGTGCAGATCGTCGGAATGGTCGAGTACGCATATTTACGGCAGCTGGAGCCGGAAAAAAGGACGAAGGCGATTGAAGCGTTTTTTTCTTATGATATTCCTTGCATTGTGTTTTGCCGGGGGCTGATTCCGGAAGGGAATTTTCTTGAGATTGCAAAGAAACATAATGTGGCGGTCCTTAGTACCGAGCGGAAAACGTCAAGCATTACGGCTGAGATTATCCGTGTCCTGAATGAAGAGCTTGCGCCGTGCATTTCCATCCATGGGGTGCTGGTTGATGTATACGGCGAAGGGCTGCTGATTATGGGGGAAAGCGGCATCGGCAAGAGCGAGACGGCTCTGGAGCTGATCCGGCGCGGGCACCGCCTTGTAACGGACGATGTAGTAGAGATCCGCAAGATTAACGAACGCACACTGATCGGTACATCACCGGATATTACCCGGTATTTTATTGAGCTGCGGGGCATTGGAATTATCGATGTCAAAGCGCTGTATGGTGTGGAATGTGTCAAGGAGAAGCAGAACATCGATCTGGTGATCAAGCTGGAGGATTGGAAAAAAGACAACGAATATGACCGTATGGGCCTGGAGCAGGAATATACGGAGTTTTTAAATACAAAAGTCGTCTGCCATTCGCTGCCGATCCGCCCGGGGCGGAATCTGGCGCTGATTTGCGAAGCGGCAGCCGTAAACCACAGGCAGAAAAAGATGGGCTACAATGCGGCAAAAGAGCTGTGCCGCCGTGTTCAGGAAAATCTGTCCAAAGATAATACGCAGAATCGTTAAAAGAAAGATGCAGCCAGGCGGCAGGCTGCCCCGCGGGGGCCTCTGCCCGGGAGCTGCTTAGCAGGAATGGAGAATGAAAATGGAACGAAAAAACGCATGGGAAAAATATCCGGAAGGCAGCCGGGATGCGCTGATGCAGTTCGGCGAGTCTTACCGGCAGTTTATTTCCGGCTGCAAAACCGAACGGGAATGTACGGATCAATTTGTGAAGATGGCGCAGGCCGCAGGATTTTCGGATCTGGAAGAGGCAGTCAGCGCCGGGAAAACGTTAAAGCCAGGCGATAAAGTATACACGGCCAATAAAGGGAAGGGTGTGGCGATGTACGTCATCGGCAGGAAGCCGCTGGAGCAGGGGATGCACATCCTCGGCGCGCATATCGATTCTCCGCGCCTGGATTTAAAGCAGAATCCGTTATATGAAGATACGGAACTGGCTATGCTGGATACCCATTATTACGGCGGCGTCAAAAAATACCAGTGGGTGACATTGCCGCTTGCACTGCACGGGGTTTTTGTAAAAAAAGACGGCGCTGTCATTCCGGTCAGCATCGGCGACAAGCCGGGTGATCCGGTGTTTGGAATCAGCGACCTGTTAATCCATCTGGCGGGTGAGCAGATGGAGAAAAAGGCAAACAAGGTGATTGAAGGGGAAAATCTGGATATCCTGATCGGCAGTATTCCGCTGCCGCCAAAAGAAGGGGCGGAAGACGGCACAGGAGCCAAAACGGACGGCGCCAAGGAAGAAATGAAAGATCGTGTCAAAGCGAATATCCTGAAAATACTGGCAAAAGAATACCAGATCGAAGAGGATGATTTTGTTTCGGCAGAAATCGAAGCGGTTCCGGCAGGAGAAGCCAGAGACTATGGATTTGACCGCAGTATGATTATGGGATACGGGCATGACGACAGGGTGTGCGCTTATCCGTCCTTACGGGCAATGCTGGATATGAAGGAAATTCCGGCGTACACCAGCGTCTGCCTGCTCGTAGATAAAGAAGAAATCGGCAGTGTCGGGGCGACAGGCATGAAATCCCGCTTTTTTGAAAATATGACGGCAGAAGTGATGCATGCCGCAGGGCAGTATCATGAGCTTGCGCTGCGCCGCGCACTGGCCCGCTCGAAAGTGCTGTCTTCGGATGTCAGCGCAGCGTTCGATCCGAATTATGCATCCGTATCGGATAAGAAAAATGCAGCGTTTTTTGGCAAAGGGCTTGTATTTAACAAATATACAGGGGCAAGAGGCAAATCCGGCTCCAATGACGCCAATGCGGAATATATGGCGCAGCTGCGCGGGCTTTTGGACCGGAGGGAAGTCGCTTACCAGACCGCAGAGCTTGGCAAGGTAGACCAGGGAGGCGGCGGAACGATCGCGTATATCCTGGCTGAGTACGGAATGGAAGTAATCGACAGCGGCGTTGCGGTGCTGAATATGCATGCGCCATGGGAGATTATCAGCAAAGTGGACCTGTATGAGGCTTACCGCGGCTATCAGGCATTTTTGGCAGAGGATTTCTAAAAGTCCGGCAGATTTAGGAGGAAAACGTTGGATCAGACAGGATTTTATAACCGGTTACGCACGATTCTTTCGAAAGAACAGATCTTCTGTAAGGAACCGATGAGCCGCCATACGACATTCCGTGCCGGCGGTCCGGCAGATTATTACCTGACCCCGCGTCCGGAGCAGGCGGCAGACCTTCTGCAGCTTTGCCGCAGGGAACAGGTACCGTACCAGGTAGTTGGCAACGGCAGCAACCTTCTGGTCGGGGATCAGGGCATCCGCGGCGCGGTAATCGCATTTGCAAAGCCGGCGGCGCAGATTACCGTCAGCGCAGGCAAGGTGGCTGCCGGGGCCGGGGCGCTGCTTTCCCAGGCAGCCGCGGCGGCGCTTCGGGCAGGGCTTGGCGGCATGGAGTTTGCAGCCGGAATACCTGGCTCTGTCGGCGGCGCGGTTGTGATGAATGCCGGGGCTTACGGCGGGGAAATCAAAGATATCCTGACACGCGCTGTCGTGCTGGATCAGGAAGGGAAGCAGCTGGTACTGGAAAACAAGGAACTGGAATTTGCTTACCGCCATAGCTGCGTTTCGTCGCGGCAGCTAACCGTGCTGGAAGCGGAATTTGCCCTGCAGCCAAAGCCCCGCGAGGAGATTCAGGCTTTGATGGATGATCTTAAGAGCCGCAGGATGGAAAAACAGCCGCTGGAATATCCGAGCGCGGGCAGCACATTCAAACGCCCGGAAGGGCATTTTGCAGGAAAGCTGATTATGGATGCGGGCCTGGCCGGGTTTACCGTCGGCGGCGCGCAGGTGTCAGAAAAACACTGCGGCTTTGTGATCAATAAGAATACGGCCAGTGCAGCGGACATCCGGGAGCTGATCCGGCAGGTGCAGCAAAGGGTATATGCACACTCCGGCGTCCGTCTGGAGACAGAAGTAAAATTTATGGGTGAGTTTTAACGATACCGTCAGTTGCTAAGATACAATAAGGGGAGGGGCTAACATGCGTTTTGTAATATTAACAGGAATTTCAGGCGCAGGCAAAAGTACCGCATTAAAAATGATGGAAGATATGGGCTATTACTGCGTCGACAATCTGCCGATTCCGCTGGTAGAACGCTTTTATGAGCTGTCGGATAACGCCAGCGCCGAGCTGCAGAAGGTGGCCGTCGGCATTGACGTACGCAACGCCCAGAATCTGGGGGAAATGCAGGATGTGCTGACGCGTCTGCACGCGGAAGGCAGGCAGTGCGAGATCCTGTTTCTGGATGCGGAAGATCCCGTCCTGGTAAAACGCTACAAGGAAACAAGGCGCAGTCATCCGCTTGCACAGGGGGAGCGCGTGGATAAGGGCATTGGCAGGGAACGGGAACGGTTAAGGTTTTTAAAAGAAAACGCGGACTACATTATCGACACCAGCCGCCTGCTGACAAGAGAGCTGAAGCTGGAGCTGGAAAAAATCTTTGTAAACAACAAAGAATACAAGAACCTGTTCGTAACCGTACTGTCCTTTGGGTTTAAATATGGCATCCCGGCGGATTCCGACCTTGTATTTGACGTGCGGTTTCTGCCGAATCCATACTATGTGGAGGGCCTGCGGCTGAAAAACGGCAATGATCAGGAAATCCAGGACTTTGTCCTGCAGTATGAGGAAGCGCATGTATTTTTAAAAAAACTGGAAGACATGATCCGGTTTCTGATTCCGAATTATATCGCGGAGGGAAAAAACCAGCTGGTGATCAGTATCGGCTGTACCGGAGGGAAGCACCGGTCGGTGACGCTGGCAAACGAGCTGTACAAGCGGCTGTCCGCAAAAGGGGATGCGGATCCTGCGCGGGATGCGGAGCAGGAAAAAAACGCGGGACCTAATTACGGGCTTAAGATCGAACACCGGGATATTTTAAAGGATACACAACATAAGTAGGCAACAGATAACAGGCGGTGTGTAAACATGTCGTTTTCAAGTGAAGTAAAAAAGGAATTGCTGGCAGTACCCGTCCGGGCCAGGCACTGCCAGCTGGCGGAGATTGCCGCCATGATCAGCGGCTGCGGGCGGATGCACAGACAGGACGGGCAGCTGCATGTCACGTTCGAGACGGAAAACATCCAGGTGGCACAGCGCTATGCCAGCCTTCTTAAGCAGGCCGGGGGCATTACGGCCGCCGTTACCCAGGCACATCCGCTGCCGCAGAAGAAAAAGACGTCCTATGCGGCAGATCTTGCGGAAGAAGCGTCTGTCCAAAAACTGTTTCAGATGCTAAAAATCCTGGGGAACGATGGGCATGTCCGGGAAAATCTGACGCTCGCAGACGGCCTGCTGCTGCAGAAAAGCTGCTGCAAACGTGCGTTTCTGCGCGGCGCGTTTCTGACAGCAGGTTCGATGAGCAACCCGAAAAAGTCCTATCATTTTGAAATCGTATGCAGCAGTCTGGAACAGGCGGCGCAAATTCAGGAACAGTTCGGCTGTTTTCAGCTGGAAGCAAAGACCGTATCCAGGAAAAATCATGAGGTGCTGTATATCAAAGAAGGCGCGCAGATTGTCGATGCATTGAACATCATGGGGGCGCATACGGCGCTGATGGACCTGGAAAATGTACGGATTATCAAAGAAATGCGCAACGATATCAACCGCCGCGTCAATTGTGAGACTGCAAATATCAATAAAACCGTTCATGCAGCCTACCGTCAGCAAGAGGCAATCCGGTATCTGCAAAAGCAGGGCGTATTGCAGAGCCTGCCGCAGCAGCTGCAGGAAATGGCGCAGCTGCGCGTGGAGAACCCGCAGGCAACGATCCGGGAACTGAGCGGGCTGTGCAGCCCGCCCGTCGGCAGGTCCGGCGTCAATCACAGGCTGCGCAGGCTGGAAGAGCTTGCAGAACAAATGGGCTATGGGAAAAGAGATGATCATCCATGAAAAAACTATTATTTGTATATAATGCGCACGCAGGAAAAGCCACGATCAAATCCAAACTGGCAGACCTGATCGATATGATGGTAAAATACGGCTACCAGGTCACCTGCCGCCCGACGCAGTGGAGCGGCGACGCAACGGAGCAGGTGGAGCAAAACGGCGCAGATTATGATCTGATTGTATGCAGCGGCGGCGACGGCACATTAGACGAAGTTGTGACCGGAATGATGCGCATTGCAGAAAAAAAACCGATCGGATATATACCGATGGGGAGCACCAACGACTTTGCCAATTCGCTCCGGCTTCCGAAAAATGTAATGAAAGCCGCCGAAATCGCGCTGGGCGGCCAGCGGTTTTCCTGTGACGTCGGCCAGTTTAACGACAACAGCTTTATCTATGTAGCTGCATTTGGCATTTTTACGGAAGTGTCTTATCAGACGAACCAGGAATTAAAAAACCTGCTCGGGCATGCGGCCTATATTCTGGAAGGGGCAAAAAGCCTGCTGGACCTGACCGCTTACGAAATGCGTGTGGAATATGAAGACATCGTGCTGGAAGGCGAGTTTATCTTCGGAATGGTAACCAATTCCATTTCCGTAGGCGGATTTAAAAAGATCGCAGGGAAAAATGTGCTGCTCGATGACGGCGTATTTGAAGTGACATTGATCCGGCGGCCGAAAAACCCGCTGGAGTTAAATGAAATCGTTACTTCATTGTTATCAAGGGTTGACAATACGGAACTAATCTATTCGTTCAAGACGGATAAGATCCGATTTGATACGGAAATCGAAGTGCCGTGGACACTCGACGGCGAATACGGCGGGGCGCATCAGCAGGCAGTTATTCAGAACTGGCACCGCGCGGTTGAAATTATGGTGAAGGCCGGACAAGAAGAATGATCTGATTGTTCCGGCTGAGGATCACCGGTATCCTGCTGCATCTATTTGAAAAAGTGGTAATTGTTTCCAAACGTTGTATGGCCGGCTGCAGGAGAATTTGCGGGTGGAATCTCAGTATAATTCCCTTCCAGAATATAGCGGATCTTTTGTTTGCTGATTCCGGTTTCTTTAGCAACAGTTAACAATGGAGTTGCTCCGTGGGTTCTGAAATATTCTTTGATGACCCCATAATCATCCAGCAGTTCTTTTCCGCAGTTGATGCACAGATAACGCCCGATCCCCTTGTATTCCAGGTCGCCGCCGCAGGCATCGCATCGTTCCGGCCTGTTAAAAGCGATTTGTTCTAAACCGTGTAGTTCCATAGTTTTTCCCCCGAATTGCATTCTTATGAAACAGTTGATGAACCTATAAGATATTATACTGAAAATCTGGAAAAAATCAATATCCGAAATGGATTTTAGAAAGGAAGGGATGGTATGGCGCATTATGTTTGCTCAGATATACACGGCAGGATGGACCGGTATCTGAAGCTGCTGGATACGATTGCATTCTCAGACAATGACACGTTGTATGTGCTTGGAGATGTCATTGACAGAAATCCGGACGGGATTGCGATTTTGACAGATTTACTTGCACGGAAAAATGCGGAATTGTTTTTAGGAAATCACGAATGGTTTTTGTACCGCAGTATGTGTGTACAGGGGAAAGATTTTATTGCAGACCATTGGATGAAACGGATCTGGTGTTCCAGGAATAATGGCGGAGAGCCGACAGCCAGGGCGTTTGCGGCATTGGATGAAGAGAGAAAGAGACGGATTTTGGATGCTGTTTGGAAGAGTGTGCTGCTTAAGATTGTGGAAGTAAACGGCGTACGCTATCATCTGAGCCATTCTTTTACGCTTAAGAACAGGACAAAAGAGGAATACCGGTTTTGCGATGCTGCGGCGGATGATGCTAAGGATGTGGTGTGGAAGTCGGTTTTCCGCGAGGGGGAATATCATGCCGGGTTTCATGAATTGGAGCCTGAATTGCGTTATATTGTGGGACACGTTCCGGTGCAGCGGGTGTCGGGGGATTATCATATTTTTAGGAAGAACCAGGTGACGGACCTTGACGGCGGGTGTGCGTATTCCTTTTTGGAGGGGAGCTGTTTGGCTTGTCTGCGGCTGGAGGATCAGGAGGAGTTTTACGTACGTTAGGTACTTCAAAATGTTTTTTGTGCAAAATGGCAGGATTTTAATTCCAGGCGACAGAATTGACATTGTGTTGCGTTTTTTAGTGGCTATGCGGACGCCGGATGAG
>CANOET010000169.1 GCA_947564835.1 uncultured Eubacterium sp. | reverse complement strand
TGCCACTGTGTAAATGCAGAATGCCTAGGGATTCTTAACATTCCGGAATAGGAGCAGGAAGCCAGGCCCTTTCCCCCTCACCCGGCGTCCGCATAGCCAATAAAAAACGCAACACAATGTCAAAAGTGTTTCTTTTCTGCTTCCCCCGGTTTTGTAATGTAACAGGCTTGCATACAAATGATTATCTGGTATAATATTGCCAAAAGAAAGAAGGTGTTCTGATATGAGCCTGTTACCAATAAACGATATGGCAAATACTTACATTGAACATTCTATCGTTATCCACAATTTCGTTACAACAGTCGGTTCCCAGCTGCAAAGTTCTGTCTGCCGTGTTTTTGGAGACAGTGTAAAATATAAGTGGATAGAAAATGATCATAAACCCGTCATACCAGATGTTTCTATTAATTGTGACATAAAAAACAGAAGAGCGACAAATTATTTAGGCGTGCCGCGTTTTATCATGGAAGTCTTGTCTGATTCTACAGAACCGTATGACAGAAAAGAAAAATGGAACTGTATAAAAAAGTGGAAGTGGCAGAGTACTGGCTTGTGGATTGCCAAAAACTCCGGCCCCGGTAATTTCCGGGGTGCCGGAGTTTTCTGTTTTATTTCCTTACTTACGGAACCATCTGAAAATGAAACTGAATCGGCTGGTAATCCCCTTCCCCGACCGGAAGCGGTATGCCTGCGTGCATCAGCGCAGCCCCCGTATAGACTGCCCCTGTCGCAAGATCTTTATAATGCCCGTCAGCCAGCAGCCCTTCCGGGTAGATCAAATGGATATGCGGATTCGGCTCATTGCGCAGCTGCACCCCGTTTACAATTGTCTCCTTCTGGTCCTTGGATACAAACTGCCAGATCACGTAGTCTTCGTTGTGGAACGGATTTGACAGGCGGTAATAATCCCCGGTCTGCACCAGATGCTCCATTTTCTTATATTCTACGATCTGCTTTTTCGCCAGCTCCTTTTCTTCCGATGTCAGATGCTCCAGATCCAGCTCATAGCCGAACGTCCCGGCGCTTGCGACGATCGCTCTTGTCTCAAACGGTGTCGTGCGCCCAGTCTGATGGTTCGGGCATACGCTGACATGCGCCCCCATCGCGCTGATCGGATAGCCGAACGATGTACCATACTGGATTTTCAGACGGTCGATCGCATCTGTATTGTCGCTGCACCAGATCTGCGGGGAATAGTACAGCATGCCTGCGTCAAACCTTCCGCCGCCGCCTGCGCAGTTTTCAAACAGCAGGTCCGGATACCTCGTTACAAGCCGTTCCATCATTTCGTATACGCCCAGCATATAGCGGTGGAAGACCTCGCCCTGCCGCTCGCTTGGAAGCGCTGAGGAATAGACGTTTGCGACACTGCGGTTCATATCCCATTTGACATAATCTGCCCCGCAGCTGTCCAGAACGCGGAAAATCTGTTCCATCACGTAATCGCGGACTTCTTTTCTCGTAATGTCCAGGTTCAGCTGATGGCGGCTTCTCGTCATATGCCGCTGCGGAATCCGTAGGATCCAGTCCGGATGGTTGCGGTATAAGTCGCTGTCCTCGGATACCATTTCCGGTTCGATCCACAGGCCGAATTTCATGCCAAGCGCTTTGATCCGTTTGACCAGCTGCGGCAGCCCGCCTTTGATCTTGGATTCATTCACAACCCAGTCGCCGAGCCCGGAATAATCGGTATCGCGTTTTCCAAACCAGCCGTCGTCCAGTACAAACATGTCAAGCCCGATTTCTTTGGCATTTTTGGCAATGTTAAACAGCTTTTCCTCGTCAAAGTTAAAATACGTAGCCTCCCAGTTATTGACCAGGATCGGGCGCGGCGCGGTTACGTATTTGCTGCGGATCAGGTTGGAGCGGTACGCGTCGTGATAAATATGGGACAGGCCGGACAGCCCTCTGGACGAATAGGCCATAATGACCTCCGGTGTCTCAAATACATCTCCGGACGCTAAGCGGTACGAGAAATGATACGGATGGATCCCGATCACCAGCCTCGTCTGCTCCATCTGGTCGACTTCAATCTCGCAACGGAAATTGCCGCTGTAGGCAAGCGCATATCCGTAGCAGTCCCCGTGCTTTTCGCTTGTGGATCTGTCACAGAGGATGACAAACGGATTGTGCTGGTGGCTGGACATGCCGCGCTTGCTTTCTACAGACTGCACGCCGTGATACAGCGGCAGGCGTTCCGTCAGACGCTCCATGGCATGTCTTCCGTAAAAATGGATCAGATCCATATGCTTGTTCGGATAGTCCATTTCCATGGACATGGCACGCTGGATGGTCACTGTTTTATCGCCTTTGTTTTCAATCCTGACTGCCCTTGTAATGACATCCAGATCATAAAATACGCCGTACAGCAGATACACCTTAAGGTTGGTAATCCGGTCATACATCGTAATCTCAAGCGTTTCCGCCTCATCTTTGTTTCCGAACATACACGGAAGCCCCTGCAGCGAATACTTTCCTTCGAGCATACGGTAGGATTCATAGCGCAGATGGATCGCGTCGCTGCCGTCGGCATGCGTGACTTCCATCGCATTGATCCGGTAATCCCCGTTTCCGTACCCGGAATACTCCTGCGGCAACACGTCCAGGGAAAACGTACGGTCTTCCCCGGCTTCGTACGGATTGCCGGAAAAACCGCGGTCCAGGCTGATAATCCGGTGCGACGCATCGCTGTCCCCGATGTCGGCGCCGTAATATAAATGTGCAAGCGTATCGTAATCCCTTACCTGCATCTGGTACACACTGTTTTTTGTGTGAAGTTTAAATACTTTGGTCTGTTCATTGTAAGTAATATGTTTCATATTCATTCACCCCTCACATATTTTACTGTCGTTACAGCATATTACCATATTCATCCACATTTGGCAAATACGGCTGATATTCTTTGAGCAGCAGGCTGTCGGTAATCAGGCATACGAGCGAGAACCCGCAGGTCACCCAGATAAACGCGTACAGCGGCAGCATCTGAATATCGGTAAATGTCAGCACCATTGGAAAAATGCTGAAAAAAAGAATGATGAGCAGATACAGCGGTTTGCGGAATGCAAAAAAGATGCTGTCTTTGACCAGTTCCTTCAAGCTTGCACGGAAAGCCGCCATCGTCGGGAACATATACAGCCCGACCACCAGCGCCGCAAAAGCAATCGCCGCAAGGCCATTTCGAAACAGCAGGAATATGCCGCCGAACTGCCCGCACCAGAACCACTCCAGCCGGATTGCAACTGCCAGCGCGAGCAGAACCACCCACGTAACGGCTGCCTGCCTGAAATTCGTCTTAAATCCCTGCCAGAATGTCGTAAACGGGTTTAGGTCAATATCCCCGCGCAACATTTTCAGAATCGTAAAATGCAGTGCGGCGAACCCGGGGCCGATCGTAATAACCGGAACCGTGCATAGTACAAACAGGATATTGGCTACAACCAGCACCCAGATCCTTGCCATCAGCCGCCCAAACGTGCTTTCATTTGATAAAAAGCCTCCCAAAAGATTACTCATATCATCCCTCCTTGTCCATTACTGGCCGATTACATAATCCAAAAACTGTTCCACCTGATCCAGATGCGGCGCCAGGGAGGATACTCCGAGCGCGCAGCTGTCTTCATAGATATGATACTCCGTTACCAGGCACGTATCACTCAGGTCAATGCCGATCGGTATCGGCTGTGTACTGTATTCCGTATCCTCCGGTGTGGCATAGACAAGCCTGTCGGCATATTTTTCTGCCAGCGTACCGGCAATTTCCTGATTTGACAGATCCATTAGCCGCCCTTTTTTGCCGAGCGTCTTAAGATGCCCGGTTTCCATCGTCACAATATCCATCGTACCGGAGTCCACATATGCCACAAACGCATTAAAATATTGATTATACCCATTTTTGCCGGGGTCAAAATAGCAGTTATTGTTAAATACTACATTTTTTTCCTTTACATCCAGGCCCGCATATGATACGAACCCTTCCCAGAGTTCTGAATGCTCCCCCACATCGGCATATGTATTAGCAAACACGCCATAGAACCAGTTGTCCTGCGGCGTAACAAAATAATGAACCGTAAAATAGACGATCGCAGCCACTGCACAGACAAAGCCGGTAATCCACAATTTATAATACTGCCAGATATATTCCCATTTTCCGCGGGCATCCAGGTCTTTTATTTTTTCTTTTTCATGTAACAGATATGTTTTGAGTAACGTTTTTAAATATATTTTCTGATCTGCTTTTTTCGTATCCATTTTTGCCACCTGTCCATCCGTAACTGTCCTTTTTAGAAAGGGGCCGGATGCCAACGCCTGTTAACACCCGGCCTCTTCGCCGCTATTTTTAATCACAGTCCTTTTTTGCTTTCCTGTGAAACCCTGCGTCTGCTTCCCAAGCTATATTTCTGTTACAGCTTACCGCCGGAGGTTCCCAGGCTTTGTTCCTGCTACAGCTTACCGCCGGAGGTTGCGATACCTTCCACGAACTGTTTCTGGAAGATCACATAAATAATGATCATCGGTACAACCGCAAGCACTGCCGCTGCCATCATTGCCGGATAATCGCTGGTAAACTGCCCCTGCATTTTTGCAAGCGCCGCGGAAAGCGTTGTTGTCTCTGCCTTTGTACAGACGATCATCGGCCACATCAGGTCTTTGAATGCAAATACTGCTGTAAAGATGCCGAGTGAAACCATCGAAGAACGTGTTAACGGCATCATAATCTTTAAGAAGCGCTGCCCGATATTGCATCCGTCCAGGGAAGCCGCTTCTTCCAGATCCTTCGGAAGCCCCTCGTAACCGGTTTTGAGCAGATAGGTACCAAATGCCGTTACCAGACCCGGGAATACCAGGCCGAATGTTGTATTCATCATTCCCATTTTGGAAATCATCAAATACTGCGGAATAATGAAAATCTGTCCAGGCACCATCATCTGCACAAGTACGAGCGAGAACATAATCTTCTTTCCCGGGAAATTCAGCCGTCCGAATGCATACCCAGCCATCGTAGCAGTCAGACAGGCGCATAACACGCGGAAAAAGATCATTAACAGCGTATTTTTGTATAAGATGACAAAGTTGTAGTTATTCCATACGGTTCCGAAGTTTTCCCAATGCCAGCCGTTCTGCGGAAAAATATAAAACGGATTTACCGAAATCGCTTCCTGGTTGGTCTTGAGTGCGGTGAGGATCATCCATGCAAACGGTACGATCATAATGATCGAAAAGATGATCAGAATCGCATGAATGAGAATGGATGTCAGCCGCTGTTTTAATTCATAGCTTTCCATATGCTTTTCCTCCCTTAGTTATGATATACTAATTTCTTTTCCAGTTTCTGCAGGATCACGGTCAGGATCATAATAAACACAAGCAATATAACTACAATCGCAGCGCCTACACCTTTATTTCCGTTTGTGAAGGAATACTGATAGAACACATATACGATCGACTGTGTCTTATTCAGCGCCTGGTTCGTCTTGTCCATAACCATGAACATCAGGTCGAAAATCGTCAGCGCGCCGATAATACGTGTCTGTACGATAAAGAACGTCGTAGGGGAAAGCAAAGGCATCGTAATACTGAAAAACTGCCTTACGCCGCTGGCGCCGTCAATCCTTGCCGCTTCGTAATAATCTCCCGGAATTTCCTGGAGGCCGCCGAGGAACAATACCATATTATAACCGATAATAGACCATACACCGATGACACCGATGCAGATCCACGCAATATTCGGATTGGAAATCCATGCTACATTTGTATGGAATACATTGTTTAACAGACCAAACTGCTGGTTGTAGAGCCATTTCCATACCATCGCTACCGCTGCCGGCGCACAGACCATCGGCAGGAAAAAGATCGTACGGTAAATGGAACGCCCTTTCATCTTCCGGTTCAAAAATACAGCCAGCACAATAGAGATTACAACAGAGAACGGCACTTCGATAATCGCATACTTAATCGTATTCCAAAGCGACTGCCATAATTCTGCTTTCCCCGTGCCGAACAGCATATCCTGGTAATTCTTTAAACCGATAAATACATTCCCAAGTCCAAAATCGCCGGTCTTAAAGAACGACTGGTAAATCGTATCAAAAATCGGATAAAAGTTCAAAATCAGCAGCCCTAACATCGTAGGAATAATAAATGCCCAGCCCCAGGCTGCCTCCCGTTTTTCGGCCAATGTCATTTTTTGCTTCATTGCCACCCTCCTTATCTTCATTCAGCCAGCAGCCCGGCCGCGCCGGGCTGCTGCATGCTCTGGTGAACAGCGGTACAATGCCTATTCGTTAGCGATCGCATTTTCAATGATTGACTGCGCATTGTCACATGCTTTGGACATCAGTTCCGCATCCTCCGGATTCTGCCATGGCTCTAAGAATCCGCCTGCCTTCTGGAGCACATCTTCCCATACAGTGGTGTTACGTGTATACGGACGGAAGAACAGTGTCCCTTCTTCTTCAATCCTGGTAAACGCAGAAAGGTCTATGCCTTCAAAAGCGTTGATAAATGCATCCGATGCACCTTGATAGCCCGCCATTGTTACACCCAGCTCTGCCTGCTTCTTCTGTCCTGCTTCTGAGCAGAAATGAGAGATCAGGGAGTATGCTGCATCCGGGTTGGAGCAGTTTGCGGACGCTGCCCATCCAAGGCCGTTGTATGCAGACTTTCTTTCCCCTTCGTCACACTGGCCGTTTCCGTTCACATCTGCATACGGAAGCAGCGCCCATTTATAATCTTTGCCGTTTTCAGCTGTATAATATGTATTTACCATCCAGGAGCCCTGTGTAATCATACCTACCAGGTTGGAAGTAAACAGGGAATCTGTACCTGATTCTGCTACCGTTGTCTGCGGTGTGGATACCGTCAGGATCTTACGCACCATTTCCATACCAGCCTTGCCTTCGTCAGAACCGATCGTCGTACCCTTATGGTCATCGGTAATCACCTGTGCGCCGTAGTCTTCCAGAATGTTATACCAGCCGTCCTGGTTATTGGATACATTCACTGCATAGCCGTAGACACCTTCTGCCTTGCCTGCTTCTGTAATCTTAGCCGCCGCTTCGTATACATCCTCCCATGTCCAGTCATCGGTCGGCGTATCTACGCCATACTTTTTAAACAATGCTTCATTGTAAAGAAGCGCGATCGTATCGTGGTCCTTCGGAATCGCATACTGGGAACCATTAGAATTGTACAGATCTACAATCCCTTCATAATAGTTTGCCATATCGATCGCATCATCTTTGGCAATGTAATCATCCAGCTTTAACAGCAGGTTGTTTTCCATATACATCTGCGCGGTATTGGAATGCATCCAGAATACATCCGGCATTTCCCCGCCCTGCGCACCGGAGCTTAACAGTGTCCAGTAGCTGTCCCAGGTAACGACATTGATATTCACCTTCACACCAGATTCTGCCGACCATTCGTCCGCGATCGCCTGCAGGCCGTCACGCTGGTAGTTATCCCAGATATTGACCTGAAGCTCTCCGCCGGAGCTCTTAGAACCGGAATCACCGGAGCCGCCGTCGTCCGACGAGGCATTGTTTGCATCTCCCCCATTGTTGCTGCCGCTGTCGCCGCCGCTGCCGCATCCAGCGATCATTCCGGCTGCCATCGTTGCCGCAAGGCCGAGTGCAATGAGTTTTTTCTTGTTTTTCATACTATTTTCCTCCTTCTTTTTTAATTATGACACAGTTTCGTTCCCTTTCGTTCGCTTTCCTGTTTTGTGCATATTTACCCGTAGCCGTGCGCGCTTCTTCTCTCGGACATGTCCTGCGGCCCGATTGTTTACAGGAATTTTATACACAGTTCATAATTATTTCTTTTTTTGCTCGATGATATTGTACTTTATTGTGCAGTTTTCATAAATGGAATAATCTATGATTTTTATGTTAATTTCGTTATGGAAAAATCATAGATTCTATGGTATAATCAAAACGCCATAACGGATCGGATAAAATCAGGCTGATCTGTACCTTTTGGATACAGGCATCGGAAACTGGCCGTACAATCAGGTGAAATCAAACAAAGTCTCACGTGTTTTACCATTTTTTTTGTAATATTTATAGTTACCAGTCTATTGTACTATCTTTTTACATGTTTTTATTTATTTTATATTTTTAGCTTTAAATGACCGATACACAAACTATTATAAAATAAAGGAGAAAACGACTATGCGTAATGTAAAATATACTGATAGTGTCAATTTCCGCTGCCTGGAACATTTAAGGGAAACCTCCCTGGACATCAGCCTGATCCACTCTGGAAAGGAGCATTGCAAGCCTTCCCATATCTGCTCGGGCCCCCGTGACGAGTACATATTGCATTTTATCTTTTCCGGCAAGGGCTTTTTTTCCACAAACAGTAATATTTATACATTATCTGCCGGCCAGATGTTTTTAATTTTGCCGGGTGAATCGGTAACCTACGGTTCAGATGCGGTAGACCCCTGGTACTACGCCTGGATCGGATTCAGCGGCATCCGCGCGGACACGATTATCCGCCAGTGCGGCTTTTCCAACTCCAAACGCATCCTGCCCTCACCGATCCAGCCGGAAGTCATTCTGGACTGCATCAACAATATCCTGGACTGCAAGTCGCTTACCTTCGTCAACGACCTGCGCCGGGAAGCCTGGATGCTGATGCTTTTTTCCAGGCTTGTGGATAACCATGAGAAGCTGAGCCATAAACGTACGTCCGAAAACAGCCATTACAGCACGAAAGCATACGTAGAGCTTGCTATCGAGCACATCAAATTTTATTACAAAGACGGGATCAATGTATCAGATATCGCGGACCATCTGGGGATCAGCCGGGCTTATTTAAACTGTGCCTTTCAAAAGGAGCTTGGCATGTCAATCCAGAAGTTCCTGATTGATTTCCGCATGCATAAGGCGGCGAACCTGTTAGTCAGCACGCCGGATACGATTAAGGAGATTTCCTGTGCGATCGGGTATGAGGACCAGCTGAATTTCTCGAAAGCGTTTAAAAAGAAGTTCGGGATCAGCCCGAAAAACTACCGGGTGCATAAGACGACTGCGATTCATTATAATGAAAAGCAGCTGGAAGATCATGTGGAGGATTTCGTAGTGTAACCAGGCGGATTTTTCCAGCCTGCAAATACCCCCCCCCCGGTATTTTCGGGCGACTCTGTGGGCTGTGGCTAACCGGACGACTCTGCGGGCTGTGGCCAGGGGATGCGCCGGGAGACACACCTTGGGCGGACTGGGGCAACGCTGCGG
>CANOET010000168.1 GCA_947564835.1 uncultured Eubacterium sp. | reverse complement strand
CTTTTAGCGGAGGTGAAATCCAGCGCTTACGGAGACTTAGACAGGAGGGCCACAACCCGCAGAGTCGTCCGGTTAGCCACATCCCCCGGCCAATCAAAGTGCTTCTTTTCTGGTTCATCCAGGTTAGGTATTGTAAGCTTGTCACAGCCCGCAGAGTCGTCCGGTCAGCCATACAGTGTCTGAAAACGCCGTTACACAATCACTGCCTTTCTAACAGCGGCGTAAGCTCCCCTTCACAAAACACCCCAAGCCTATGCAATGCCCTCGTACTCTCCATATATAAAATCTTCCTGTCATTTTCGCCCCGATAGCTCTTTGCATCCGCATCACAGATCAGCACAGCATCAAACTCCAGCCCCTTCGCCATATAAGACGGCAGCAGAAAAACTCCTTCCAGACTTTCAATCTCATTGTGTTCCATCCGGTGGATATCCAGACGCGATTTCAGTTCTTCATATAAAAACGCACATCTTTTCTCTGTCCGGCAAAGCAGGCAAACCGTCCGAAACCCCCGTTCCCTGCATGCCTTGGCTTCCTGTACAAGCCCATCCAGATACTTCTCATGCTGCTTAAAAGCCCTGACGATTACCTCGTCCCCCTGCCTGTTAAAACACTGGATCTTTGGTTTATGCCGGATAAACTGCAGGCCGAACTGCAGGATTTCATTCGTACAGCGGAAGCTTTTCTCCAAAGTAACCAGCGAAGCCCGTTTCTTTTGCAGGATGTTTTGCACCTGTTCATAAAAAGACAGATCCTTTTCTCTGGTCAGTGTCTGGTTTACATCACCTAGTACCGTATATTTTGCATGCGGAAAAAGCATACGGAAAATCTCATACTGCAGCAGCGAGTAATCCTGTGCCTCATCTATAATTACCTGACGGATATTCTGAAATCTGCGGCTTCCATAGATTTTTAAATACAAATATAACACTGCGCCCGCATCCTCAAAGGGTATACATTCCGACCCCATATTTTCCAGTGTCCGCTTCCTGATTTCCCGGATACAGCCTGCATATTCACTTTCTGCAGAGGAATTTCTTCCCTTCTGGTCAAGGCCGCGCCCTGCAGGACGGCCTTTTCCCTGCGGATCATGATCATCCCCTGCAGGACGGCCTTTTCCCTGCAGATGCAAAAACAACGCTTTCTTTTCCCACAGCTTTCTATAAATATCATAAACATTTAACTTCGTACACTTCTGTACCTTCTGCAGCACTTCATTTTTTTCACTGCCGTTTACATGCCCTTTTGCCGCTTCCAGATTTTCCAATACATATTCCCCAAGCTGTTCCAGCCGGTCTGCCAGCGGTACATGCGGACGTTCCATTACCCATTGCCGCATCTGATCTTTTGTGGCAATGCACTGTCCTTCCAGGCGGATATCCTCAAACCGGATTTCAGAAAGCGGAAGATCCGCTGCAAACTGATCCATCAGCTGCCGGAAGTCTGCGGAAGCCTTAAACTCCATGCTCTTTTTTACGAAATCCGCATGCGCGTCATCCGCACAGGCCGCCTCCAGATACACGCTTTGCGGCTGGATCTTCTTTTCTTTTAGATATGCATGCAGCAAATCCTCAAACACCATGGAAACTACATTTTCCTCCCCAAGCTCCGGCAGCACATCCGCAATATACTGTTCAAACGCGGCATTCGGGGAAAGAATTAAAATATTGTTCGCAGACAGCTTTGCCTGCAGCCCCTGATACATCAAATACGCCGCCCGGTGCAATGCGATGGATGTCTTCCCGCTTCCGGCAACCCCCTGGATCATCAAAAGGTCACTTTCCATATTGCGGATCACTACATCCTGGTCCCTTTGAATCGTCTCCACAATCGCTTTCATGCGCGGCGAAGTATTCCGGCTCAGCAGCTGTTTTAGAATCTCATCGCTGATATTCAGATCCGTGTCAAAAAAATAAAGCAGCTTTCTGTCTTTGATCTCATACTGCCGCTTCCCTTTGACCTGCCCTTCCATCCTGCCCGCAGGCGCCTCATAATATGCCGGTCCCGTCATAAACCGGTAAAACACGCTGGCAATCGGGGAACGCCAGTCATAAACATAAATATTTCCGGCATTCCCCTCCGACAGCGAAGTTCTTCCGATATAGATGTGCTCCGCTTCCTCTTCATCCTCAAAACAAAAATCAATCCTCGCAAAATACGGTGTCCGAAGCAGCTGTTCCAAGCGGCTGATCTTGCGCACTGTCTCATCATAATCAGCCGCCAGATCCGCAACCGGAGAAATGCTCTGGCTCAGCTCGATCAATGCTTCAAATCCGTCACTGCTCCAAAGATTGGGAACGCCGTGCTCCGTATTTTCCCGGATCTGCCGCTTTTCCTCCAGGATTTCCTCCTGCTTTTGTTCCAGCGTTTCCCGGGCCTTGAAAAGCTGCTTTTCTGCCAGCGCCAGCGTTTGTTTTAAATAATTTTCCTCAAAAACTGTTTCCAACTGCTTATGTTCCACTGTCGAATGCCCTCCTCTGACTGATACGATAGAGTTCGCGCGGCAGTTCACAACTGCCGCACCCGGTAAGTCTACCACACACAAACACCCAGAAACAGTCTTGTTATTTCATTTTTCCTATGTTATAATCCAATCAGAAAGCAAATTCTTTTTTGCTGTTTGATCCTGCTAAAAAGCAAATCTATGTAAACGCTTTTTTGTCACCCTTTCACCGCCCCAATCGTCAGACTCTCCTGCACCTGCTTACTCAGCAGAAAATAAATCACCACCGTCGGCAGCGTAGCCACTACCATACCAGCCCCGATTACGCCCCAGTTCGTCGAATGCTCCCCGACAAACGACATAATCCCCACCGGAAGTGTCTTAAGCTCCTGCTTATCCACAAATGTATTGGCAAATAACAGCTCATTCCACGTATTTAAAAATGCAAAGATCGAAGCTGTCGCAATTCCCGGCCTTACAATCGGGAGAATAATCCGAAAAAACATGGCATAGATTCCGCAGCCGTCAATACAGGCCGCTTCTTCAATCTCCCTCGGCACTGACCGGTAGAATCCGCTTAGTATCATAATGCTCATCGGCATCGCAAATGCAATATACGGGAGCAGCAAGCCCAAATACCCCTGCCGCAGCCCCATCCGGTCGAGTGCCTGGAATAACGGCAGCAATGTCGCCTGCACCGGGATCATAATGCCGAGCGTAAAGATCATCGACGCAATCCCTTTCAGCTTCCAGCTCATCCGGATAATGGCATATGCTGCCATTGCCGCCAGTATGGTGGATACGGCTACGGTAACTACGGAGTAAAATACGGAATTTAAAAAGTAAGTTAAGATTCCGCCGCCCAGCAGCGCGTCTGTATAGTTTTCCAGGCGCCAGACTCTGGGCAGTCCGGCCAGATTGTGGGAATCAAATATTTCGGTGTTGCTCTTGAAGGAAAACGTCACCAGCCAGTAGAACGGAAACAGCTGGATCAGTGTAAAGGCTCCGAGAAAGAAATAGATAATGCCTTTTTTTGCTGTTTTTTTCATGCTTATACTCTTATCCTGATTCATTTTTCACCTCTCAGATTGCCGAAGCGTTTTCTTCGTATTTCTTAAAAACCTGATTTAATAAAAAGCTGAAAAATAGACACTCAAATACGATGAAAAATGCCTGTGCGCTTCCGTAGCCGTATAATCCTTTTTTGAAAAGATTGTCAAACATCAGGGTGGCCGGTACTTCGCTGACATGGTTCGGGCCTCCTGCAGTCATAACGTATACCAGGTCGTACACCCGCAGGGATCCGACCAGCGCAAATGTCGCGCAGACTTTGATCGTAGGCATCAGCAACGGGATTGTAATTTTCACTGCTGCTTTTACCCCGGTGGCCCCGTCGATTTTTGCCGCTTCGTAATACTCCGGCGATATATTTTTTATGCCTGCGTACAAGATCAGCATATGGTAGCCGATGCTCTGCCACACCGCAGGTACGACGGTGGACAGATACGCGGTATCCGGATTGACCAGCCAGGCAGTATCCCCCTGCCCGCCGAACAGGCGCAGAATGGCGTTCAGCAGCCCTTCGCTGTTAAAAATCTTGCACCACAGCTGCCCGATCACCATGCTGGAAATGACGGTCGGCAGAAAATAAATCGTACGGAAAAAACTTTCCCCTTTTACCCCATTTGCCAGAATCAGCGCCAGCAGCAGCGCGATCGGAATCTGAACAAATAAGGAGCCTGCTGCCAGGATAAAGGAATTGCCGATGGCTTTTGGAAAATATTCATCTTTCGTAAACAGATCGATGTAATTTTGCAGTCCGAGAAATACCTTTTCCCCGATTCCGTCGTAATCAAACAATCCGTAATATCCTGTAACCAGCAAGGGTACGACGCCCATACATACAAATAAAAGCAGCGCCGGAAGTACAAATACTGCGATATGCAGCTTATTACTCATTAATTTACTCATCTTTGGCTCCTATGGTTTCATTGGGCCGCATCACTCAGACGCCAGCGCCTCCTGATGCGCTTTCATAAATGCTTCCAGATCCGCACTGCCGGAAAGCAGCGACTGCGACTGTTCCAGGTGGACGCTTGCCGCGTTGGCATCCAGCGTGCTGTCCCAGTTTAATACTCCGTTTTCCACACTGTTGAATAAATCGATCATCGGTACAAACGTAGGTGTAATATCTGCCGCGTCTGTTTCCACGTTCCAGGAAGAAAATCCGGTGCCAAGCTCTGTCGCGCGGCTTCCCATCTGTTCGGCAATATACGCCGCAAATTCAGCTGATTCCTGTGGGTATTCCGTATTTTTATTGACAAAAAAGGAACTGTTTGCCCCGCCTGCAAAATCTTTTGCATTTCCGTCTGCACTTGTCAATGGAAATGTGACTGCTGTGACATGTTCTTTTACGGCGCTGTCCGGATCAGTATCGATCGTGCCCGCAAACCAGCTTCCATTTAACGTCATAGCCGCTTTTTCATTTAAAAAGTCGGCATTTGCTTCTGCTTCCCCGTCTTCCAGCGGATTTTTGCCAAGCACCCCTTTGTCATACAGCTCAACTACTTTTCTGGCTGCTTCCTGCAGTCCTGCATCGGTAAATTCCTGTTCCCCAAGCAGAATCTGATTGACCGCATCCGCGCCGACTTCACGCAAAGCAACTGCTTCGTACAAGGCTGCCGCCAGCCAGCCGTCCTTGGCGCCGACTGCCAGCGGTGTGACACCATCCAGCTGCGCCAGCTTTTCCCCCGCTTCCAGCAAGCCCTCGTAATCCGTTGGGATTTCCGCGCCTGCCTGTGCAAACAAGTCCGTATTACAATATAAAATCATCATATAACTATCGATCGGAAGACCGTATAAGCTGTCCCCAAGCTCAAATGACCGCGTAGAACCTTCTTTGACCCGGTCTAGCACACCGTCCGGCAAATATTCATCGACTGCCAGCACCTTGTCCGCATTGACTAATTGCTTCAGCTTCCCAGGCGCCCAATAATAAAATACATCCACCCCTTTTGCATTTCCGGCAAATTCCGTGGACATTTTTGTCTTATACGAATCCGTATCCAGCCCATGCAGTTCGATATCAATGTTTTCATGCTCTTTTTCGTAATCTTCCACCGCTGTTTGAAACGTCTGGGTCAGGCTGCTGTTCGGGTCTGTCCACTGATGCCAGACATTGAGCACAATTTTTTCTGTTCCGTCAGGGGCGCTTTCTTTTTTCTGGCATCCTGCCGCTGCTCCTGTCATCATAAGCGCTGCCATGCCGAGCGCCGCCGCTTTTTTCCATCGTGTTTTCATATGTTTCCTCCTGTACATTTGCACATATCTGAAATACGTTTGTTACAAATAGATTATATCGTAAACCAACCGCATTTTACTATTCACATTTTTTCCCTAAAAGGGTGTGTTTTTTACTTTTATATTCATTTACCGTCTTTCCGGTATATTTTTTAAAGCATGTCCCAAAATAATGCGCATCCGGCATCCCTACCTTTTCCGCTACCTCGTAGACCTTCAAATCCGTCGTATCAAATAACTCCATACTTTTTTCAATCCGCTTGCGCATAATATATTTGGTAATGCTTTCCCCGGAAAACTGCTTAAACACCCGGCTCAGATAGCTGTTGCTGACATACAGGCCGGATGCGACCATATGAAGCGACAGCCCGTTGACGGACAGATGGTCTTCGATATACTGCAAGGCTTTCTGGCTCATGCTGTTCACTTGTGAAAACTCTGCAACTGTTTTTATAATTATTTCTAAAAACTCATAAAACTCTCTACAAAACGCCTGCACCGAACCAATATCGGAAATTTTCTGATAAATACCAATCCGGTCCACGTCGTCAAAGCTCATGCCCAGATCTTTTAAAACGATGGCTGTATTATGAAGAAGCAGCACGCCGACATTGCGCAATTGCGACACAAGGATCGGACCTTGGTAAATATACCGCTCCAAATACTCGTCTACAAAAGAAACAGCCGCCTCAAAATCCGCACTGCGGACCGCAAGCCGGAATTTTTCAAAGCTGACCGGATATGTTTTTTCCACATAATGCACCAGCTCCATATAGTCCTTGTAACAAATCAGCTGTGATCCGGTGCCTTTCATCGTATTAAACATTGATTCCTGGCATTCCGAAAAAGCCTCGCTGCACCCTTCAAACCCCTGATGGACGCCGCTTACCGTCATGCTGACAGGCTCGGACAAAATGGTACGGATATTTTCAAACAGCACCTGCGCACAGTCCGTGCCTGCCTGCGCGTCCACCAGAATAAAAAACCGGTTCTTCGGAAAAATACTATATAAAAAATGCTCCCGGCCAAGGATACGGCTGACCGCGGCAGGCATCTGGTCTATTTTTTCCCACTCTTTTTCCATCACTTCTACCAGAATGCCGGTCATCTCCTGCTCATATAACAGCGGAAGTTCATAAGCCCGCAGCTTTAACGCTGCCTCTTCCTGCCCGATCTGCTTCATACAGATCCTTTTGGTCAGATCCTGACTCAGGATCGGCCAGCTTTCCTCCAGCTGTTTTTGCTTTTCTCTCTCATTTAATAAGTCCTGTTTTACCTTTTCCGCCGTCTTTTCCAGCTCTTCTGAAGCAATCGGCTTTAATAAAAAGTCCTCGACGCCGATTTTAATTGCCGTTCTGGCATATTCAAAATCCCGGTATCCCGTAATAATCACAATTTTTACATCCCTGTTCTTTTCCCGGATCTTACGGCTCAGCTCCAGGCCGTCCATCAGCGGCATATTAATATCCGTAAAGACCATATCCGGCTGCTCCTGCTCAAATACTTCCAGCGCTTCCCCGGCGGATGACACCGACCCTGCAATCTGAAACCCCATCACCTCCCAATCCACACACTTTTCAATCAAAATCCGCTCATACGTTTCATCATCTACAATTAAGATCTTAAGTTTATTTTTCATTTCCATCTTCCATCCCCCGCATCGCATAAACAGTCACCTTCGTCCACTGCCCGGCTTCACTTTCCAGGCAGACCAGCCCGGTTTTGCCATAAAACAGCTCCATCCGCTGCCGGACACTCTGCAGCCCGAAGCCGGTCCGCTTTTTCGTTCCATACAGCACCTCCTGGATGTTCTGCGGCTCCATGCCGATCCCGTTGTCCCACACGGACAATTCCATCTGATCCTGCCCATACCTGCGGCATACGATTTTCAGCTTACCCGCCCCAGGCTTTAAACGAATGCCATGGCATACCGCGTTTTCCACCAACGGCTGCAGCGTCAGCTTTAAGATCATTTCCTGTTCGATTTCCGGTTCAACCTCACACTCCAGCTGTATTTGATTCTCATATCGTATATTTAAAATCGTAACATAGCTTTTTATCATATCCAGTTCTTCCTTTACCGACACCATCTGCCTGCCGCTGCTTAAGCTGTTCCGGTAAAACCGCCCCAGCGCCTGCGTCGTCTGAAACGCCTTTTCATTGTCCCCGATCAGGGCAAGCGCACTGATCGTATCCAGCGTATTATACAAAAAATGCGGACTGACCTGCTCGAGGATCAGATCCAGCTCATTTTGGCGGATCACCTCTTCTTCCTTTTTCGTTTTCTCCAGCAGCTCCCGGATCGACTGCAGCATCCTGTTATAAGCATATTTCAGCCTGCTGATCTCATCCGTACGCCCTTCCTCCACCGGAATATCTGCAAGCAGCCCCTGCGCACCGTTGATCTGCTCCTCCATCTGCTGGATCGGCTTGCTCAGCATCAGCGTAATTACCACCCAGCAGATCAGAAGCAGCGCCAGGTTCCCAGCCAGAATCAGCACCGTCTGCCAATTGTCATAACGGATATGAAAGCTCTCCATCGGGATCTCCCCCACAATCACCCAATCCTCAATACTGGAATAAATTTTCTGATAAACCGTCGGATGCTTCCCCGTATTCACAAACACCGGCTGCTCCACCTCCAGTTCCCGGATCAGCTGCCGGTTCTGCTCATAACAGTCCGGGTCCTGCGGCCCAAACAGCAATGCATCTCCTGACAAAATATAAAAATTAGAATCCGTATGATTTCCAACAATCTCAAAATACCGCTGAATCGTCTTTTCGTCGATATTGACCATCAAAATACCCAGATCCGAATAATCCTCCTTGCTCTTAATCACCTTGATCATCGACAAAATATTCCTGTTCTCTCCCCGGTAAGCAACCATGCCGCCCCCGTCTGTCTCAAAAACCCATTCCCCATTGCTTTCAATCACCTGCTCATACCAGGGCGCCTCCTGCACCGGAAGATCCGTCCGGATTAAAACACCTTCCCGCACACAATGATATGCATTTCCGAAATGGTCATACAAAATAATCGAAGAAATATAGTCCCCCGCCAGCATCATATTAATCAGGCAGTCCTTCACCTGCGTCTGGATTTCCGGGCTTCGCGCATCCGCCTCAATATCTCCGAACGTATCCTGCACCATCTGGTTCCAGAACAGCACATTCGCATCCTGACCGACATGTTCCGTCATCAGAGACATGCTGTTGTCCAGGGCATATAACGTCTGGGCAGATAATTCCCCGATTTGCTGTTTGAGGCGCTTCTGATTATTGTAGTATGTGACGGAGACTGGCAGAAATGTGGATAGAAGCATGATTGCCAGAAATAAAATCAGGATTTTTGTTTTGATACGGAAACTTTTTAGAAATTGCATAAAATCTCTTCCTTTTCTGTATATATGGGGTGGCTGAGGGATCCTGGTTAGTTCTGGGGAAAGGGGGGTGGCTAACCGGACGCCGGGAGAGGGGGAAATGGCCTGGCTTGCGGCTCCTATTCCAGAATGTTAAGAATCCCTAGGTATTCTGCAT